>JBFGCM010000009.1:0-60732 GCA_041581135.1 Acidimicrobiia bacterium
AACACGGCCGAGGCGGTGACCATCGACTCGATCAGTGACGATCTGTTCAGTGTGGCCGGGTCGTCGTGTGCGGCGTTGGTGGGCACCACTTTGGGGGCGGCGGCGACGGTCGACTGCACCTTCGACGGTACCGGGCCGGCTGCGGACAACTCGTCGGCGACCGACACCGTCTCGGTGGTGGTGTCCGACAACGACGGCAACACGTTGTCACCGGCGGCCACCGACACCTCGACGGTGACCACTGCCGACATCGTGCCTTCGATCACGGTGGTCAAGTCCAATGATGCCAATGGTGACCTGACGTTCTCCGACACCGAGCAGGCGCCGGGTCTGTCCTCTGCGGTGACCTTCAAGGTGGAGATCACCAACAACACGGCCGAGGCGGTGACCATCGACTCGATCAGTGACGATCTGTTCAGTGTGGCCGGGTCGTCGTGTGCGGCGTTGGTGGGCACCACTTTGGGGGCCTCGGCGACGGTCGACTGCACCTTCGACGGTACCGGGCCGGCTGCGGACAACTCGTCGGCGACCGACACCGTCTCGGTGGTGGTGTCCGACAACGACGGCAACACGCTGTCACCGGCGGCCACCGACACCTCGACGGTGACCACTGCCGACCTGCTGCCTTCGATCACCGTCACCAAGAACGCATCCTCCTCCACGGTCGCCGAGCCCAGCGGCAGCGTCACGTTCACGGTCACGGTCCAGAACACCGCTTTGGAGGACGTGACGCTCGACAGCCTCAGCGACAGCGTCTTCGGCGACCTGTTCACGTTGCCCGGCAGTGACTGCGCCTCGGTGACCATCCAACCGGGCGCGGCCAACGCGTACTCGTGCAGCTTCACCCAGACGCTCACCGGCAACGCTGGTGCCACCCACACCAACACGGTCACCGCCACGGTGTCCGACGACGAGACGAACTCGGTCGCCGGCAACGACAGTGAGACCGTCACGTTCACCAATGTCGTGCCGACCGTCGTCGTCACCAAGGGAGGGCCAGCAACCATCGCCGAGCCGGGTGGCACTGTGACGTTCACGGTCGACGTCGAGAATCAGTCGACCTTCGAGACCGTCACCCTCAGCTCGCTCAGCGACTCGGTGTTCGGCGACATCACCATGCCGCTCACGAACCCGCTGATCTCGGCCTCGTCGTGTGGGCTGGTGGCCATCGCGCCATCGACGACCTACAACTGCTCGTTCGATGCGGACATCAGCGGCAACGCCGCTGCCACCCACACGAACACGGTGACGGCGGTCGGCTCCGACGACGACGGCTCGGCGCCGTCTGACTCCGACAGCCACACGGTCACGTTCACCGATGCGCTTCCCACCGCCACGGTCGCCAAGACCGCAGGCACCAGTGAGGTGAACGCGTTCGGCGGCAGCGTCACCTTCACCGTGCGGGTGACCAACACCAGCGCCGAGTCGCTCAGCCTGACGGCGCTCGGCGACGACATCCACGGCGACATCGCCGACGCCGCCAACCCGGGACTCGACGCCACAACCTGCGCGGTGCCCCAGACGATCGGCGCCGGGAGCTTCTACGAGTGCACGTTCGACGTGACGCTGACGGGCACCGCCGGTGCCACCGAGACGGACACCGTCACGGCCACCGTCAGCGACGACGAGCTCAACTCCATCACTCCCAGCGACAGCGCCACGGTCCGCTTCGGCGACGCCGTGGTGGGTGACCTCGTCTTCCTCGACACCACCGGGGACGCCGGGTCCACCGGGGAACCGGGCGTCGCCGGGGTGACCGTCAATCTGTACGACGCCGCCGACCTCACCACTGTCATTGCGACCACGACGACGTCGGGAACCGGTACGTACCAGTTCGGCGGCCTCGCCGCCGGCAGCTACGTGGTGGAGGTCGTGCCGCCGACCGGCTTCGACTTCGTCACCCAGGATGCCGTCGCCGACACCATCGACTCGGACGTGAGCACGGTCACCGGACAGACCGCCGCCATCGCCGTGGGCCAGAGCGCCGTGAACCTCGACGCCGCGGATGCCGGCCTCGTGCCCGGCTCCATCGGTGGCCGGTTGTGGGTGGACATCGACGAAGACGACCTGCGGCCGTCCACCAATGGCGAGACGTCGATCTCCGGGATCACCGTGAATCTCTACGACGCCGGGCTCACCTTGATCACCACCACGACGACCGACGCTGCCGGTCGCTACAGCTTCGACGACCTGGCACCGGGCGACTACACCATTCAGTACGACTACCCGGGCGCGGCCTATGCGCTCGCAAACCAGGGTGGCGACGACACCCTCGACAGTGACGTGACCGCCGCCGGCGCCGTCCTCGTGGTGGCGGCTTCCGGCAGCCAGCCCGATGCTGCCGACGCCGGCGTCGTGCCCGCCGAGCTGGGCGACCTGTTGTTCTACGACACCAACGCCAACGGGGTGCGCACTGCGGGCGAGGGTGGCATCAACGCCGGCACCGTGGATCTGTACGACCTCGGCGTCGACGGGATCCCGGGCAACGCCGACGACACCCTCGTCGCCACGACCCTCACTCTCGCCAACGGCTCCTATTCGATCCAGGGCATCGCCCCTGGCGACTACTACGCCGTCTTCACCAATCCGCCCAAGCCGCCGGCGGCGCCGTTCGAATATGAGTTCACCCTCCAGGATCAGGGGGCGGACGACACCATCGACTCGGACGTGGACGCTGCGGGCACGACCGGAGTCTTCAGCTTGGTGTCGGGAGCGAACGCCGACATCGACGCCGGCGCCTACCTGCCCATCATCCTGGGCGACCTCGTATGGCTCGACCTCGACGGCGACGGCATCCAGGATCCGGGAGAGCCCGGAGCGGCGGGCGTCAACGTCAGGCTGCGCGACTCAGGTGGCGGACTCGCCGGGACCACCACTTCGGATTCCGACGGGGAGTACCAGTTCGACCGGCTCACCCCGGACACCTACACGATCGAATTCACCCTGCCGGCCGGAGTCTTGTTCTCACCGCAGTTCCAGGGCGGGGATGTGGCGCTCGACTCCAACGTCGACGACGGCACGGGTCTCATCACGACGACGATCGTCGGCGGGGTGGACATGACGCTGGATGCCGGCATTCTGCCGGCCCTGATCGGCGACTTCGTGTGGCTCGACGAGAACGAGAACGGCGGACAGGACCCCGGCGAACCCGGCATCGGCGGAGTCACCGTCGAACTGCTCGACAACACCGGTCTCACCGTGCTCGAGACGACCGTCACCGCGGCTGACGGGAGCTACGAGTTTCGAGTCCTGTCCGGTGACTACCGCATCCGCGTGGTGGCCCCCGCCGGCGCCTCATTCACCACCCAGACCATCGGCACGGCCGACGGGTCGGACGTTGCGGTAGCCAACGGAACGACCGGCATCATCTCGGCCGGCTTGTCCGGGACCTACTTCGACGAAGCGGATGCCGGCATCCTCCCCGCCACGATCGGCGACTTCGTGTGGATCGATCTCGACTTTGACGGCGCCCAGGACGTCGGGGAGCCGGGGGAGAGCGGGATCACGGTGAACCTCTACGACGCCGCCGGCACGACGCTGCTGGACACGACCACCACCGATGCCGCGGGTGCGTATGGATACACCGTGGTTCCCGGCAGCTACGTGGTCGAGGTGGTGCCCCCCGCCGGCGCCCCCTTCACCGTGCAGGACGACGTCACCGCCGGTGAGGCCGCCGACTCCGACGTCGATCCGGCGCCGGGTCCGACCTTCGGGCGGGTGACCGTGGCCGCCACGTCGTCCGCCGACTACACCGACATGGCCGATGCCGGCGTGGGCCTCGCCGCCATCGGGGATTTCGTGTGGCTGGACGTCGACCGGGACGGTGCCCAGGACGTGGGCGAGCCGGGCCTCGCCGGTGTCACGGTGAACCTGTACGACGCGGCGGATTTGACGACCGTGCTCGACACCACCAGCACCGACGCCTCCGGCCTGTACGAGTTCCGGGCCGTGCCGGGGAGCTACGTCGTCGAGGTGATCCCACCCACCGGCGGCTCCTTCACTGTCCAAGACGACGCCACCGCCGGCGAGGCGGCCGATTCCGACGTCGACACGAGCGGTTTCACCGCCACGATCGTGGCGGCCGCCGCAGGTGTGTACGACGGCGTGGCCGACGCCGGTGTGCTTCCCACAGAGATCGGGGACCTCGTGTGGCTCGATGAGGACCAAGATGGCGCCCAAGACCCCGTGGAGGCGCCGCTCTCCGGTCTCACCGTGAACCTCTACGACGTGGCGGACCTCTCCACGGCCATCGACACGACCACCACTGACGCCGCCGGCGCCTACACGTTCGACGTCGGCATCGGGGACTACGTGGTCGAGGTGGTTCCACCCAACGGCGGCTCGTTCACCGTGCAGGACGACGTCACGGCCGGTGAGGCTGCCGACTCCGATGTCGATGCCTTCGGCCTGACGGCCACGATCTCGGTGACGGACCTCTCCGTGAGTCACGTGAGCGCCGGCGACGCCGGCGTGCTGCCGGCCGTCATCGGTGACTACGTGTGGTTCGACGCCGATGGCGACGGTGCCCAGGACGGCGGCGAGACCGGCTTGGGCGGCTTGACGGTCAACCTGTACGACGCAGCCGATCTCAGCACGGTGATCGACACCACCACCACCGACGGATCAGGCGGCTACCGCTTCACTGCCGTCCCCGGCTCCTACGCGGTCGAGGTCGTCGCCCCCGCCGGCGGCGCGTTCACGGTCCAGGACGACGTCACCGCCGGTGAGGCTGCCGACTCCGATGTGAACGCTGCCGGGTTCACGGCCACCATCGCCGCCCTCACCTCCGGCAGCTACACCGATCTCGCCGATGCCGGCATCGACAGCGTCCAGCTCGGGGATCTCGTGTGGCTCGACACCGACCAAGACGGAGCCCAGGATGTCGGTGAGCCCGGCGTCTCCGGCGTGACCGTCAACCTGTATGACGCCGCGAATCTGGCCACGGCGCTCAGCAGCACCGTGACCGACGCCTCGGGTGGCTACGCCTTCACGATTCTGCCGGGCGACTACGTGGTCCAGGTCGAGGCGCCGGCCGGAACCTCCTTCACTCTCCAGGACGACGCCACGGCCGGGGAGGCCGCCGACTCCGACGTCGACGCCTTCGGGTTCACCGCTTCGATCGCAGTGACCGCGTCTGCGACGTTCCTGGACGGCGCCGACGCCGGGCTGCTGCCGGTGGTCCTCGGGGATCACGTGTGGGTCGACCTCGACCGCGACAGTGTCCAGAGCGGCGGCGACGTGCCTGCGGGCGGCATCACGGCCAACCTCTACGACGCCGCCGATCTCACCACAGTCATCGACTCCACCGTCACCGACGCCTCCGGCGCTTACCAGTTCGCCGCACTACCCGGTGACTACGTCGTGGAGGTGGTGGCTCCGGTTGGGGGAACCTTCGTGGCCACCGGAGCCGGCACCGCCACCGACTCCGACGTCGACGCCTTCGGGTTCACCGGCACCATCAGCGCCCTGGCGAGCGGCGACTACACTGCCGCGGCCGATGCCGGTCTCGAGCCGGCCTTGATCGGCGATCATGTGTGGATCGACCTCGACGGCGACCAGGTGCAGAGCCTCGGGGACGTCGCCCAGTCCGGGGTGACGGTCAACCTCTACGACGCCGCAGATCTCACGACGGTCATCGCCACCACCACGACCGCGGCCGATGGCTCCTACGTGTTCGCCACCGTGCCCGGTGACTACGTGGTCGAAGTGGTGGCGCCTCCGGGAGCCTCGTTCGTGCCGTCGGGAGCCGGCACGGCAACCGATTCCGATGTCGACGCCGCCGGCCTCACTGCCACCATCACCACGACCATGTCCAGCGACGCCACCGATGCGGCGGACGCCGGCCTGGCCCCGGTGACCATCGGCGACCTCGTCTGGGAGGACGCCAACGGCAACGGGATCCAGAACGTCGGTGAGCCGGGTATCGACGGGGTGACGGTGGAGCTGTGGGATCTCGGTGCAGATGGCCTCGAGGGCGGCGGCGACGACAGCCTGGTGGCGTCGGCCGTCACCTCGAGCGGGGCGTACTCGCTCGATGCGGCACCCGGCGACTACTACCTCGTGTTCTCCGGCCTCCCCGCCGGCTACGGCTTCACCGCCCAGGATGCCGGCGCCGACGAGTCGCTCGACTCCGACGCCGACCCCGGTGACGGATCCACCGCCGTCTTCTCGGTCGGTTTTGCCACGCCCACGACGGCCATGGACGCGGGAGCGTTCCGCTCCGGCAGCATCGGCGACCGCGTGTGGGTCGATGCGGATGCCGACGGCGTTCAGGACGCCGGTGAGGTATCCGGTGTGTCCGGCACCATCATCAACGCGTATGACCTCGGCGCCGACGGCGTTGCCGGCACCGGCGACGACACGCTCCGGGGCACGACCACCTCCGACGGCTCGGGTGTCTGGAGCCTCTCCCTGGATCCGGGTGACTACTACCTCGGATTCGTCCTCCCCGGCGGCTACGCCTTCTCGCCGCAGGATGCCGGAGCCGATGACAGTGTCGACTCGGACGCCGACCCGGCCACCGGCCGAACAGCAGCGTTCAGCGTGACGTCGGGTGTCTCGCTGACCAGCTGGGATGCCGGTGCCTTCGAGCAGGTCACTGTGGGCGACTTCGTCTGGGACGACCTCGATGCCGACGGCATCCAGGACGGCGGCGAGCTCGGACTCGACGGGGTCGTCGTCGAGCTGTTCTCCACCGGGCCCAACGGCATCGCCGGTGACGGCGACGACGTGCTGGCCGACACCACGGCCACCGCCGCTGGGGGCGCCTACACCCTCACCGCCGACCCCGGCGAGTACTACGTGGTGTTCACCGCACCTGCCGGCTATTCGCACGCTCCGGCCGATCAGGGTGCCGACGACACCGCAGACTCCGACGCCGACGCCATCACCGGTGCCACGGCAGAGTTCACCCTCACCTCCGGCGCCACGGATCTCACCATCGATGCCGCGATGTGGACGGGCGGCAGCATCGGTGATGTGGTCTTCGAGGACAGCAACGGCAACGGCGTCCGCGACGGTGGCGAACCCGCCATCGACGGCGCCGCCGTGGAGCTGTTCGACGTCGGCGCGGACGGCCTGCCGGGCACGGGCGACGACGTCTCCGCCGGTACGACGACGACCGCCGCCGGGACCTACTCCTTCGGCTCGGTGGCGCCAGGCGACTACTACGTCGTGTTCACGCTGCCGGCCGGCTACGACTCCTTCACCGCGCAGGGCGTCGGCAGCGACGGCACCGTCGATTCCGACGTCGACGGCACGGGCACCTCAGGCGTGGTGACCGTGACCTCGGGCTCGTCGACCAGAGACGTCGACGCCGGAGTCTGGGCGTATGCCACGGCAGGTGACTTCGTGTGGGACGACCTGGACGGCGACGGCATCCAGGACCCCGCGGAGACCTCCGGGCTCGAGCTGGTGGTCGTTCAGATCCTGACGCCGGGACCGAACGGCATCGTCGGCGACGGCGACGACACGCTGGTCGGCTCGGACACCAGCGACGCTGCCGGTGCCTACAGCGTCGGCGCCATCCCGCCCGGCGTGTACTACGCGGCCTTCACCAATCTCCCGGCCGGCTACTCGTTGTCCGCCCAGAGCCAAGGCGCTGACCCGGCGCTCGACTCCGACCCGGCTCCATTCACCGGCATCACCGCGCTGTTCTCATTGGCGTCCGGTGCCGTCACCACCACCATCGATGCCGGCGCCAACACCGACGCCGTCATCGGCGACCTGGTGTGGCACGACCAGGATGGTGACGGCGTCCAGGACCCGGGCGAACCCGGCCTCGATGGTGTCGGAGTGGAGCTGTTCGACGTTGGCGCCGATGGAGTGGCCGGCACTCCGGACGACGTCTCCGCCGGCACCGACACCACGTCCGGAGGCGGTCTCTACAGCATCACCGCCGGTCCGGGCACGTACTACGCCGTGTTCAGCGGGCTGCCCGCCGGGTACGCGTTTGCCGCCGCCGGCCAGGGCGGCGACCCCGGACTCGACTCCGACCCGGACACCACCGGCACCACCGGCACCTTCACCCTGGTCAGCGGGCAGACCGAGGCATCGATCGATGCCGGTGCGTTCGCCCAGGGTGTCGTCTCGGACCTGGTCTGGGAGGATCTCGACGGCGACGGCATCCAGGATCCCGGCGAGATCGGCCTCGATGGTGCGGTCGTGGACCTCTACGCCGTCGGGCCCGACGGCGTGGTCGGTACCCCCGACGACGTCTTCGTCGCCACCACCACGACGGCAGGTGGCGGCGCCTACTCGCTGAGTGCAGACCCGGGCGACTACTACGTCGTGGTGTCGTCCCTGCCCGGTGGCTACGTGTTCACAGGCCAGGATCAGGGAGCCGACGATGCGCTCGACTCGGACGTGGATGGCATCGGAACCAGCGGCGTCGTCACCGTGGAGTCCACCGCCACCATCGACTCCGTCGACGCCGGCGCTTACGAGCCGGTCACGATCGGCGACCTGGCGTGGGAGGACACGAACGGCAACGGCGTCCAGGATGCGGGCGAGATCACCGGCATCGCCGGTGTCACGGTGGACCTCTACGACCTCGGTCCCAATGGCATCGCCGGTGACGCCGACGACGTGCTGGTCACCTCGACGACAACCGCTGCGGACGGCAGCTACACCCTCACGGCCGGCCCCGGCGAGTACTACATCGTCTTCGGCAACCTCCCGGCCGGGTACCTGTTCGCCCCGCAGGATGCCGCGGCAGAGTCAGCCGACTCCGACCCGAACGCAGCCGGCGTGACGCCCACCTTCACGGTGTTCTCCGGCGACGGTCCCGCCAACTGGGATGCCGGTGCATACGCGCCGGGCTCCATCGGGGACCATGTCTGGCTCGACCTCGACGGCGACGGCATTCAGGACGGTGGCGAACCCGGCCTCGAGGGTGCCACGGTGACGCTGTACGACGCGGCCAGCATGGTCGTGGCCTCCACCACCACCGACGTCAACGGTGCCTACCAGTTCACCTCCGTGGCTCCGGGCGACTACACCATCGACGTCGATCTGCCCTTCGGCGGCGACTTCTCGCCTGCCGATCAGGGTGCTGACGACACGCTGGATTCCGACGTCGACGCCGCCGGGGTGACTGCGGTCACGATGAGCAGTGGCGGTGTCGTCGACGCCACGGACGCCGGTGTGCTGCCAGCCGTGCTCGGCGATCTCGTCTGGCTCGACGTCGACGGCGACGGCATCCAGGACGGCGGTGAGCCGGGCCTGGACGGCCTGTTGGTGAACCTCTACGACGCCGCGGCCCCGGCCGTCGTCATCGCCACCACGATCACCGCCGGCGGGGGTCTCTACCAGTTCGTCACCGCGCCGGGCGACTACATCGTCGAAGTGGTTCCGGCCGGACCGGCCGCCTTCAGTCCCGTCGGGGCAGCAGGCGAGGCCGTCGACTCGGATGCGGCGGCCGACGGCACCATGAACGTGCTCGCCAACGGCTCGGGGGACTTCACCACGCTGGCAGACGCCGGCATCGTGGCCGCCTCGATCGCCGACACGGTGTGGCTGGACCTCGACGGAAACGGAATCCAAGCGGTCGGCGAGAACGGCATCGCCGGGGTGGCCGTCCAGCTCGTCGATCCCGGTCCCGATGGTCTGGCGGGCACCGCCGACGACGTGGTGGTGACCGGCACCACTACCGATGCCGGTGGTGACTACGCCTTCGTCGGGATCGCTCCGGGCACCTACTTCGTGCAGGTCGACTACCCGGGTGCGGTGTTCTCGGCAGGCGCCGACACCGACGTGACCGCCGGAGGCGCCAGCCCGATCTTTGCCGCCACCGGCGCCACGACCGATGTCGCCGATGCCGGCGTATCGCCTGCCTCGATCACCGACTCGGTGTGGCTCGACGTGAACGGGGACGGCGTGTTCAACGGCACCGATCAACCCATCACCGGAGTGACCGTCGAGCTGCGCGACACGACCGGCGCGCTGATCGATACCGCGGTGACCGACGCCTCCGGTGACTACACCATCGGCGATGTGCCCCCCGGCGACTACACCGTGACGGTCGTGTACCCGGGTGCGACGTTCGTGCAAGCCGGCGACGCCGAGGCCGATCCGGTCACCGGTCAGACGCCCACGTTCGCGCTGCCGAGTGGCGCCACCACCGGACCGGGTGATGCCGCCGTCGTGCCGAGCTCGATCGGCGACCTGGTCTGGCTCGATGTCGACGGCGATGGCATCCAGGACCCGGGCGAGACCGGCATCGACGGCGTGACCGTTTCGCTCCTCGACCCGGGTCCCGATGGCCTGGCGGGCACCGTCGACGACGTCGTCGTCGCCAGCACTCTCACGGCCGGCGGCGGCGCCTATTCGTTCGCCGCCGTGGCGCCGGGGAGCTACTTCATCGATGTCGACATGACCAATGCCGCCTTCAGTCCCGCCGACCAGGGCGGAGACGACACAGTGGATTCCGATGTCGATGCCGCCGGTGTCTCCGGCATCTTCGCCGTGGCCTCCGGCGTGCCCGCAGCCACGGTGGACGCCGGGGTCGTGCCGGCTGTCATCGGCGATCTGGTGTGGGTCGACATCGACGGGAACGACGTGCAGGGCGCGGAGCCCGGCCTCGGCGGTGTGGTCGTTTCGTTGGGCGGCACCGACACTGCAGGGAATGCCGTCTCGTCGGCAACCGTGACTGCGGCTGACGGTTCGTACTCGTTCGCCGTGCCGCCCGGCGATTACACGGTCACGGTGACGCCGCCGGCCGGAGCGACGTTCGTGGTGCCCGGAGCGGGCGCCGATCCCGCACTCGACTCCGACGTCGACCCCGGCGGTGTGGTCACTCTGATCGGCGTGGCCTCGGGCGATCAGACCGCGGTGGCGGACGCCGGACTCGACGCCGCCGTGATCAGCGACACGGTGTGGCTCGATCTCGATGGCGATGGGATGCGTGACCTCGGCGACGACGGCATAGAGAGGGTGACCGTCAACTTGGTCGATCCGGGGGCGGACGGCGTTGCGGGTGGTGGTGACGATGTCACCGTGGCCACCCAGCTCACCGACGCCAACGGCGACTACGTGTTCCTCGGGGTGGCTCCCGGCAGCTACTACGTCGCGGTCGCCTACCCGGAGGCGACGTTCACCACGCCAGGCGTCGACAGCGTCGTGGATGCCGCCGGGAACTCCGCGGTGTTCCCCGTCGCCGGCACCGTGACCGACGTGGCGGATGCCGGAGTGCTCCCGGGCGACCTGAGCGATTCGGTGTGGCTCGACCTCGATGGCGACGGCGAGTTCGACATCGGTGAACCAGGTATCGAAGGCATCGCGGTGGAGCTCTACGACGGCACCGGGACTCTGGTCGGTACTGCGCTCACCGATGTCAACGGCGACTACACCGTCGCCGACGTTGCGCCCGGACCCGGCTACACCGTCGCGGTCGTCTACGCGGGTGCCGGGTTCGTACAGGCCGCCGACGGGGAAGCCGACGCCGCGTCCGGCATCACGCCGCCCTTCTCCATCACGAGTGGAGCCACCACCGGTCCGGCGGATGCCGCGGTCGTGCCCACGACCATCGGCGACCTGGTCTGGCTCGACGTCGACGGCGACGGGATCCAGGACGGAGGCGAACCGGGCGTGGCAGGTGTCACCGTGGAGCTCTATGACGACCTCGGCGGGCTCGTTGCTTCTGACGTCACCGACGCCGATGGCGGCTACGAGTTCGTTGCTGCTCCGGGGAACTACGAGATCATCATGGTTGCCCCTGCCGCCGGCACGTTCGCCGGCCAGACCACCGGCACCGCCGACGGGTCCGACGTCGATGCCTCCGGCAGCACCGGCGTGTTCGCGGCCGGCTCCGGGGACGAAACCGATGCCGCCGATGCGGGGATCCTGCCCGCCGGCGTGACCGGGACCATCTGGCTCGATCTCGACAGCGACACGCTGAACGACGATGCCTCGCCACTCTCCGGTGTCACCGTCCACGTGTATGACGACCTTGGCATGCTCGTCGCAACGGTCACCACGGACGCCGGCGGGGTGTACTCGGTCGATGGTCTCGTACCGGGCGACTACCGCATCGAGGTGATTCCGCCCGCCGGCGCCGACTTCACCGGCCCGGGTGGCGATTCCGACGTCGACCCGGCGAGCGGCGATGTGACGCTGAGCTTGACATCAGGCGTGACG
Organism: Acidimicrobiia bacterium; assembly: GCA_041581135.1. GTDB lineage: Bacteria > Actinomycetota > Acidimicrobiia > Spongiisociales > UBA5794 > JBFGCM01. Next base: position 12,136 of record JBFGCM010000009.1, read on the forward strand.
GCGGTCGACGCCGGCGTGCTGCCGGGCTTCATCGCCGGAACCCTGTGGTTGGATCTCGACGGTGACGGCGCCAACGGTGGCGAGCCGGGTGCGGGCGGCGTCACCGTGTCACTCGTCGACGCCACGAGCACCGTGGTGGCCACGACCGTGACCGATGGAGCGGGCGCCTACAGCTTCGGCCCGGTGCCGGTCGGCGACTACTCCGTGGTGGTCGACCCGGCGGCGCTGCCTGCGGGGAGCGTGCAGACCCATGACCCGGACGGCAGCCTCGACGGCGAGACGCCGGTTGCGCTGGTCACCACGGTCTCGGGAGTCGACTTCGGGTATCAGCCCCCCGCAACCCTCACCGGCGTCGTCTTCGACGACATCGACGGCGACGGCATCCAAGATCCCGACGAGCCGGGCCTCGGCGGCGTGACGGTGGTGGTCACCGACGGTGCCGGCAACGATGTCGCCGTGGTCACCGCCGCCGACGGCACCTACGCCGCCGCGGTCGTGCCGGGCACGGCCACTGTCGACGTCGACGATGCATCGTTGCCCGCGGGCGTGGTGCTCACGACGGGCAACGACCCGCAGACGATCACCGCCGTATCCAATGACGCCTCTTCGGTCCCGTCCGTCGGCTATCAAGGCACCGGCGACGTCGCCGGCGCCCTGTGGTTCGACTTCGACGCCGATGGGGTTCAGGACCCCGGCGAGCCGAGCCTCGACTCCGTATCGGTCACCTTGGTCGGCGCAGGTCCCGATGGTGTGCTGGGAACCGCCGATGACGTGACGTATCCGTCCGGCACCAGTATCGCGTTCACGGGCCTGCCGCCAGGCCTCTACAGCCTGACGATCGACGCGAGCACGCTGCCGGCCGGCATGGATGCGGCGACATTCGATGCCGACGGAACGCTCGATGGCACCACGCAGTTCACGGTGGTGGGCGGAGGGAGCACGACGCTCGACTTCGGCTACACCGGGACCGGTTCGATTCGCGGCACCGTCACGTTCGACAGCGATGCCAACGCCATTCCCGACGAAGAACTTGCCGGGGGAACGGTCAGCGGGGTGTGGTTCGGATTGGACGGCGTCCTGGGCACTTCCGATGACGTCGACTATGTCGTCGTCACCGGCGTCGCCGGCAACTATGCCCTGGTCCACCTACCGGCAGGTAGCTACCGCCTCGGCACCGGAAGCGGTGGCGTGCCCTCGGGTCAGGTGCTCGTCGAATCCCCGGCCGCCACGGTGGTCTTGGGAGCGGGCGAGACCCTGACCGGCCAGGACTTCGGCTTCGGCGGCTCTGCCGACCTGGCGGTGAGCATCGTGCCCGATGTCACCGTCGTAGAGGTGGGCGACGAAGTGGTGTGGGCGGTCACCGTCCAGAACACGGGCGGTGCGCCGGAGCCGGGGCCGGTCGTCGTCACGGTGCAGCTGCCGGACGGGGTCGCCTTCCTCGGTGGCGGGCAGCCCGACTGGACCGTGAAGGTGCTCGGCGACGGCAGGTACGAGTTCCGCTACGCCGGCGCCCTGCCGACCGGGGGCACGCTCACTTTCGATCTGCTCACTCGGGTCGACGTGCTCGATGACAACATGACGGCGACGGCGACGGTGGCGGGCGTCAATGTAGAGGTCAACGTCGCCAACAACGTGGCGAACGCCACGATCGGATTCCTGCCGCGCACCGGTCTCAACACCGACGATCTGGCCGGGCTGGCGCTCGTGCTGCTCGCCATGGGGGCAATGCTCCTGATCGGGACACGGCGCCGGAGATCCAAGAGTTGACAGGGTTGGCCGGCAGCTTCTATGCCCTTTGGAGCGCCGGCCACGAGCGGCCGGGTGGTCGGCGTTCGCGCCGGCCGCCCGGTCCGTCTTCAAGTGAGCAGCACGCCCCGTTCTCGGCGCTGCGCCTGCCGCCCTAGGGTCGAAATGCCCTACCAGGAGCTGCCAGTTCACGGCCACTATCGCCACAGAGGCCAAAACCGGAGTCGAGAGAGGAGCGACCGGGTTTCCGTTCCGGGTGTGCCGGAACGCTGCGGGCGGCACGAGTGGCTGCCGGCGCGGTGGGGTTGTGCTCGATCGACCCTGAAGGGGCGATGGACATGTTCGTGGCTGCGGGGGGCGGGCTGGTTCTGGTTGCGCTCGCTGCCGCCGGCTTCGTGGTCAGGGCCCGTGTCGCCGCCGACTTCGCGGCCGATCCTCGTCCCCGCTTCTACGGTCCTCAGCTGTTGGTGCTGGCCGCGCTGTCGTTGATGGGCCTGGGCACCTACGGTGTCCTCGTCGCCCAACCTCAGCCTCCATGGGCGGTGCCGGCTGCGGTAGCTCTGTGGAGCCTCATCTCGGCGGTGCCGATCGGCGCCGGGCTCGGTCTCATTGCGAGCCGATCGTTGCACACCACGCCCGCAGACCCCGTCCGGTCGCTGCGACTAGGGCGGTTCATCCGGCCCTATCGGGGAACCCTGACCCTCGGCGTGGTCCTCACCCTCGCCCTCTCCGTGGTGGAGCTGGCCACCCCATGGCCGCTCGTCATCATCGTCGACCATGCCATCGGCGGCGATGAGGTGCCGGCATTCCTCACCGGGCTCGATGAGTTGTCCCGCGTGCAGCTCGCCGGTGTCGCCGCGCTGGCGAGTGTGGTGCTGGTGGCATTCGGATCGGCGCTGCGCTACCTCGTGGAGTACCTCAATGGCGCGGTCCAAGCGCGCATCGGATCGGACCTGCGATCAGAGGGCTTTGCCGGCTTGCAGCGTGCCGCGGTCGGGTTCCACGACGAGAGCCGCACCGGTGATCTCGTGTCTCGGCTCAGCGTGGACACGATGCGGGTCGAAGACATGCTCATGACCTGGTTCGAGACCGGCCTTCCGGATGCCATCACAACGGTCGGCATGTTCGCCATCATGTTCACCATCGATCCGCAGCTGGCGCTGGTGGCACTCGCCGTCGTGCCGTTGCTCGCCCTGTGGGCGCGTCGGGTCCACCCTGCGCTGCAGCGTGCCGAACGGACGGCAAGGGACAAGTCAGGTGCCCTGGCCGACCGCGCCACCGAGGTGCTGCAACACGTGCGGGCCGTCCAGGTCTTCTCGCGGGAGGACGAGGAGGGCGCTCGATTCCGGGAGTCCAGCGAGGATGCAGCCGCCTCCGAGATCCGAGCCCGCGACCTGTCCGCTCGCCTCGGACCATGGGTGGAGATCTCACTGGCCCTCGGCTCCGCGGTGGTGCTGTACATCGGTGCCATTCAGGTGATCGAGGGCGTGCTCACCATCGGCATCCTGCTGGTGGTGCTCACCTACCTGAACCGCCTCTACGAGCCGGTGAGCTCCATATCGAGCCTCGTGGCGACGACGGCGCAGGGCATGGCGAGCAAGGACCGTCTGGTCGACCTGTTCTCCGCCGACCATCTGGTCGCAGAGGTGCCGAACGCGGTTCCCGTACCCGACGGACCGCTGACGCTCGCCCTGCGCGATGTGCATTTCGCCTATCCGGACGGAGCCCCTCTGTTGGAGGACGTCTCACTCGACGTCACGCCGGGGCGTCGAGTGTGTGTGGTCGGTGCCACCGGTGCCGGCAAGTCCACCCTGCTCTCCCTCGTCATGCGCCTGTACGACGCGACCGAGGGCACGATCTCGATCGGCGGGTGCGATGTGCGCAACGTGTCGCTCCGCTCGCTGCGGTCGGCCGTTGCGTTGGTTCCTCAAGATCTGTGGATCATGGACGGCACCATCGCCGAGAACATCGCCTTCGGGCGTCACGAGGCCACTGAGGAAGAGGTTCGCGCCGCCGGGCACATGGCGATGGTCGACGAGTTCACCGATCGCCTGCCGCGCGGCTACGAGACCGTGGTCGGCGAGAGCGGGGTGTTGTTGTCGGGTGGGCAGCGGCAACGGATCGCGCTGGCTCGGGCGTTCTTGCGAGGTGCACGAGTGCTCCTGCTCGACGAACCCACGAGCGGACTCGACGTCGCATCCGAGGCGCAGCTGCTGGGCATTCTCCGCACTGCCGGGCCGGGCGTGGCGATGCTGATCGTGTCGCACCGGCTGGGTATCGCCAAGACAGCGGACGAGATCGTGGTGCTCGACGGTGGGCGAGTCGTCGAGCGCGGCACGCACCTCCAGCTGCTCGGCCGGCGAGGTCGCTATGCCGACCTGTGGCGGGCCCAACACGGCGCACGTCAGACGAAATCACGAAAGACCCACCGGACGTCGTGGCCCAACGGCCGCCGCCGCCCGGTGCCTGCATGGGAAGGAGGTGAGTTCGGTGCCGTACGGTCGTCGTAGGCGTTGCTATCGGCGCCGGCGTTGCCGCTGCCACTGCACGTGCAGATGACACCGGCGTCAGGCCCGTGAGGGCCGGGGACGACAGCAATCCGGCTCAGGCCGGGACGGGAGGGTGAGCGATTGCCCTCCCGTGAGCACCCCGTTCAGAGGAACAGGGTGAAGTAGATCGCCGCCGCCACCAGGATGACCACGCCGGTGGCCAATGCGGCGAGGATCAGGTACCTGGTCTGCACGATGCCAGCGTACCGGTGGTCGGCGTTCCTCTGGTGCCGGCCGGGGTCGTTGACCGGCTCGGCTCGGGGGACGGCGGCGGGGGGAGGCACGGTACGCCGCGGGCGGGTGGCAATTCGCCGAATGGGCCGATTCTCCGCTGCGCTAGTCTCGGCTGACATTCCGCAGGAGGAGAGTTCGTGTACGACGTCGTCATCGTCGGCGGCGGTCCCGGGGGATATGCCGCAGCCCTGTACGCCCACAACTTCGGTCTCTCGGTCGCCCTGGTCGAGAAGGACACCGTGGGCGGCACCTGCCTGCTGCGGGGTTGCATTCCTGCAAAGTCGTGGCTGCAGACGGCGGAGGTGTACCACACGGTGGCCACGGCCTCGACCTTCGGGATCAACGCCGGGGAGCCCTCCGTGGACTGGGGCGCCGCCCTCACCCGCAAGCAGGGCGTCGTGGATCAGCTCGTCAAGGGCTTGAGCGGGCTGCTGAAGGCTCGCAACGTCGACGTCATCGACGGATACGGCACATTCACCGAGGGCACGGTGACCGTGCAGAGCGCCGATGGCGACACGCAGGTCATCGAGGGGGCCAACTACATCATCGCCACCGGTTCGGTGCCGCGGTCCATTCCGGGCTACGAGATCGACGGCCATCGCATCGTCACGTCCGATGAGGCCCTCGACTGGAAGGAACAGCCCGGACGGGTCGCCGTCATCGGTGCCGGCGCCATCGGGGCGGAGTTCGCCTCCTTGCTGGGCGACATGGGGTCCGAGGTGTCCCTGTTCGAGATGATCGATCAGGTGTTGCCGGGTGTGGAGCCCGAAGCGGCGAAGGTGCTCGACCGGGCGCTCAAGAAGAAGGGCGTGTCGGTGCACGTCGGGGTTGGTGTCGGCCCGGCCCAGGTCGGTGACGGCGGCGTCGTCGTGCCGTACGGAGACGAGTCCGTCGAAGTCGACGTGGTGCTGGTTGCCGTGGGAAGAGCACCTCTCACCGAAGGCATCGGCCTCGAATCGCTCGGCATCGAGCTGGACCGCGGCTTCATCCATGTCGACCCGGCGACGCAACTCGCCGCCGGCACCAATGTGTACGCGGTGGGCGATGTCGTGGCCGGCACCCCGCAGCTCGCGCATGCCGGCTTCGCCGAAGGCATCGCCGCAGTCACGCACATCGCCACCGGTGGCTCTGCGGCCGTCGACTATCGCGCCATACCCCTCGTGGTGTACACCCACCCCGAGGTGGCTTCGGTCGGCATGACCGAGGCTCAGGCGAGTGAAGCCGGCATCGAGGTCGAGGTCACCGCACACGGTATGCGCGGCGTCGGGCGGGCCATCATCCAGGGCGATACGGGCGGCACCGTCAAGATCGTGGCTGAGAAGGATGGGCCGATCATCGGGGCCACCGTGGCCGGTCCCGGCGCCGGCGAGATGATCCACGAACTGATGTACGCCGTTGGTTGGGAGGCATTGCCCGCCGAGGCCGCCGCCTTCATCCACGCCCATCCCACCGTGTCCGAAGCAATCGGCGAGACCCTGCTCTCCGCATCGGGTCGAAGCCTGCACTGAGAGAACTGCACCAGGATCGAGTCAAAGGAAATGCGATGCCCGTAACCGTCAGCATGCCGCAGCTCGGTGAGACCGTCACCGAGGGGACCATCCTGAGCTGGGCCAAGCAGGTCGGCGACACGATCGCCGAAGACGAGATCCTGCTCGAGATATCCACGGACAAAGTCGATACCGAAGTGCCGTCACCGGCGGCGGGGGTGATCCTCGAGATCCTCGTTCCCGAAGGCGAAACGGTGGCCGTCGGCACACCCCTGGCCGTGGTCGGCGACCCGGCAGAGGGGACTGGGGAAGCTCCGGCGGCAGCGCCCGAGCCGGCGGCTGCGGCGCCGGAGCCCGCTGCGGAAGCGGCGCCGGAGCCCGAACCGGAGGCGCCGGCTCCTGCCCCTGCGCCCGCTCCTGCCCCTGCGCCCGCTCCTGCCCCTGCCGCGCAGCCGAGTGCTGCGCCGGCACCGGAACCGGCGCCCGCCCCTGCGGCTGCGGCGCAGGCTGCCGCTGCCGCCGCCGGCACGTTCGAGGGCCCACGGCGTGGCATCTTGTCGCCCGTCGTCCGCAAGCTGGCGTCCGAACACGGGATCGACCTGGATCTGGTCCCCGGCACCGGTGACGGTGGCCGCATCAGCCGCAAGGACGTCGAGGCGTTCATCGCCGGAGGTGGCGCCGCCGCCGCTCCTGCCGCCAAGGTCTCGTTCGAGCCGTCGGCACCGGCGCCCGCGGCGGCACCGGCCCCTGCTCCGGCTCCCTCGGCCGCCCCCGCTCCCGCTCCGGCTCCCGCCCCGGCGGCCGCCCCAGCCCCGGCGGCCGCCGCCGCTCCCGCGCCGGTGGTACGCGCCGGCGACGAAGTAGTCGAACTGGGGCGGTTGCGGAAGCGCATCGCCGAGAACATGGCGATGGCGAAGCGAACCGCAGCCCACGTGTGGACGTCGGTCGAGGTCGATTTCGAGCGAGTCGAGCAAGCCCGCCGTGCTCACAAGCAGGCGTTCAAGCAGCACGAGGGGTTCTCGCTGACCTATCTGCCCTTCATCGCCAGGGCCACGTTCGATGCCTTGGCTGCCTATCCCGTCGTCAACAGCTCGTTCCATCTCGAGCAAGGACAACAGGTCTTCCACTCGGGAGTGAATCTCGGTATCGCGGTGGATCTGAATCAGGAGGGCCTCGTGGTGGTCACCATCCGTGACGCCGACAGCCTCACGCTCAAGGGCATCGCCCGCCAGATCCGCCACATGGCCACGAAGGCCCGTGACGGCAAGCTCGAACCGGATGATCTCAGCGGGAGCAGCTTCACCATCACCAACCCGGGGCCGTTCGGGTCGTTCATGTCGGCGCCGATCATCAATGTGCCGAACGTGGCGATCCTGTCCACCGACACCGTCACGAAGCGGCCCGCAGTCATCACGCTCCCCGACGGTTCCGACACCATCGCCATTCGGCACATCGGCTACCTGGGCTTGACCTGGGACCATCGAGCCTTCGACGGTTCCACCGCGGTGCTGTTCCTCCGCCGCATCAAGCAGAACCTCGAGTCCTGGGACTGGGAGCAGGAGCTGGCGTGACGTACCGGGTCCGCTGGTTGGGGCGGCTCCCGTACGACGAAGCCTGGGACCTGCAGCGTGCCATCTGGGAGGGCCGGGTGTCGGGCCGGACCTCCGACGACTACTTGCTGCTCGTGGAGCACCCCCACACCTACACGGTGGGCCGCAACGGGGACGGCTCCAACCTGCTGATCGACGAGGACGGTGTGGCCGCGATGGGAGCCGCCGTCCACCACGTGGACCGCGGCGGGGACGTCACCTATCACGGTCCGGGCCAGCTCGTCGGCTACCCCATCCAAGCGGTGCGCCGGCTGGAGAACGGCTTCGACATGGTGGGACACGTGCGCCGCATCGAGGCCGGTCTCATCACCGCCCTCGGCGCGCTCGGCATCGAGGCCTGGGCGGAGCCGGGGTTCACCGGCGTCTGGACTGATGCCGGCAAGGTGGCCGCCATCGGGGTGCGGGTTTCGCGGGGGGTGTCCATGCACGGGTTTGCGCTCAATGTGGATCCCAGCTTCGAGCACTGGGCCCAGATCAACCCCTGCGGGATCACGGACCGGCCCGTCACATCCGTCACCCAGCTGCTCGGGCGCCCGGTGAGCCTGGAGGAGGTCACTCACGCCGTCATCCCGGCGTTGCTCGACGCACTGGCCCCGGGAAGCCATGGCGAGATCCAACTCGGAGCGTTCTCCCGAGGGGCGGGCCGGATGTACGACGTCGACGCCAGGGTCGCCGCCGGCGTGTTCTCGGCCCAGAGCTCCCAGGAAGTGCCCATCGTCATCGGCAATCGGCTACCGACGGAACCGGAGCGGCCGGAGTGGATGAAGGTACGGGCCGTCACCGGCAGCGACGGCTATCGCGAGCTCAAGTCGCTCATGCGCGACCTCGACCTCAACACCGTGTGTGAGGAGGCAGGCTGCCCCAACATCTACGAGTGCTGGGGCCAGGGAACTGCCACCCTGATGCTGCTCGGTGATCTGTGCACCCGGGCGTGCAGCTTCTGTGACGTCGACACGGGTCGACCCGGCGAGGTGGATCTCGAGGAGCCGACGAGGGCCGCAGAGGCCATCATGAAGATGGGCCTCAGCCATGCCGTGCTGACGTCGGTCAACCGCGACGATCTGGACGACGGTGGGGCCGGCATCTTCGCCGAGACGATCAAGCAGATCCGAGATCGGGTGCCGGACTGCTCGGTAGAGGTGCTGATCCCGGACTTCAAAGGGGACGAGCCGGCGCTCGAGACGGTGATGAACGCGGCACCCGAGGTGCTCAACCACAACACCGAAACCGTGCTCCGTCTGCAGCGCGACATCCGCACCGCCGCCAACTACGGGCGATCCTTGGCGCTGCTGGCCCGCGCCAAATGGCTCAACCCGGCCGGCACGGTGAAATCGGGGCTCATCGTCGGCATGGGAGAGACGGAGGGCGAAGTCCTCGGCGCGCTCGCCGACCTCCGCGCCGTCGGCGTGGACATCGTCACCATCGGCCAGTACCTGCGGCCGACACCGCGCCACCGGCCGATCGATCGCTATGTGACGCCGGAGGAATTTGCCCGATACGCCGCCGAGGGCAGTCGGCTCGGGCTCAGCCACGTCGAGTCCGGTCCCCTGGTCCGCTCGTCCTACCACGCCAAGGACTCGCTGGCGGCGGCCCGGTGAGACGATTCGACTACGCCGGCCGCATCGACCGGCTCAGGGCACTGATGGCAGAGCGGGGCGTCGATGCCACCTTGCTCTCGGTGGGCGCCGACCTCCCGTACTTCACCGGTTATGAGGCCACGCCGCTGGAGCGCCTCACCATGGCGGTCATTCCGAGGGAAGGCCGGCCGACCCTCGTGGTGCCACGCCTGGAGGCGCCCCGGGTGGTGCCGGAGCCGGAGGTGTTCGACATCCGTGCCTGGGACGAGACCGAAGATCCGGTGGCGATCGTGGCGAAGCTGGCGACCGGCAACTGCGCCATCGGGGACCAGACCTGGGCTCGTTTCCTGCTCGCCCTCCAGCAGGCGGTGCCCGATGCCAGGTTCACCTCGGCGACGCCGCTGACCGCCGAGTTGCGGATGCGGAAAGACGCCGACGAGGTCGATCTGCTCCGCCGAGCAGGGGCGGCCACCGATCGGGTCGTGGCTCGCCTCGGTGAGCTCACGTTCTCGGGGCGTACCGAGCGCGAGATGGCGGCCGAGGTGGCGGCGATGACGGTGGAGGAGGGCCATGACACGGCGGCGTTCGGCATCATCGCATCGGGCCCCAACGGCGCCTCGCCGCACCACGAGCCGGGCGATCGTCAGATCACTCCCGGTGATGCCATCGTCGTGGACTTCGGCGGCCGGCTCGGCGGCTATTGCTCGGACACGACCCGTAACTTCGTGGTGGGGGAGCCCTCGGCCCGGTACCAAGAGGCATTCGCCGTGCTGGTCGCGGCGCAGACGGCGGCCGTCGAGGCCGTGGCCCCAGGTGTGCCGGCCGAATCGGTCGATGCCGTGGCGCGGCGCATCATCGACGCCGCCGGTTGGGGCGAGTTCTTCGTGCACCGCACTGGCCACGGCATCGGACTCGAGGTGCACGAGGAGCCGTACATCGTGAGCGGGTCGTCGCGGCCGCTCGAGGCGGGAATGGCGTTCTCGGTGGAGCCGGGAATCTATGTGCCGGGTGAGTTCGGGATGCGCATCGAGGACATCGTCACGGTCACCCCCGACGGTGTCGAACGGCTCAACCAGTCGCCGCGCCGGTACGTCGTCGTGGAGTAGGGCGGCGGATCGGCACACTGGCCATCGACCAAAGCCCAGGACTGGGCTACGATCGCCATTTGAGGCCAGCAGCTGCGGACGACAGTGGCTGCCACGCGAGCAGAACCGTGGGGATCCGACGTGCGAACCAGAGTGAAGTGTCTACTGGCGGTCTCGCTGCTGACGACGGTGCTCGCTCCGGCAACGGCGTCCGCCGCAGAGGCACCCCAGATGCCCGTCGCCGCCGAGAGCCAGCTTGCCGGCGTCGCCCCTCCTGCCAAGGCTCGACCCGGAGACCGCCTGGGCGGGGTCGGCGACTCACATCCGATCACGGCGGTGGTCACGTTGAACGGGCAGGTGCCAGTCGAATCAGTGCTTCGCGCCGCTCCGGGGGCGTCGGCGACCTTCGACGATTCCGACGAGGTGATCGTCACGGGCCCTGCCGGCGACATCCGGGCGCTGCTCGATGTGCCCGGCGTGGAAGCCGTGGAGCGGGCGCATCCATTCCATGAGATGGTGACGTCCGAGGGTTTGCCCGAGATCGGTACCACGATCTGGCACGATGACGAATGGCAGGGAGACGGCGTCAAGGTCGCCATCGTCGACACCAGCTTCGACGGGTACACCTCGCTGCTGGGCACGGAGCTGCCTTCCAGCGTCACCGCCGTGAGCTTCCGCGGCGACAACCTGATCCAGGCCGGTAGCGCCCACGGAACCGGTGTTGCGGAGATCGTCCACGACATCGCCCCCAACGCCCAGTACTACCTGCTGGCGGCCGACACCGAGACCAGCTTCCAATCGATCCCCGGGTACGTGATCAGCCAGGGCATCGACGTGGTCAACATGTCCATCGGGCTCACCGTGGGGCCGTTCGATGGTTCCTCGTTCGTGTCCCAGCAGGTCGACAGCATGATCGATGCCGGGGTCACCGTCATCGTGTCGGCCGGCAACACGGCCCTCCGCCATTGGAGTGGCCCCGGCACCGACACCACCGGCGAGGGTTGGGTCGAGTTCTCCGGGTCCACCGAGCTCAACGAGTTCTTTGTGGCGCCGTTCACCTCGTTCGTGGTCGACATCACGTGGGTGGACTCGAACGGCGACTTCGACCTCTGCGTGTGGGAGATCCCGGATGTCGGCGACCACTTCATCGTCGACTGTGATTCGACGCCCCAGCCGCCCGCCGAGCGCGACATCGCGTCGGTGCTGGTCTCGAACGGGTCGGCGTCGACCAAGCGGTACGCCTTCTCGATCTTCGACGCCGCCGGCACCGGTGGGCGCATCGATGCATTCGTCGCCGGCGCCTCCAGCGAGCTGCTGTTCGGCAATGTCGACGGAAGCATCGTGGACCCGGCAGTCGTCGAGCGGGTGATCACGGTGGGTGCCTACAGCACACGCAGCCCGCTGAGCGCCGAGACGTTCAGCGCCCAGGGTCCCACCGTCGACGGCCGGACCAAGCCGGACATCCTCGCCCCCAACGGGGTGTCGACGGCCACATTCGGTCTCGGTGGCTTCTTCGGTACCTCGGCGGCCGCGCCGCACACGGCCGGTCTGGCTGTGTTGGCCACGCAGGCCGCGCCCGGGATGACACCCGACGAGGTGCGGTTGGAGCTGGGAGCGATCGCCGGCGGCGCAAAGAGCAATGCGCTGGGCTGGGGAGCCCTTCACCTGGACGTGCCTCCCATCGCCAACCCCACCGACACGTTCGTCGGCGACTTCGACGGGGACGGTGACGATGACATGGCCACCTACTCCGAGGCGAATGGGCGGTGGATGGTCGGGGTTTCGTCCGGCAGCGGATTCACGATGGAGCACTGGGCCACCTTCGGCACCAAGACCGGATGGGGCCCCCAACTCGTCGGTGATTTCACCGGCGACGGCCGCGACGACATCGTGTCCTACCACGAGGGAACCGGCCGCTGGTGGGTGAACCGTTCTACCGGCAGCGCGTTCGTACTGGAGCTGTGGGCCGAATTCTCCACCAAGTCGGGGTGGAGCAACGTCATGGTGGGCGACTTCAACGGCGACGGTCGTGACGACATCGTGTCCTACTACCGAGGCTTGGGCCGGTGGTGGGTCAACCGGTCCACCGGCTCCGCATTCGCGCTGGAGTTGTGGGCGACGTTCTCCACGAAGTCGGGCTGGAGCAACGTGCGGGTCGGGGACTTCTCCGGTGACGGCTTGGACGACGTCGTCGCCTACTACGAAGGTCTGGGCCGGTGGTGGGTGAATCACTCCACGGGCAGTGGTTTCGCCCTGGAGTTGTGGGCGACGTTCTCGACGAAGTCGGGCTGGAGCAACATCCTGGTGGGAGACTTCACCGGTGACGGCTTGGACGACCTCGTGGCCTACTACGGAGGTCTCGGGCGCTGGTGGGTGAACACGTCCACCGGCAGCTCGTTCACGCTGGGACTGTGGGCCACGTTCTCCACCACATCGGGGTGGAGCCCTGTGCTGGCCGGCGATTTCACCGGCGACGGTCTGGACGACGTCGTGGCCTACTACGAGGGACTGGGTCGATGGTGGGTGAATCGCTCCACCGGCAGTGGTTTCGCCCTGGAGCTGTGGTCGACGTTCTCGACAACGTCGGGGTGGAGCCCGGTAGTGGTGGGTGATTTCACGTCAGAGGGTCGCCATGACGTCCTGGCATACCACCAGGCGTCGGGCCGCTGGTGGGTGAACCTCTCCAGTGGCGCGGACTTCACGCTCGGCTTCTGGGCCGACTACTCCTCGCCCCATTGGTGGGACCCGGTCTGAGCCGGTCGGCGGCTCTGCGTCACGCCGATCCAGCACTACCCTCTGGGCGCCCGGTAGCGCAACCGGTCGAGGAGGACCCATGACCCCATCGGTCGAGCAGACGGCCGCCGACACCATCAAGGCCCTGTCCATGGACGCGGTGCAGGCCGCCAACTCCGGCCATCCCGGCATGCCCATGGGCATGGCCGATCTCGCCGTGGTGCTGTGGGGACAGTTCATTCGGCTCGATCCGGGTCAGCCGGCCTGGCCGGATCGGGACCGCTTCGTGCTTTCCAATGGCCATGGGTCGATGCTGCTCTACTCGCTGTTGCACCTCATGGGGTACCCGTTGAGTCTGGAGGAGATCGCCAACTTCCGGCAGTGGGGATTCCCGACTGCGGGTCATCCCGAGCGCGAGCTCCCCCTCGGCATCGAGACCACCACCGGCCCCCTCGGCCAAGGGTTCGGAAACGGCGTCGGCATGGCCATGGCGGAGGCGCACCTGCGCGCCGTCTTCGGGCCCGAGCTGGTCGACCACTACACCTACGGCTTCGTCAGTGACGGCGACCTGATGGAAGGCGTTGCCTCGGAGGCGGCGTCCCTCGCCGGACACCTCGGACTGGGGAAGCTCATCTACATCTACGACGACAACGAGATCTCCATCGAGGGTTCGACCGGACTGGCCTTCAGCGAGGATGTCCCTGCTCGCTTCGACGCCTACGGCTGGCACACGGTCTCCATCGACGGCCACGACCGGCAGGCCATCGCGGAGGCCATCCGGGAGGCACAGTCGGTCACCGATCGGCCCACGCTGATCGCGGCGCGGACCCACATCGGCCATGGGGCACCGACCGTGCAAGACACCGCCGACGCCCACGGCAAGCCGCTCGGTGACGAGGAGCTGGCGCGCACCAAGGAGCTCATGGGCTGGGAGCTGCCACCGTTCACGGTCCCCGATGCCGCCTACCAGTTCTTCGCCCAGGCGCGTGAGCGTGGTGCCGCTGCACACCGCGAGTGGGATGTCAGGCGCCGCCAGGTCTTCGACGACGATCCCGCCAGGGCGGAGCTGTGGAAGGCGTACTGGAATCCCGTGGCCGTGAAGGTGGATCCGCTGGGGTTCGAGGTCGGCGCATCGGTGGCGACCCGCAAGGCGTCCGGTGCCGTCATCAACCAGGTGGCGGTCTCGATGCCGTCGCTCATCGGGGGCTCTGCCGATCTGGCGCCTTCCACCAACACGATCATCGACGGCGCCGGCGACTTCGCCGCCGATCGGCCCGGTGGCAGGAACCTGCGGTTTGGCGTCCGGGAGCACGCCATGGGAGCGGTAGTGAACGGCATGGTGTTGCACGGTGGACTGCGCGCCTACGGCGCCACCTTTCTCACCTTCAGCGACTACATGCGGCCGTCGGTGCGGCTGGCGGCCCTCATGGAGATACCGTCCATCTGGGTGTGGACCCACGACTCCGTCTTCCTGGGCGAGGACGGTCCCACCCACCAGCCGGTCGAGCACCTGGCATCGTTGCGCGCCATGCCCAACATGTGGGTCCTACGTCCCGGCGACGCCACCGAGACCGCCGAGGCATGGGAGCTGGTGCTCAATCGGCGCCAGGGACCATCGGCCATCATCCTCACCCGGCAGGGAGTGCCCGTGCTCGACCGCTCAGGCGCAGAGGGACTGGTCGCCAGGGGCGGCTACGTGCTGCGACCGGGAGACGACGTCGTGTTGATCGCCACCGGCTCCGAGCTGCACGTGGCACTTGGTGCGGCGGAGCTGCTGGCCCCGCTCTCGGTGAGGGTCGTGAGCATGCCGTGCGTCGAAGCGTTCTTGGCGCAGGATGAGTCGTACCGCTCGGAGGTGCTCGGCGTCGGGCTGCCCCGCGCCTCCATCGAGGCGGCCGCCACCTTCGGTTGGGATCGCATCGTCGGTGACGGCGGCCTCACCATCGGCATCGATCACTTCGGGGCGTCGGCGCCTGCCACAGTGCTCGCCGAGCAGTACGGGTTCACGCCGGAGGCCGTGGCCTCGGCCGTTTCAGGCTGGCTCGAGCCATCGAACTGACTCCGTTCCTCGTCCTGTCGATGTGGATGGCAGGCCTCGCCGCCGGCGGCGCCGCGGTCGCTGCCTGGCGAGTGGTCGGCAGCGGCTACACCTGGCTGGTGGCGGGGGTCGTGGTCGGCTTCGGTGTACTCGCCGCCGCTCTCGGCGGCGGACCCGCCGCAGTGGCCGGCGTCGTGCTGGCGTTGGCGGCCGGCCTCACCACGCGCGTGCCGCCCGCACCAGCATGGCTGTTCGCCGCGGCCGCGGTTGCCTTCCTCGTGGCCGCGTGGTCCGATGCCGGTGTGGCGCTCATCGCCGCCGGTGCGGTGTTGCTGGGAGCGGTCAGCAGCGAGATGCTGCTGGGCCACTGGTTCTTGGTCGACCCCCGCCTCCCGCGCTGGTCGTTGTTCGGGCTCGCCTTCGCAGCGGGGGCCGGGCTCGTGCTGGAGGTGCTCGTCGTGGCCGGGAAGGGTGGGTTCTCCAGCGACGATGCGTTCTTGGTGGCAGCATTCGTCGCGTTGGCCGTGCTCACTGCGCTGCTCATCGCCGGAGTGTGGTTCTCGCTACGCGAGCCTCGGTACTCCGGGGTGATGGCGGCCACCGGACTCTCCTACCTGGCGGTGCTCACCGCGTTTGGGGTGGTGGTGGTCGGCGGAGCCCTGGTCGACGCCGGTAGTGTCCCGCTGTCATGAAGATCTACACGCGCAAGGGCGACGACGGATCCACCGGCTTGCTCTACGGCGGCCGGGTGGCCAAATCGGCTTCCGGGCCCGAGGCATACGGTGCCGTGGACGAGGCGGTGGCCGCCCTCGGTGTCGCCCGGTCCATCGCGCCTGCCGCTGTCGCGGAAACCGTTCTCCATCTGCAGCGACACCTCTTCGTCGTCGGTGCAGAGCTGGCCACGGGCAAGGAGAACCTCGGCAAGCTGGAGCCCGGAGTGAGCTTGACCACCGATGAGATGGTGATCGATCTCGAGCATCGCATCGACGACATCGAGGCCCGCGTCGGCATGCCCACCCAGTTCGTGGTGCCGGGCGGTACCCCGCTCGCAGCCGCACTCGACGCCGCCCGCACGGTGGTGCGGCGCGCCGAGCGGCGGGCGGTGCAGCATGTCGTCGCTCACGAGCTCACCGACAGCCGCGTCGTCAAGTACCTGAACCGACTGGCCGACCTCGTCTACATGATGGCGCGCGAGGCGGAGGGCGAGTGGACCCCGTCGAAGGAGGATGGATGATCGAGATCGTTGCCGGCCCGCACATCGCCGACGGAGAAGGCGGATTGCTCGCCGTACCCGTGTTCGCCGATCGGACTTGGGGACCCGGGGCCGAATGGGCGGCCGGTGAGCTCGGTGAGTGGGTGGAGGGGCATTTCGACAGTGTCGACTTCACCGGCAAGTCGGGCCAGGTAGCCGTCGTGCCGGGAGGGAGCCTGGCGTACTCCCAAGTGGCCTTTGTCGGACTCGGCGATGAGGTCGACTCCGAAGGCCTCCGCCAGGCGGCGGGCACGCTCGCCAAGCTGGCGACCATGGTGGAGTCGGTGGCGACGACGTTGCACCAGGTCGACATCGACGATGCCGCCGAAGCGGTCGCATCCGGCTTCCTGCTCGGCCAATACCGGTTCGACAAGTACCGAAGCGAGCCGAAACCGTCCGCCGTCGAGCGTTTCGTGCTGTTGGACGCGGGCGACGTCGAGCTCGAGGCCGCCCGCCACGGCTCGATCGTGGCTAGGGGGGTGACCCTGGCCAGAGACCTCGTCAACGAGCCGCCGGTGTCGAAGCCCCCGGTCGAGATGGCTCGGATTGCCGCCGACCTCGCAGAGGGTGTCCGCGTGGAGGTCTTCGACGAGGAACGCATCGCCGAAGAGCGCCTCGGCGGGCTCATGGGCGTCGCCGCCGGTGCCACCAACCCGGCCCGCCTCGTGCAGTTCTGGTATGAGCCCGAGCAACCCAAGGCGTTTCTGGCACTCGTGGGCAAGGGCATCGTGTTCGACAGCGGTGGGTTGTCGCTGAAGACCCCCGCCGGCATGGAGACCATGAAGACCGACATGTCCGGCGCAGCCGCCGTGTACGGGGCGGTCCAGGCCATCGCTGAGCTGGGCCTGCCGGTGAGTGTGCTCGGCATCACTCCGCTCACCGAGAACATGCCGGGCGGCTCGGCCCAACGGCCCGGCGACGTGCTCACCGCACGCAACGGCAAGACCATCGAGGTGTTGAACACCGACGCCGAAGGTCGGCTCGTGCTCGCCGACGGGCTGGCGCTTGCCGCGGAGCAAGAACCGGATCTCATCATCGACGTCGCCACCCTCACCGGGGCGTGCATGGTGGCGCTCGGTCCCAAGATCGGCGGACTGTTCAGCAACGACGACGAGTCCGCCGAGCTGGTGCTCGCCGCCGGTAAGCGGGCCGGCGAGCGACTCTGGCGCATGCCGCTGCCCGATGACTATCGCAAGCACATCGACAGCGACGTCGCCGACATGAAGAACACCGGCATTCGGTGGGGCGGGGCGATCAACGCCGCGATGCTCCTCAAGGAGTTCGTTGCCGACCGTCCATGGGTGCATCTGGACATCGCCGGTCCAGCCCGCGCCTCCGATGCCGAGCACTATGTGGTGAAGGGCGGCACCGGTTTCGGAGTCCGTACCCTGGTCGCCGTCGCCGAGGCGCTGGCCGCCGGCTGATCCCGTCGCTTCTTGACCACTCTGAGTGGTCAATCATCCTCAAGAACCCACGGCTGCTGCCGATACTGTTCGTGTCAAGTAGCCACGGAAAGTGTTCGTCATCATGGGGAAGCGCCTCTTCGTCGTCATCCTGACCCTGTTGACCCTGGCGCTGTCGGCGCCGGCGATGGCGAGCACCGAAGACAGCTTCGTCGCCAAGATCAACGCCGAGCGGGCCGCCGTCGGACTCAACCAGCTCGAGGTCTACTGGGATCTCGTGGACGACGCCCGTGCTCACTCCCAAGTGCAGGCCGACGCCGACCACCTTCACCACAACCCGAACCTCGGCTCGGTGACGACCGGGTGGTATGCGTTGGGCGAGAACGTGGGGGTGGGCCCCAACGTCGACGTGCTGCACGCCGCCTTCATGGCCTCACCCGGGCACAAGGCCAACATCCTCGGTGACTACAACTACGTCGGAGTCGGCGTGGTCTGGGTATCGGACACGAAGATGTACGTGACCGTCGTGTTCATGGATGGCCCGGCCGGCCTGGTAACACCCGTTGAGCCCGAGCCCGCTCCCGAGCCCGAGCCCGGCCCCGAGCCCGAGCCCGCTCCCGAGCCCGAGCCGGCGCCGGAACCCGAGCCTGCCCCGGCCCCGGTCCCGGCCCCGGCACCTGCGCCGGAGCCTGCCCCGGCCGTCGTCGAGGAAGCAGCCGCACCGGCACCGCCGGCTCCGCCGAGCCTCCTGCCACTGTGGCTTTCGGTGCGCTGATCAGCAGCCGACCGGCACCGCCACCGCCAGGGGGTACGGAGTCCCGGCGACCATCACCGTCAGAGTGAACTCGAGGGACGGAGGCGCGTCGGCACCAATGGCGATGTCCCAGTCCGCCGTGTTCTCGGCGATGCCACCTGGTGGCAGATCGCCGTAGCCCGAGGTGGTGTTGTACTTGATGACGGCGCCCGACGGCGGTGCCTCGAGGGTCGCCACCAGTCCCGTCAGTGTCTCCGACGTCTCGTTGCGCAGCGCCACGTACAGCTCGATGGTCTCGCCGCAATGGGCTGCCTTGTCGTTGTTGCCGATGCTGTCGCCGAACACGCCGTCGTCGACCGTGACGGTGGTGACGCCGACGACTGCGCAGGCGATGGGAAGCTCGACGTCGCGCGACCATCTTGCACCGCCGGCGGTGGTGAAATCGATCGTCAGTGTTGCGCTGGGGCCGGCGTCGTCGGCGATGCGCAAGTCCCAATCGTTGAAGTTCTCCTGGGCGACGTCCGGGTCGAGTGGCGGGTAGGCCGCCGATCGGTTGTAGAGCAGGGAGATCCCGGATGATGTGCCGACGAGCTCGGCCGAGACGGCGAGGCCCTCCGGCCCCGTGATGGCCACGTAGAGCTCGATGGTCTCGCCGCAGTGGGCGACCTTGTCGTTGTTGCCGACACTGTCGCCGTACACGCCGTCATCGACAGTGACGCTGGCGACGGCGACGTCCGCAGCACAACTCACGTCGACCGCGACGGCCAACTCCCACGGACCTCCTTGGTCGGCGGTCACGGTGAGTGCCAGGGCGAGGTCGTTCGGACCGACGACGATGTCCCAGTCGTTGGTGTTGCGTCCGGCGGTGCCGGCGGCGAGGTCGCCATACGTCGAGGCCGAGTTGTAAAGGACGCCACCCGAGAGCGAGGCGCTCACCCCGGTGAGCCGGTCGACGCCGGGATTGTGGAGGTCGACGTACAGTTCGATGGTCTCGCCGCACTGTGCCGTGGCGTCTCCGTTGCCGACACTGTCGCCGAGTACGCCGTCGTCCACCACCACGGCAGACACCGTGGGGGCGGCAGGCGCCACCGCAGTGGCGCACGCCACGACGAGCTCCACGGGCAGTGTCCACGTCGCTCCGGCGGCATCGGCCACCTCCAGGGACAGGCCGACGGTGTGCTGGTCCGGCGTCGCCGCCGCGATCTGCAGATCCCAGTCGTTCGAGTTGGTCGTCGACGTGCCCCCGGCGGCCGCCGGGTAATCCGACGACGCGTTGTGGAGCAAGGTCACAAGGGCATCGGTGACGGTCAGCGTCGCCGTCACGCCTTCGAGTGTGCCGGTGGTCGCCAGCATCACGTCGAGTTCCACCGTCTCGCCGCACTGCGCGATGCCGTCGTCGTTGCCGATGCTGTCGCCGCTCGGGTTGTCGTCGACGATCACGGCGGCGACGGTGGGCGGCACGGTCGCCGGCGATGTGGTGGTGGTGGTCGTCGTCGAGGTAGTGGTCGTCGTGGTGGTGGTCGTCGGCGGTGGGCCCGAAGCGTTGGCGCAGAACCCGGCGCCGTTGACCGCCGTGATCTGGGGAGAGCGCAACCCCAGCGGGGTTCGGAGGTGGCGGCTGAGGAAGGTCACGGAGTTGCCGTTGGCGGTGTCGACCCGGAGCTCCGATGCGGCGCCGGAGGTCGAGCACGACACGGCGGTGATGCCGGTCACGTCCGATGAGAGACCGAGCAGATCCCCTATCTGCGCCGCACCCAGGGTGCGGCTCCACGTGGCATTCGAGTTCCCCACCGCCGGGTCGATTGCCCAGCGGTCGTCGACGCTCTGGAGGTAGGGCACCTCACGGCCGAAGCCGACGACCGATGGTTCGGTGCGCCCGAACGTGGAGGAGAAGTAGAACGCTTCGATGGGGATCGGCACGCCTCCCTTGGTCTCGGAGGGGTGGGTGACGACGACCCCGGCGGTGTCGCGCACGGCATCGATCCAGTTGCCCTGGCCGGCGCCACCGTGGCCCCAACCCACGTAGCGCTGGTCCAGCGTGCTGTCCATCACATGACACCAGCACGAGGTCCTCGTGGCCGGATCGCCGATGTCGCCCTGGCGGTGGGTGGCGTACGAGCGGGCGGCGATCGCCTGGGCCTCGAGTGCCGGCTGACCACCGGAGGTCCCCCAGTGGTAGGGCATCTCGGAGATGCCGAGCATGTAGTGCTCGACATCGATCTCGAGCACCAGGTGGACGGTGTCGGTGTCGTTGTCGGGACGCACGTGCAGCGAGCCCCGTGCGTATTGGCACGGCCGGGCCGTGGCCGGGGTGGCATTCCAGTCCATGTGCGTGCACCCGATCGGGGTGGGGAGGTCCGGGAAAGTGACGGCATCGACCTGCAGCAGGGTGGTCGGCGTCGCCTCCCAGCCATCCCACGTGAGGTCGAGGTGGCACGGCGCCGGACCGTGGGAGGACGCTCCCACCGTCACCGTGCAATTGCCTCCACCGGCCGAGGTCACCGTCATGGAGCTGCCCGCCGGAAGGGTGAGGGTCTCGCCACCGAACGAGATCGTGGTGTCGGTACCGCCGGCCGAGATCGCCTTCGCCTGGAGGTCCATCTGGGACGCCTCGCTGATCAGGTTGACCCAGAGCGGACCCGGCGCCACGAGGCCGTCGCCGAACCGTCCCAGTGAGGTGCCGGTGTAGTAGTGGCCCAGGATCTCGGCGGCGTCGGCCCCGTCGAGGAGGGCCATGCCGTAGGCGCCGTACTGGCTCATGCCGACGCCGTGGCCCCAGCCTCCGCCCTCGATGCGGTACTCGGTGGCGCCCTGCGCCGCCGTGACGGATGCAAGCGTGCTCAGTGCGGCGAGCGCGGCAATGATGAACCAGCGCCGCACCGGTTGGATCGGAGTCGTCTCCAAGAGGTGCCTCGGTTGTCGCACTCCGCCTGCCGTAGGCCCCCACGGATGTGCGCTACCTCAGCGCAGGTAGGACATCAGACTATCGCTTTTCGCGACCTTGTCGACCGTTTCGTCTGTGCGCCGCCGGTTCAGGCCCTCGCGACGGAGCCGCCGGGGGTGCACAGCTCGTCGTACTCGACGAGCTCAGGTGGCCGCTCCCGGTCGGCACAGGCTGGGCACTCGGGGTTCCGTCGCAGCCGTAGCTCACGGAACTCCTGCTCCAGGGCGTCGTACGTCAGCAGCCGGCCCGCCAGCGATTCGCCGAGCCCGAGCAGCAGCTTGATGGCCTCCATCGCTTCGATGGAGCCGATGATGCCGGGAAGCACTCCGAGGACGCCCGCCTCCGCACACGACGGCGCCAGCTCGGCGGGGGGCGGCTGGGGGAAGAGGCAGCGGTAGCACGGACCCTCGTACGGCACGAACACCGTGGCCTGGCCCTCGAACCGGAAGATCGAGCCGTGCACGACGGGCTTCTCCAGATGGAGCGAGGCGTCGTTGACCAGGTACCGGGTGGGGAAGTTGTCGGCGCCGTCGACCACCACGTCGTACGGCCCCATGATGTCGAGGATGTTGCCCACCGAGAGGCGTTCCGCCACCGGCTCCACCTTCACGTCGGGGTTCAGGGCCGTGATGGTCTCGCGAGCCGACTCCACCTTGAGCTGACCGAGCCGATCGAGGTTGTGGAGGATCTGGCGCTGCAAGTTGGAGGCGTCGACCACGTCGTAGTCGACGATGCCCAGAGTGCCGACCCCGGCCGCGGCCAGGTAGAGCGCGGCCGGCGATCCCAGCCCACCGGCCCCGATGAGCAGCACTCGAGAGTCGAGCAGACGCTGCTGGCCCTGCTCGCCGACCTCCGGAAGGAGCAGGTGTCGGCTGTACCGGCTCCGTTGATCTCCCGTGAGTGACTGCGGCGTGTCCCACGGTTTCCCGTCCGCTTTCCACTTGCCGAACCCGCCGGCCAACGACTTCACGTCTTGGTAGCCCATGTCCTGGAGCGACTTGGCGGCCAGCGCCGAGCGGGCACCAGCGGCGCAATAGAGGACGATCTCGGTGGCCGGGTCCGGGGCCGTGCCGTTGATGTTCGACTCCAGGATCCCGCGGGGGATGAAGCGAGCCCCCGGAATGGCGCCCTGCTCGAACTCGTCGATCTCGCGGATGTCGATCAGCACCGGTACCGAGCCGAGACGCGAGACCAGCTCCTCGCCCGAGATCTCGGTGATGTGCTTCTTGGTCGCGGCGACCAGCTCGGCATAGTTCATGAGAATCTGAGTGTACGGCAGCGTCGGGTCTGCCGAAACGGCTATCCCAGTTTGCGCCCGATGACGTGCAGGAGACGGCTCACCCCGCGATACGGGTCGCGCCGGCTCGCCTCCACCTCGACTGCGAGCATCGCGGCCTCGTCGCCGACGTTCGGATCGTCCGCGACCCACGGCTCCGAGAAGTGGCGTACCCCGTACCAGGCCACTGGGGCGACGTCATGGGCGCCGAGTTGGGCGAACAGGCCGTCGGGGGTGTCGCCGCGTGTCCGGAAACCAAGCCGGTTGACGATGTGGTGAGCGCCGAAGGTCTCCAGCGCGTGCTCCCAGTGGCCGAGGTGCGCATGTTGTGAGGCGAGCGTGGCCTGGTTCTTGGCGACGATCGACACGATGCCGCCGGGTCGGGTGGCTTCACACAGAGCGCCGATGAGCGGTCCCGGAGCCTCGAAGTACATCACCAGCCCATGACACAGCGCCGCATCGAAGAGCCCGGTGCCAAAGCGGCGGGCGGTGTCCAGTCCGTCGGCTTCGACCAGCGACACGCGCTCGGCCACGGCGCCGGGCTCGTCCCGGAGGGCCTCCGCCGCGCGCCGCAGCATCTCCGCCGACGTGTCGACCATCGTCACCGTGTAGCCGCGGCGGGCGAGCGGAATCGACTGGTTGCCGGCGCCGCTGCCCACATCGACCACATGTGCCGGCGGCGCGGGCAAGTGCTCGGCGAGGTGGCGGTCGATCACATGGGTGCGAACCCGACCGCGCAGCGAGCCGTAGTGGAGATCGACGAATACGTGCGCACGTTCTGCCCAGGGATCAGAGCTCATCACGGCGAGCGTACCGGACGCGTTCGCTCCGGCCGGTGGCGGCGATGGTGGCGCCGAGGTGCCTCAGCTCCCGGCGATGGCGTCGACGAGGGGCGGGAGCAGCTCACCGATGGCGCCCTCGAGCCTCACGGTGGCCTTGTGGTCATGGTCGGTCGGGCCGCGATTGAGGATGACGAGCGGCCGCCCACGCTCGGCTACCTCCAGTGGGAACAATGCGGCCGGATACACCGACAACGTGGTGCCGATGGCGAGCGCCAGGTCGGCGGCGTCGGCCCACGCCGCGGCGATGTCCATGGCGGCAGCAGGCATCGACTCTCCGAAGCTGACCACCGCCGCTTTCAGGATGCCGCCACACTCCAGGCAGGCCGGGTCCGACTCGCCGCCTTCCCACCGGACCCGTACCTCGGCGTCGTCTGCCTCGGTGGCGCACGACAAGCAGCGAATCCGGCGGGCGGTGCCGTGGAGCTCCACGACCGCATCGTCGGGGAGGCCCGCCGACTGGTGGAGGCCGTCGATGTTCTGGGTGACGCAGCCGATCATCTTGCCCGAACGCCAGAGTCGGACGAGGGCGGTGTGGCCTTCGTTGGGTGTGGCCTCGAATAGCGAAGAGGTGTACCGCATGCGCCACGACCGCTGTCTGGTCTCCGGGCGGGACACGTAGCGCTGGTAGGTGAACTCCTTCGGATCCACCTTGGTCCAGATTCCGTCAGGTCCACGGAAGTCGGGGATGCCCGACTCGGTGGACATGCCGGCGCCGGTGAACACGAGGATTCGCTCGGCTGCCGAGAGCAGAGATGCGGCGGAGTCGAAGGGATCCATCGGGCGGCAGGGTACCGCTCGGCGTCAGGACGCGATCAGGGTGACGGGCGGTGGGCGTCGTCGAACCGGAGCCGAGCGTGTTCCCGCCGCAGTCCGGGCGGGAGGCGCCGGACGTGTGCGGCGGAGAGCGGCGGGATGGTCATGCGTACCCGAGTCTCGCCGGCGGTGGCGAGCACCAGCCCTTCCCGGATCAGCTGCGGCAGGTGAATGGGGCGGCGCAGCGGCTCCGCTCGGCTCGCCGCCGTCACCAACCGCAGGAGGTCGGCGACGGCTCCCCACCCGAGCACGGCCGTCCAGTAGCGCCGCACGTATGGATGGTCCGGCGGGAAGCCGAGCGCCGCGGCCGCATCGACCCAGGGGACGGGCACCACGAACGGTCGCATCTGTGCGGTGCGGCGGGGTGGCCGTGTGTCGTTGGGACGGGAGGTCTCATCACCGTCGGCTCTGGAGGAGGGAGACCTCCCGGCAGTGCCCGAGCATGGCGCGGAGCCCGTCGCTACCAGAGGACGTTGATCTCGATCGGGCGGCTCGGGCACTGCCGAAAGCATGCCTCTTTGATACCAGATAGTAGGAAGTGCAATCAAGTAGCATGGATTGAGGTCGCGAAACTTCGCTACTCGAGGTGCCAGGGCACCGCCTCGCCGGTCTGCACGTCCCACAGGCCGGCGTAAACGCCACCGGCAGCCACCAGATCGTCGTGGGTGCCGGTTTCCACGACCCCGCCGTCGGCCATCACGTAGATGGCCTCGGCGTGGCGGATCGTGGAGAGGCGATGGGCCACCACGACGGTGGTGCGATGCAGGGAGATCCGCTCCAAGGAACGTTGGATGGCGGCCTCGGTCTCGTTGTCGACCGCAGACGTCGCCTCGTCGAGGACCAACACCGGTGGGTCGCCGACGACGGCACGGGCGATCGACAACCGTTGCCGTTGTCCGCCGGACAGCTTCTGGCCCCGCTCGCCGACGATCGTGTCGTAGCCGTCGGGCAACGCGATGATGAAGTCGTGGGCCTCGGCGACCTGGGCGGCCGCCATGATCTCCTCGTCGGTGGCGTCCGGCTTCCCGTAGGCGATGTTCTCGCGCACGGTGCCGTGGAACAGAAACACGTCCTGGCTGACGAGACCGATGGCGCGTCGCAGATCAGCGGTGCGCAGCTCCGGCAGCGAGTAGCCGTCGAGACGGATCTCGCCGGATTCGATGTCGTAGAAGCGCAGCATCAGCTTCACGAGCGTGGTCTTGCCCGACCCCGTTGCGCCGACGAACGCAGTGGTTTCGCCGGGCCGGATCTCGAGGGTCACGTCTGTGAGAGCCTGGTAGCCGTTGGGATACGAGAAGCCGACCGCGTCGAACTCGATGTGGCCTTTGACGCCGTTGAGCGGGATGGTGCCGTCCTTCAGCTGCGGCTCGGTATCGAGCACGTCGAGGATGCGGTTGGTGGAGGCCATGCCTCGCTGGTAGAGGTCGAATGTCTGACCGAGCCGGGTCAGCGGCCAGAGCAGTCGCTGCGTGAGGTACACCATGACGCTGTAGGCCCCGACCTCCAGGCTGCCGTCGAGGGCCTGGAAACCGCCGACCACCAGCGTGGCGGTGAAGCCGACCAGGATCGCCACCCGGATGAGGGGCGAGAAGGCCGAACTCAGGGTGATGGCCCGACGGTTGGCCGCCTGGTAGTCCTCGCTCTCCTTGCCGATCCGGGCCACTTCGCGTAGCTCTGCCGTGAACGACTTGATGGTGGCGATACCGCCGAGGTTGTTGGCGAGCTGGCTGTTCAGGTTGCCCGCCTGGTTGCGCACTGCCGCGTACCGCGGTTCCATCAGCTTCTGAAATCGGAGTGATCCCCATAGGATGAGGGGTATCGGCAGGAAGGCCATCCACGCGATGCTCGGCGCCATGACGAAGAATGCGACGCCGATGCTCACCACGGTGGTCAGCATCTGGAGCACCTCGTCGGCGCCGACGTCGAGGAACCGTTCCAGCTGGTTGACGTCGTCGTTGAGCACGGCCATGAGGCCGCCGGTGGATTGGTCTTCGAAGTAGCCCATCTCCAGCGACTGCACGTGGGCGTAGGCGTCCATTCGCAGTTCGTGCTGCACGGTCTGGGCGAGGTTGCGCCACGTGACCCCGGCGAAGTACTCGGTCACCGACTCCAGTGCCCAGATGACGAACGTCAGCACCGCCAGCGCGACGATCTGCGAGCGGGCGTCGATGAAACCCAGCCCCGCCAGCACGGAGTCCTCCTGCCGCACGACCACGTCCACGGCGGCCCCGATGAGGAAGGGAGGAGCGAGGTCGAAGAGCTTGTTCGACACCGACCACATGCCGGCGCGTATGGCCCGCCCGCGATGGCGCGCCGCATACCGCCACAGGCGTCGTAGTGCCGGAGTGTGGCCCGGGTGGTCGATGGAACCCGGGGCGAGCGAGGTCATGGCGTGAGGCTAGTGACCGCTCGGGGCGGTACCGGCGGAGATCAGCCGTCCGGCGGTGGGGCGGCCACCCCGATGAACACCGTGATGGTCGCACCGTCCGTCACCACGGTGCCGGGCCCCGGGCTGGTGGCCACCACCTTGCCGATCAACGCCGGGTCGGCGGTCACCTGCTCGGCTCGCGCCCAGCCGACGTTGACGCCGGTGGAGGAGGTCCACGTCGCCAGCGCTCCGGGCACCTCGGCCTCGGCAACGCCGATGAGGCTGGTCAAGGCCGCGGTCGGCGGCAGGCCACCGGACACGATGATCACCACTGTGCGGCCCTGGGTCATCACGGTGCCGGCGGCGGGACTCTGTCCGAGGATCCGGCCTTCGGGCTGGCTGGAGAACTCCTCCTTGACCGATGCATTGAATCCGGCGCGACGGATGGCGGTGATCGCCGCGCTCTTGCTCAGACCCTTGATGGACGGCACTTCGTTCTTCGGCGTCTGGTAGTAGATCGAGGTGCCGTCCGGCTCGGGCGGGAACGGGACCGGTTCCATGTCCTCGATGACCGTGAGCATGAAGTGTTTCCAGATGGGCGCCGCCAGGTTGCCGCCGAATGCCCGCCGGATGTACTGGTCGCGTCCCTCGAGGGCGTTGAACACCGTGAAGTCGACCATCTCGACGAGCGCCTCCGGGTAGCCGACCCAGACGGCGGTGGTCACCTGCGGGACGAAGCCCATGAACCAGACGTCCCGTGACTGCTGCGCCGTGCCGGTCTTGCCTGCCTGCTCCCAGCCGTTGCCGAGCCGGGCCGCTGTCCCGGTTCCCTCGGCCACGGTCTTCTTGAGCGTCTTCACCACGGCCGCAGCCAGGGCCTCGTCGATCACCTGCTCACGAACGACGTCGTGCTCATAGATCACGTTGCCGTTGCTGTCGGTGATCTTCTCGATGAGGTAGGACTCGGCCTTCTCGCCGTAGTTGGCGATGGTGGAGAAGGCCGCCGCCATTTCGAGCGGACTCACCTCTTCGGTGCCCAGTGTTATCGAGAGGACAGGGTCGAGATGCGATTCGATGCCCATTCGATTGGCGACGTCGACGATCTGGTCGGGGCCCACCTCGAACGAGACCTGGCAGTAGACCGTGTTCGTGGAGAGGTAGGTGGCGGCTTCGAGGGTTCGGATACCGGCACCGCTCCGGCTGGCGTTGTTGCAGGTCCAGATGTTGCCCTCGGGGCTGCACGGGAACCCGCAGTCGATCTTCTGTGGGCTCGTCATGTCCCAGTAGGAGGCGAGCGTGATGGGCCGGCCGAACTGACTGCCGTTCTCCAGGGCGGCCACCAAGGTGAACGGCTTGAAGGCCGACCCAGCCTGTCGTCGTCCCTTTCCGGCCAGGTCGTAGTCGCGCTCGCCGCTGTCGACGTCGGTGCCGAAGTCGAGACCGCTGGACATCACCCGGATCGCCCCGGTTGCGTTGTCCACCATGGCGATGGCGCCGGTGGGGCCGTCGCTGCCCGGCGGGAACCACTCGCGCAGGATGCGGTTCGCCTCCTCCTGCAAGGCGAAGTCGAGCGTGACGGTGACCTCCAGGCCGCCGCCGCCCTCACACTCGGTGTCGCTGGCGGGACAGCCGAACAGCGCTCGCTTGCGCTCGACGAACGTGTCGCCGAGCCCGAAACGCGGATCATTGAGCAGGTCCTCGCGAGCGGCGATGATCACTTGAGGCGCGAGCTGCTCGAACTCGACGTGCGGAATCACGCTCAGCGGGCGCGCTTTCGCCGCCTCGCCTTCCGCCGCGGTGATGAACTCGTTGTCCACCATGTTTTCGATGACGGCGTCGCGAGCCCGGACGACGCGAGTGCGATCCTCTCGATCTTCGTCGCGGAGGTCGTACAACGAGGGGTTGCGGATGGGCGTCATCATGGCCGCCGCTTCCTCGATGGTCAGCTCGTGGAGCTCCTTGCCGTAGTACTCCTGGGCGGCTGCCGTGACTCCGTAGGCATTTGACCCGTAGAAGACCGAGTTGACGTAGAACTCGAGGATGTCGTCCTTCTCATAGCGTCGCTCCAGCTCGGCAGCGATGACGGCCTCACAGACCTTGCGCTCCAGCGTGATCTCGTTGGACAGGAAGACCGACTTGACCACCTGCTGGGTGATGGTCGACCCGCCCTGGCGGTTGCCGCCGCGAGCATCCTCGATGACCGCACGGAAGATCGAGCGGAAATCGATTCCCTCGTGCTCGTAGAAGTTCTCGTCTTCGGCTGCCAACACCGCGTTGAGCACCAGTGGAGGTATCTCCTCGATCGGCGTCGGCTGGCTGTTGCGCTCTGTCAGCACCCCCAGCAACACGCCATCAGACGTATAGACCTCCGAGAGGCGAGACAGGTCGGGGAAGTCCAGGTCCCACTCGTCCGGGTTGCAGATGTAGTGGTCCTCGAGATCCTGGATGGTGCCGAATGCGGCGTTGGAGCTCAGGAACGAGAACAGCCCGAACCAGGTCGCGGCGAGGAACCCCATGCCCGCCAGAATGGCGAGCGCGGGCAAGCGGCGACCGCGCCGCTCTCCTCGCTCGACTTCATGAATGGTGGGTGACATGTCCGCCAGGGGTTTCCACTCGTGTAAGAGACGCACGAGAGCGCTGCAGAGTTCCCATTAACATCACCACGAGCGTCTCTCGGGGCAGTGTACCGATGTCACAGGACAACTCTGATTTCTCCGCGACCGGGATGGTTCGCTCCCCATGACCGACGGCGTGCCCGGGCCCGCCGACCTCGCCTCCTGGGACCCGGCCACCGAGCTGGGGGAGCCGGGGCAGTATCCGTTCACACGCGGCCCGTACCCGAGCATGTATCGAGGTCGCCTCTGGACCATGCGCCAGTACGCCGGCTTCGGCACCGCGGAAGAGACGAACGCACGGTTCCACGCGTTGCTCGCTGCCGGCCAGACCGGTCTGTCGGTCGCCTTCGACCTACCCACCCAGATGGGTCTCGACTCGGACGACCCGATGGCGGCCGGCGAGGTGGGGAAGGTCGGGGTCGCCATCGACTCCGTCGACGACATGCGTCGGCTCCTCGACGGCTTGCCCCTCGGCGACGTCTCCACCTCGATGACGATCAACGCCACCGCCGCCGTGCTCCTCTTGTTGTACGAGCTGGTCGCCGAAGAGCACGGCGTGGCCCCCGAGCGGATCAGAGGGACCGTGCAGAACGACATCCTCAAGGAATACATCGCCCGGGGTACCTACATCTATCCGCCGGCCGAATCGATGCGGCTCGTCACCGATCTGTTCGCCTACTGCCACCGGAGGCTGCCGAGCTGGAACACCATCTCCATCAGTGGCTATCACATTCGTGAGGCGGGCTCCACGGCGGCCCAAGAGGTGGCCTTCACCATCGCCAACGGCTTGGCGTATGTGCAGGCGGCGATCGATGCCGGCTTGGACGTGGACGACTTCGCGCCCC
The DNA here is from genome assembly GCA_041581135.1 of Acidimicrobiia bacterium. GTDB lineage: Bacteria > Actinomycetota > Acidimicrobiia > Spongiisociales > UBA5794 > JBFGCM01. The sequence continues at coordinate 42,307 of JBFGCM010000009.1, forward strand.
GTCTCTCGTTCTTCTGGAATGCCCACAACGGGTTGTTCCAAGAGGCCGCCAAATACCGCGCCGCACGGCGGCTCTGGGCCCGTCTCATGCGGGAGCGCCTCGGCGCCGCCAAGCCCGAGTCGTGGCGGATGCGGTTTCACACCCAGACCGCCGGATCCTCGCTCACGGCCCAGCAGCCGGAGAACAACATCGTGCGGACCGCCTATCAGGCGCTGTCCGGGGTGCTCGGCGGCACCCAGTCGCTCCACACCAACTCGTACGACGAAGCGTTGGGGCTGCCCACCGAGGAGTCGGCGACGCTGGCGTTGCGTACGCAGCAGATCCTGGCGTATGAGACCGGCATCGCCGACGTCGTCGATCCGTTGGCGGGGTCGTACTACGTCGAGGGGCTCACCGATGACATCGAAGCCGAAGCGCGGGCGTTGATCGATCAGATCGACGGTCTCGGGGGAGCGGTCAAGGCAATCGAGGCGGGATTCCAGCAGCGCCACATCGAGGACGCCGCCTATCGGGAGGCGACCCGCGTCGAGACCGATGAGGCGGTGGTGGTCGGTGTGAACCGGTTCGCCGGCGGGAGCGATTCGACGATTCCGATCACCCGGGTCGATCCGGAGCTGGAGCGGTCCCAAGTGGCACGCGTGCGAACGCTGCGAGCCGACCGGGACGCGGCTGCGGTCCAGGCCGCCCTCGCGGAGCTGGGCGACGCCGCCCGCGGCACCGACAACGTGCTCGACCCCATGCGGGTGGCGCTTCGCGCCGGTGCCACCGTCGGTGAGGTCTCCAAGGTGCTCGCCGGCGTGTTCGGCCACTACCGTCCCACCCCATGAGCAACGATCCGCACCGATTCCTCATCATCGGAGGTGGCCCGGCCGGCCACGCCGCCGCCACCACGGCAGCCATGCATGGCGCCCACGTCACTCTCGTCGAGGACTCCATCGTGGGCGGGGCCGCCCATCTCTGGGATTGCATCCCGTCGAAGGCGATGGTGGCGTCGGCACGACGGCTCTCCGCCATTCGCACCGGCTACGCGCTCGGCATCGCCGGAGTGGGTGACGACGTCGACGTCGACATGGTGGGGCTGTCCGAGCACCTCGAAGGCATCACCGGAAGCCTGGCCCATGGGTTCACGGACATGCTCGTCTCCCAGGGTGTCGAGATCATCATGGGACGAGGCCGGTTCACCGGCCCCAACACTGGGGTGGCCACCACTGATGACGGTGACGTCGAGATACCGTTCGACTCCGCACTCATCTCCACCGGGTCGCGCCCGTGGATACCGGACTGGGCTCCGGTCGACGGGGTGCGGGTGCTGTCCACCCGCGACGCCTACCACTGGGAGGAGCGGCCCGACCACATCGCCATCATCGGCTCAGGGGTCACCGGCGTGGAGTTCGTGCACATCTTCGCCTCGCTCGGCTCCAAGGTGACCTTGCTCGTGAGCCGGCACCACGTGCTGCCGCATCGGGATTCCGAGGTCGCCAGCGAGCTGGAGGAGGACTTCCTGGAACGAGGGGTGACCCTGCTCAAGGGGGCCCGTGCGTCGGCTGTGACCATGACCGATGACGGAGTCGAGGTACAGATCGAGGACGGCCGACGGGTGCCGGCCACCCATGCGTTGCTCGCTGTCGGATCCCTTCCCAACAGCGACGGGCTCGATGTCGACGCGGCGGGGGTCAAGCTCACCGAGCGCGGCCACGTGATCGTCGACGCGTATCAACGGACCTCGGTGAGCCACATCTTCGCCGCCGGCGACGTCACCGGTCAGCTGCCGCTCTCGTCGGTGGCGACCATGCAAGGCAAGAAGATCGGCAAGCAAGTGATGGGTCACCGCGTGACGCCGCTCGATTTCCCCAAGGTGACCCAGGCCATCTTCACCGAACCCGAGATCGCCTCCGTCGGGCTGGAAGAGGCCGATGCGGCTGCGGAGGGACGCAAGGTCCGCATCACCAAGGTGCCGTTCGCCTCCAACTCCCGCGCCCTGATCTCAGGGGTGCCCGGAGGGTTCGTCAAGGTGATCAGTGACCCGGCCACCCACGAGATACTCGGCGGCACCATCGTCGGCAAGAACGCCTCGGAGCTGATCGCCGTCGTGGCCTTGGCGGTGCAAGCGAGCCTGAAGGTGGACACGTTGGTCGAGACGCTCCTCGTCCACCCGTCGATGACCGAGAGCCTCACCGAGGCGGCCGAGTAGGCCGAAACCGGGGTCCTCCGGCTGGTTCGAGCCACCGCGCCGAACGCCTAGCCCAGGCCAACCTCGGTGGTCGCTGCTCCGTTCTCGCGTCGCCTGACGCCTGCCGGCTAGGGGATGTCGAGCCAGCGGGAGAGGTGGAAGCCGGTGCCGGTGGAGGCGTTGACCCACCACGCTTTGGTGCCTTGGTGGTAGGTGGCGACATCGAAGTAGCCGTTGTCGTTGAAGTCGCCGATGACCATGGGTGCCCAGCCGGTCTTCGTGGCGTAGGTGCTCCAGTGGCCCAGTGTGAAGCCGCTTCCGGTGGATACGGCGACCCACCAGCGGCCCGTGCCCTCGTGGTAGGACACCAGGTCGGTCTTGCCGTCGTTGGTGAACTCGCCCACCCCATGGAACGTCCAGCCGGTGGTGGTGGCGAAGGTGGTCCAGAGCGCCTGGGTGAAGCCGGTGCCGGTGGACAGGTTCACCCACCAGCGGCCCGTGCCCTGGTGGAACACGATGAAGTCGACCTTGCCGTCGCCGTTGAAGTCGCCGACGTGGTGCTGGGACCACCCGGACTTGGTGCCGAACGTGGCCCACAGCTCGAGGGTGAAGCCGGTGCCGGTGGATCGGTTCAGCCACCAGCGTCCGGTGCCCTCGTGGTAGGAGAGCACGTCGTCGCGACCGTCGCCGGTGAAGTCTCCCACCAGGTGCGGACCCCAACCGGTGCGGGTGGAGAACTCCGACCAGAGCTTCAGCGTGAACGTGGAGCCGTTCGAGACGTTCACCCACCATCGGCCGAGACCCTCGTGGTAGTTGACGACGTCGTCGAGCCCGTCACCGTTGAAGTCGCCCACCAGCTGAGGGCCCCAGCCCGTCTTCGACGAGAACGTCGCCCACAACGTCACCGTCGGCGTCGTGGCGCCGCCCCCCAAGACCCACCACGTGCCGCTCGCGGCGTGGTAGTTCACCACGTCGTCGGCGCCGTCACCGTTGTAGTCGCCCACAAGCTGCGGGAACCACCCGGTCTCGGTGTTGAAGTGCTTCCACGGGTAGAACACGAAATCGAAGGCGTCCGCCTCCGCCACCCACCAGTTGCCCCGACCGTCGAACGCCAACACATCGTCCTGGCCATCACCGGTGAAGTCGCCAACCCGTGGCACCGGCCACCCCCCCGCGAAGCTCACGTCGAGTGGGTCGACGGGTACCTGGGTGGGGGTGCCGACCACGGGAACGAACTTGGCGGTGGCGCCGAACGTGGCCGCGGAGTCGCTGTACTGGAAGGCGAAGCGATCGAGCACGTCCACGAAGTAGACGGCATGTTCCAGACCAGGCCGGCCGGCACCGATGGACCACGCACCGGCGGCGTCGGAGGGAGCGGCGGTGGTGGGGAACCCCTGGCTGTCGGTGAGCACCGCGAACACCTCGGCAGCGGGGCGCGTGTTGGCAGAGCCGACCTCCAGGAACGTTGTCGTGCCCTCCAGCACCCCGCCTTGGTCCATGGCGGCATTGATGCCGGTGACGGTCTGGCCGGGGTCCACCACGATGAGGTCGGCCGAGAGCACATCCGGCTGGTTCGGGTAGTACTCGTAGGCGAGCTCGGCGCTGTCGCACGGGGCGAACAGCACGTTGTACTGGTCGGGCTCCAGCGGCCCCAGCGTGTAGGTGCCGTTGGCGGCAGCCGTCGTGAAGCCGTCGAAGTTGAAGTTGAAGTCGATGGCATCGATGCAAACGTCGGTGGGCGAGCCGAAGGGGACGGTCACCGTGCCGGTGATGAACCCGTCGGTGGCGGCGGTGACGGTGATGCCGGAGAGCTCGGGGGCATCCGCCACGGAGCGCACGGCCGATGCGGCGTCGAACCCGCCGCGATCGGCCGGATTCGCTGCTGCAGTGGTGAGCGCCGCCAGGACCACCCACACCACGGCGATGGTCAGCTTCCTCGCCACCTCGGACCTCCTACCGTCGAGTGCCCGCCGAGAATACCTGCGGCGCCGGACTGTGCCGAAGGGCTCCGCCGCCCTACTTGATGATGAGCAAGACGGCGCCACCCGAGACCGTGTCGCCGGGCTGCACCCGCATGTCCACGATCTCGCCGGTGACCGGGGCGCGGATCTCGTTCTCCATCTTCATCGCCTCGAGCACACAGACGGGCTCGTCGGCAACAACGCCCTCACCCGCCTTCTTGTGCACTTTGACGATGGTGCCTTGCATCGGGGCTATCACCACGCCACCCGACTCGTTCTGGCCCGAGTCCTTGTGCAACTTGGGTGGGCGGCGGCGAGGGGCAGGCCGCTGACCGCCCGGCGCCGGAGCGCCGATGGCGGGTGTCCACACCTTCACGACGAAACGACGCCCGCCCACCTCGACCGTCATCTGGCGCTCACTCAGCTCTTCCTCGCCGGGCAACGCCGGTGCGGTGGGGGCGCTCAGGCTGGCCAGGTCGACCTCGTCCTCCATGAACCGGGTGTGGTGCTGGCCTGCCATGAAGACCTCGTGGTCGATGACCACCAGGTGCGCCGGCAGGCTCGTGGCGACGCCGGTGATCCGAAACTCCTGGAGTGCCCGCTTGGCGCGGCGTAGGGCGGTCGGCCGGTCGTATGCCCAGACGATCAGCTTGGCGATGAGATTGTCGTAGTACTGGCTCACCGTGGAGCCCGCCTGCACCCCACTGTCGACGCGGATGCCGGGACCCCCCGGCTCGAAGTAGTCGACGATCGTGCCGGGCGAGGGTAGGAAGCCCCGGCTGGGATCCTCGGCGTTGATCCGGAACTCGATGGCGTGCCCCCGCGAGGCCGGGGTCGAGGTCACCGACAGCGGTTCACCGGCGGCGACGCGAAGCTGCTCCTGGACCAGGTCGATACCAGTCACCATCTCGGTCACCGCATGTTCCACCTGGATGCGGGTGTTCATCTCGAGGAAGTAGAACTCGCCCTCGGTGTCGACCAGGAACTCGACCGTACCCGCGTTCACGTATCCGGCTGCCTCGGCGACCGCCAGCGCCGCCTCCCCGAGAGCGGTGCGGTGCGCCGCGTCGAGCACCGATGACGGGGACTCCTCGATGAGTTTCTGGTGGCGCCGTTGCACCGAGCAGTCACGCTCGCCGAAGAACACCCCGGTGCCGTGCTGATCGAACATGATCTGGGCTTCCACGTGGCGGGGGCGATCCAGGTAGCGCTCCACGTACACCTCGGGATTGGCGAAGTAGGCGTCTGCCTCCCGCCGTGCCGACTCGAAGGCGGCGTCCACCTCATCGGGTGACCGCACCACGCGTAGCCCCTTGCCGCCACCGCCGTGGGCGGCCTTGACGGCGATCGGGTAGCCGTACTCCTCGCCCAGCCGCTTGACCTCGGCGGCGTCGTCGATGGGGTCGAGATTGCCGGGGACTCCCGAGACCCCGGCTTCCTGTGCGGCGCGACGAGAGGCGATCTTGTCGCCCATCGTGGCTATCGCGTCCGGAGGCGGCCCGACCCAGATGAAGCCCTCGTCCATGACGCCGCGAGCGAAGCTGGCGTTCTCGGAGAGGAAGCCGTACCCGGGGTGGATGGCGTCTGCCCCGGATTCGCTCGCCACCTCGAGGAGCCTGGCGATGTTCAGGTACGACTCTGCAGCCGGGGCCGGTCCGATGTTCCACGCCTCGTCGGCGAGGCCGACGTGTAGTGCGTCGCGGTCCAGCTCTGAGTACACGGCGATGGTGCGTAGCCCGAGTTCCTTGGCGGCTCGAATCACGCGCACGGCGATCTCGCCTCGGTTGGCGATCAGGACTGAATCCATGGGGGGAAATCCTAGAGCGGAATGTTGCCGTGCTTCTTGGGAGGCATCGCCTGTCGTTTGTTGCGGAGCATCTCGAGCGTGCGGATGAGGCGCGGCCTCGTCTCGCGCGGCTCGATGATCTCGTCCACCAGACCCCGCTCCGCCGCCAAATAGGGATTGTTGAACCGCCCCTCGTATTCGGTGATCAACTCTTGTCGACGAGCTTCCGGATCGGGTGCGTCTGCGATCTCGCGGCGGTGAATCACGTTGACGGCCCCTGAGGCGCCCATGACGGCGATCTCCGCGCTTGGCCAGGCGAACACCATGTCGGCCTGCAACCCGCGTGAGTTCATCACGACGTAGGCGCCGCCGTACGCCTTCCGGGTGATGACGGTCACCCGGGGCACGGTGGCCTCGGCGAAGGCGTAGAGGAGCTTGGCACCGTGGCGGATGATGCCCTGGTGCTCCTGTTCGACGCCGGGCAGGAAGCCGGGGACGTCGACGAAGGTGACCAAGGGGATGTTGTAGGCGTCGCAGAACCTCACGAAGCGCGCCGCCTTCACCGAGGCGTTGATGTCCAGCGTGCCGGCCAAGTGCGCCGGCTGATTGGCCACGATGCCGACGCTGTAGCCATCGAGCCGAGCAAAGCCGACGACGATGTTGCGGGCATAGGTCTCGTGCACCTGATAGAACTCGCCGTCGTCGATTATGTGCTCGATGAGATCGACCACGTCGTACGGCAGGTTGGGCGAATCGGGGACGGTGGTCGTGAGGTCCTCTTCCATCCGATCCGGCGCGTCCATCGGCGTGAAGTAGGGCGACACCTCCATGTTGTTGCCCGGTAGGAACGAGAGCAGATACCGCACCTGTTCCATGGCGTCGCGTCCGTCGGCGGCGATGAAGTGACTCACCCCTGAGGTGGCGGCGTGGGCGCCGGCGCCCCCCAGCTCTTCGAAGGTCACGTCTTCGCCGGTGACGGCCTTGATCACGTCGGGGCCGGTGATGAACAGGTGTGACGTGTCCTGCACTTGATAGACGAAGTCTGTGATGGCGGGCGAGTACACGGCGCCGCCGGCACACGGGCCCATGATCACTGAGATCTGGGGGATCACCCCCGAGGCGCGCACGTTGCGGTCGAAGATGCGGCCGTATCCGTCGAGCGACACGACACCCTCTTGGATGCGGGCCCCGCCGGAGTCCTTCAGCCCGATGAGCGGAGCGCCGGTCTCCATGGCCAGATCCATCACCTTGCAGATCTTGTCGGCGACCACCTCGCCGAGGCTGCCACCGAACCTGGTGAAGTCCTCGGCGAACAAGAACACGGTCCGGCCGTCCACGGTGCCCCAGCCGGTGACGACGGCGTCCCCGAGTGGGCGCCGATCCTCGATGCCGAAGCCGGTTGCCTGGTGGCGCACGTAGGCGTCGATCTCCTGAAAGGTGCCCTTGTCCAGGAGCAGCTCGATGCGCTCTCTCGCCGTGAGTTTGCCGAGGTCGTGCTGCCGGTCCACGGCCCGAAGATTGTCAGGGGCCTGGGCCTCCAGCCGGAGCCGCCGCAGAGCCTCGATCTTGTCCTCTGTGCTCACTGCTCTCTTCGCTTCGTGTCGCTCGGTGCCGAAGGTAGGCTCCGGCCGCCGCCCGATTTGACCATGAGAAGGTGGATTTGGCTACACCCTACGTGACCCACCGCTTGGAGTCTGTCGCCTCCACCCAAGACGAGGCTCGGCAACGGTTCACCGGCGCACCGTGTCTCGTCATCGCCGACGAGCAGCGGTCGGGGAGAGGCCGCTCCGGTCGGCATTGGATCCATGCGCCGCGGGCGGTCGCCGCCTCGTTGGCGCTGGCGCCCCGTTGGCCGAGCGCGGCGTGGCCTCGGCTCCCCCTGGTCGCCGGGCTGTGCGCTCGAGAGGTGATCGTGGAGACTACCGGCGTCGCCGTCGGTCTCAAGTGGCCCAACGACGTGATGGGCAGGGGCGGCAAGCTGGGTGGCGTGCTCTCCGAGGCGTCGGAAGGGGTGGTGGTCGTAGGTCTGGGTATCAACCTGTGGTGGCCCGAGCCGCCGCCCGGCATCGCCGCGCTCCACGACCAGGACCCCGGAGGCGACGCCGCCGCCGATCTGGCCACGCGCTGGGCGCGGGCTCTTCTCGAGCGGGTCGCCGGTGTCCCGGAGGCATGGGGTCGCGACGAGTACGTCGCAGTGTGCGTCACGCTGGGAGCTGACATCACGTGGGAGCCGGGGGGCGCGGGCACGGCGGTGGATATCGCTGAAGACGGACGCCTGGTCGTCGATACTACGAGCGGGCGCGTCGCCCTCGGCTCGGGAGAGGTGACGACGCTGCAGCCCGCTACGCTTCCCCACGACCACGAGGAGACACCCGGTTGAGCGTCCTGAAAGGCGAAGGCACCACGCCGATCTTGTTCGGCACCCTCACTGTCCCCGCCAGCACCCGGGGTCACACCGGGTACCTCGCCCGGCCGGACCTCGGTGGTGAGTGGCCGACCGTGCTGCTCATCCCCTCCGGCTGGGGTCTCACGTCAGCCGTCAAGGACACGTGCCGGCGCATTGCCCGCTGGGGGATCGCCGCGCTGGCGGTCGACCCTTACGACGATGCCTCCCCTGCACGCAGTGCCTCCCGAGCGGAGGTCGACGAGCGCGCCGCGGCGGTTCCGCTGCGTCGCAGCCTCGGCAAGGTCGATGACTTCGTCGACTTCATCACCAATCCCGCCGCCGGGTGGTCGAACGCCGAGGACGGCTACGGACTGCTGGCCTTCGGAGCCGGCGGATCGGTGGCTGCGGCGGCGGCACGCACCCAGCCCGAGGTGACGGCGTTGGGAATGGTGGGTACCCCGCTCACCGGCCACGGGCGCGACCTGATCGACGACCTGGACGACGTCGCGGTGCCCATCCTGGGTATCTTCGGACGCGAGGACGAGCGCGTGCCCATCGAGGACGTGATGACGGCTCGCTCCCGGGTCCCGCATGCCGAGTGGGTCATCTACAACGATGTGACCGGGGACTTCATGGATGACTCCCTCCCCGACTACGACGCACTGGCGAGCAAGGACGCCATCGACCGCATCGTCGCCTTCTGCGAGAAGGCGTTGCCCGCCCGGGTCTGATCCGGCGCCTGTCATGTTCCTGAGCTCCGCGGGTGATGTGCCCGTCTTCCGCCCGTCCGTCCGGTACCGCGCCCGTCTCGGAGCCCTAGGCGTCCTCACGCGGCGCAGGGAGTTGCGATGAGACTCGTCCTCGTGGGTGGCGGCGAACACGCCACCGTCGTCGTGGACGCCGCGCTGAGCTCGGGTGACTTCGATGTCATCGGCTTCGTCGATCCGAATCCCGGGGCTCGGCTCGCTTCCCTCGGGTACGCCCATCTGGGTGAGGAAGCCGATGCCACGGACCTGGCGGATGTGGTGCGCGTGCTGGGGACGGGGCCCCGGCCGGGGGCGACGGTGCGTCAAGAGATCGTCCGCCGCATGGGTCCGTCCGGCTGGGTGTCGGTCGTGCATCCCGGCGCTCGGATCGCAGCCTCGGTCGAGATCGCCCCGGGGGCGGTGGTGATGGCCGGCGCCATCGTGCAGCCCGGCGTCCGGCTGGGGGAGCACAGTGTGATCAACTCCGGTGCGGTCATCGATCACGACGTGCAGGTGGGTGCGTTCGCCGCGGTGGGGCCGGGGGCCGCCATCGGCGGCGGCACCAGCATCGGTGCGGGCGCCCACGTGGGTCTCGGCGCCGCGGTGCGTGATCACGTCACCATCGGTGAGGGCGCCGTGGTGGCGATGGGTGCCGTGGTGGTGAGCGACGTGGCGGCCGGCGCGACGGTGATGGGAGTGCCGGCCCGCTGAGGTTCACGAGCCGCCGGCGGCCTCCAGAATCACGGCGGCGAGCGCGTCGGCGGCTTCGATTCCGAGCCTGTTCCCATGGGCCGTTCGCCAGGGTCCGAGGTCCATCGGGTCGGTCTCGTGGGCGTTGCGCAAAGCGGTGGTGAGCTCTGCATTGGTGCGCGCCGTCCACACCCCGGGCAGCTCGTGGAAGTCGTAAGCCCACTCGTGCCCGTTGAGCGAGAACATCACGACCCGCCCCCCGGCGAGTGCGGCCTGGGCGACGACGCTGGACTCAACGGCCAGCCACACCGGTGCCGCAGCGGCAGGATCGACGTCGATGCCGTGAGCCCTCAGCAACGCAGCGGCGGCATCGTCGATGCGCTCTCTCGGATGGGGGCGCAGCGCCAGCGTGGCGCCTGCCCCCAGCTGCCGGCGCAGCGCGGACGCCCCGGCCTCGAGGTGGGCCAGGTAGTCGGCGGCGCTGCGGATGATGGATGCCTCCACCGGGCGCAGCGCCAGTACGCCGTCGTGGGTGGGTGGCAGTACGTCGAAGAAGGTCGCCCCGATCGGCCGCACGGCGCCCCCGAAGCCACGCCGCCTCAGGATCTCTCCGAACGAGTCACCGGCGACGCCGAAGACGTCCGCGGTCTGGCCCTCCCATTCGATGCCGTCGGTGTGGACGCCGTGCTGGCACGCGACCACCGGCACTTCGGCACGCTGCGCCGCTGCCGTCAGTGCCCGAGCTCGGGTCCACCGCACTTTGGCCGTGACCACGACCGACGCACCGGCCAGCACTCGGTCGGCGCCCGCCGACGTCACTGCGGCTTCCCGCCCCACGACGCCGGCCATCGCCCGCAGCGAGCGCTCGACCCAGGGCAACCACGCCGCACCCCCCCACCCCGGCGTCGACCACGCGGCGCGCAACACGTCGTACAGCTCGGCGGCGTTGCCCTTCGCCCATGGTGCGACGGCCATCAGGCTGGGGAGACCCATCGGTTCGGTGGCGAACTCGACCACGTGCACGGTGTCGCCGCGCGCCGTCAATCGCTCCTTGACCGGTGTCAGCGCCCGCCGTTCGCTCGGGCCGCCGACGGCCAGCACGATGCCGGACCCTGCGTCGGGTGCGGGGAGGCGTGACCACCGGGCGGACCGTGCCGCCGCAACGATCCGGGGCGAGCCCATGTCCGGAACAGGTGGACCGCGGCGGACGAGGGGCACGTCCCCGAGGCGGGCCAGGCCCTCGCCCACCCGACCCGGCCGGGTGGGGCGGGACACGCTGTGGCGGGTGGTGACCGATCGCACCGTGCCGGCGGCGCCGTTGCGTACGGCTTCGGCCGGCGCCACGTTGCGCACCAAAGCCACGAAGTCGTCGCGGACGAGCCGTCCCACCGGATGTCCGCACAGGATCTCGAGTGCGGGCCGCGCCTGCTCGACCAGCGCCTCCACCTTCGCTGCCCGGACGACCCCGCCGCCCGGCACGCCTGGTGCGATGACCACGTCGAACCAGTCGTCGATGGGTGCCGCACCCACGTACACATCGACGTCGCTCATCGCAGCACGACCCTGGGGGCCACGCGGCGCGGTCCTCCCATGAACACGATGGCGCGTCTGAAGGTCGGGTCGAGATCCATGTGCGCCGCATCGTGACCGATTCGGGACGGGGCCGCAACGCGCCGACCACTAACCTCGGCCCTTCGCCAGGGTGTCACGCCCGGTGTTCCCGCACCCCCCGAGGCGGCATGCGCACGGACCATCACCACCACTCGCTCGGCCGATGAGCGTGGTCGCCTTCATCCAGGCTCGCATGGCCTCGACCCGCCTCCCCGGCAAGGTGTTGCGTCCGCTGGCGGGTCGTCCGGTGCTGAGCTGGGTGGTGCGCGCCGCCACCGAGGCCGGGTGCGACGTCGTCGTCGCAACGACCACCGACCCGGGCGACGATGTCGTCGCCGAGTTGTGCGAGAGGCTGGAGGTCCCTGCCTTCCGGGGGCATCCCGACGACGTGCTGCGTCGCTACGTCGACGCCCTCGAGGCCCATCCATCGGATCCGCTCGTCCGGCTCACTGCGGACTGCCCGCTGCTGGATCCGGCCGTCATCGTGGAGACGGTGGCCGGGTTCGCGCCCGGGCTGGACTACGTGTCCAACCTGTTGGTGCCTCATCTGCCGCTCGGGTTGAGCGTGGAGGTGGCGGCGGCCGCGGCCCTGCGGCGTGCCGACCGCGAGGCGACGGGGGTCGACCGGGTGCACGTGACCAGCTACCTCTACCGAGAACCGGGGCGTTTCAGCACCGCTGCGGTGATCACCGACCATGACGCCCCCGGCTACCGGGTGACGCTGGACACGGCGGAGGACCTCGCCGCGCTTGAGGCCATCGTCGCCGTCTTGGGGGACGCACCCCCCGCCGTCGCCGACGTCATCGACCTGCTGGACCACCGTCCGGACATCGTTGCGATCAACGCCGAGGTGCGTCAGAAGGCGATCGAAGACGGCTGATTCAGCCGTCTTCGACCAGGTCCCAGCTCATCGGGGTGCCGGCCGCCACGTCGCGCACCGCGGTTCGCCCCTCGATCTCGTCGAGGTGCCGCGGATGCAAGCCGGTGCCCGGGCGCACGCTGCGCACGTTGGTGCGGGTGAAGATCTCGCCGGCCTTCACGTCCGCCGCGACGAAGAGGGAGCGCCGGTACTTGATGCTCGCCTGCTCCCGGGGCGACGGTCCGAACCTCGGCTCGCCCTTCACGTCGTGGGCCAGGCCGAGGTCCGCCACCATCCGGGCGAACTCTTCTGGTTCCAGCGAGAACTCGCGGTCCTCGGTCGCCAGGTCGCGGCTCACGGTGAGGTGCTTCTCGACCAGCGAGGCGCCGAGGCCGACCGCCACCACCGGCACCACCGGGCTCAGCGTGTGGTCCGACAGCCCCACCGGTACGCCGTAACGTTCGATGAGCAGCGGGATGGCGGCGAGGTCCATCTCCTCGGGGGCGGCGGGGTACCCGCTGTTGGTCCGGAGTAGCGCGATCTGGTCACAGCCGGCGCTGCGCAATGTGCCCACCCCCTCGTCGACCTCCTCCAGCGATGCCATCCCCGTCGACACGATCACCGGTTTGCCGGTGGCGGCGATGGTACGGAGCAGTCCGATGTCGACGATCTCGAATGAGGCCACCTTGTAGGCGGGCACGTGCAGTTCTTCGAGGAAGTCCACCGCGCTCTCGTCGAAGGGGCTCGAGAACCAGATGATGCCGAGTTCCTCGGCGCGACGTGCCAGCTTCGGCTGCCAGTCCCACGGCGTGTACGCCTTCTCATACAACGAGTAGAGGCTCTGGCCATCCCACGTGGTCCCGGTGTCGAGCCGGAAATGCTCGTTGTCCACGTCGAGCGTGATGGTGTCCGGGCGGTACGTCTGGAACTTCACCGCATCCGCTCCGGATGCGGCCGCCGCCTCGACGAGCGCCATGGCGCGATCGAAGTCTTGCCCGTGGTTCGCCGAGATCTCGGCGATCACGAACGGGGGGCTGTGGGGGCCGATCCGGCGACCTGCAATGTCCATCTGCCGCGTCTCCAAGCTGTCCGCCGATCGAGCGTCAGATTACGACCTCACGGACGCGGCAGCGACAATGCGCTGTCCCGAGTCAAGGAGACCAAGAACCAGTGCGTCTGGTGATTCGCGCCGACGGCAGCCCGCGCATCGGATCGGGCCATGTCATGCGGTGTCTGGCGATCGCTTCACGCATGCTGGAACTCGGCCATGGGGTGACCTGGTGGAGCGACGAGCTGGACGACGCCTCGAAGAGCCGGGTCGCCGGAATGGGCATCGAGCTCGAGCCTGTACCGGAGACTCCGGCGTACAGATCGGACGATGTCCTTTTGATCGACGGGTACCACCTGGGCGACGAGCTGGCGGACATGACTCGGCGCCGTGGCACCAAGGTGGTACGGATCGACGACAACGGCCACTCCGGCCACGCCCATGCCGACGTCATCATCGATCCATCGCCGGTGAGCGATCGTTCGACCTACCCGGAGGCCCCGGCGACGGCGCGCTTCCTGTGCGGTCCTCGGTACGTCCCCATCGGTGCTGCATATCGGGCGGTCCGACCGCCGGAGCCTCCCCGCCACGCCGAGCTCGCGTCGTTGCTGGTGAGCCTCGGAGGGAATGCACCCGGAGAACTCGTCGCCAGCGTCGCCTCCGGACTCGCGGACTACTCCGGTGTGGTGCATCTCGTGATCGGGGGGCAGCAGGAGGGAACGGACGACATCGGCTCGGTCGCGGCCACGCAGGGATGGCACACGCATCGCAATCTCGAGCACCTGGCAGACCTGATGACGTCCGTCGACGCCGCGGTGCTGGCCGGAGGTACGACGAACTGGGAAGCGTGCTGCCTGGGTTTGCCCCGTCTCATGGTCCAAACCGCCGACAATCAGGCGGAGGTGGCTCGGTTTCTCGATGACGCAGGCACCGGCGTGTTCTTGGGTCCGATGGAGCACGTCACGCCGGAAGACATCCGGCGCGGTGTGGAGCGGCTGGCCGATGCCACCACGCGGCGGCGCATGGCCGAGGCGGCATGGGCGCTCGTGGACGGTGACGGCGTGGCCCGAATCGGCGCCCACCTCATGTCGCTCGTCCTCGAGGTGCGAGCGGCACGTGCCGACGACACGAGAACGATCTGGGAGTGGGCCAACGACTCGCGCACCAGACTTGCCAGCTTCACGTCCGATCCCATCCCGTGGTCCGACCATGAGCGCTGGTTCGCAGCCAAGCTCGATGACCCAAGTGTGGTCATGCACGTCGTGGGCGAGCCGGGGTCGGGGCCGGTCGCCTTCGTGTGGTACGGCCGGGAAGATCACGCCAAGCTCGTCGTTTCCATCAACACGGCTCCGGAGGCGCGCGGGAGGGGTCTGGGCGCAGCCGCGCTCATCGCCAGCGCCGAAGCGCTCCCCCGAGGTGAGGCTGTCGAGGTGGAGGCCCTCATCCGCTCGGACAATCGGGCCAGCCGCAAGGCGTTCGAACGGGCGGACTTCAGTTTCTCCGAGCGGGTGGTCGTGGACGGGATCGAGGCGGTCCGCTACCACAAACCACTGGGGGGACCGGACTGACCTGCCGATGCCCTGGAGGCAGCAGAGGCGCTGCCTAACATGCCGATCATCTCCTGAGGGCTGAACCCACCGTGTCCTATCTCGCCAACAAGTCGATCCTCGTGACGGGCGGCACCGGTTCGTTCGGCAAGGCGTTCATCCGGTACGCCCTGGACCGCCTCGACCCGCGCCGGCTGATCGTCTACTCCCGCGACGAGCTGAAGCAGTACGAGGTACGCCAGCAGTTCGATGACGACAAGCGCCTCCGGTTCTTCATCGGCGATGTGCGTGACTTCAGCCGGCTGCGCCGCGCCACCGACGGAGTCGACGCCGTCATCCACGCCGCCGCCCTCAAGCAGGTCGATACGGCCGAGTACAACCCGTTCGAGGCCATCAAGACCAACATCCTCGGCGCCGAGAACGTCATCGACGCCTGTATCGACGCCGGAGTGGAGCGGGTCATCGCCTTGTCCACCGACAAGGCGTCGAGCCCGATCAACCTGTACGGCGCCACCAAGCTCTGCTCGGACAAGGTGTTCGTTGCCGCCAACCACTACGCCGGTAGCAAGAACGTGCGGTTCGCCGTGGTGCGGTATGGGAACGTGCTCGGCAGCCGTGGCTCGGTGGTGCCGCTGTTCCGCAAACTGGCGCCTACCGGGGTGATTCCGATCACCGATGTGCGGATGACCCGATTCTGGATCACCTTGCCCGATGCGGTGCAGTTCGTCGTCGACAGTTTCGACCGCATGCACGGCGGCGAGCTGTACGTGCCGCGGATTCCCAGCATGCGCATCGTCGACATGGCCGAGGCCATCGCCCCCGGCGCCGAGATCGAAGAGATCGGGATCCGTCCGGGAGAGAAGCTCCACGAGGAGATGATCTCTGCCGATGACGCCCGGCGCACGCTCGAGTTCGAGGACCACTACGTCGTGCTCCCCGTGCTCGCTGAGTGGGGTGGCGAGCTTCCCGATGGCAAGCCGGTCGCCGAGGGGTTCACCTACCGCTCGGACAACAACGATCAGTGGCTCAGCGCCGAGCGTCTGCTGGAGCTGGTCGACCAGCTCGACTGAGTCATGGAGTTCATTCCCTACGGACGGCAATCCATCGACGAGCAGGACATTGCCGCCGTCATCGCGGTGCTCCGCTCCGACTGGCTCACCACCGGTCCGGCCGTCACCGAGTTCGAGGCGGCGCTCGAGGACGCAGTCGGGGCCCCGGCCGCGGTGATGAACTCTGGCACGTCTGCCTTGCACTGTGCGTACCGGGCCGCCGAGGTCGGGCCCGGTGACGAGGTGATCACGACGCCGCTGACCTTCGTGGCCACCGCCGCCGCTGCGATGCACCTCGGGGCCACCGTGCGGTTCTGCGATGTGTCCGATGACACGCTCAACCTGGATCCCGACCAGGTGAAGTCCGCCGTCACGCCGCGGACGCGCGTGGTAGCCGCAGTGGACTTCGCCGGGCATCCTGCCGAGCTGGAGCCGCTGCGCCAGGTCGCTCACGCCTCCGACGCGGTTTTCCTCGAGGACGCCTCCCACGCCATCGGAGCCAGATACCAGGGGCGGCTCATCGGCTCGATTGCCGACCTCACCACCTTCTCCTTCCACCCGGTCAAGACGGTCACCACCGCCGAAGGAGGCGCCGTGGCCTCACCGGATCCCGCATTGCTCGAAGGCGCCCGCCGCTTCCGCAATCACGGGCTGGTGCGAGACCGCCGCCTCATGCAGCGCCCGGACGAAGGCGACTGGCATCAAGAGGTGCACGCCATCGGGCTCAACTACCGGATGCCGGACGTCCTTGCCGCACTAGGCACCTCGCAGCTTCGCAAGCTGAGTCGGTTCGTCGCCCGCCGCGCCGAGCTGGTCGCCCGCTACCGCCGCCTGCTGGCAGATGTCGATGGCATCCGAGTGCCCGCCCAGCGGGACGACGTGGAGCCGGCGTGGCACCTATGTGCGATCCGGGTGCTGGAGGGCAGGCGGCGGCACGTGTTCGACGCGATGCGTGCGGCCGGCATCGGCGTGCAAGTGCACTACCTGCCGGTGCATCTCCACCCCGTCTTCGTCGATGCGGGATACACCACCGGCTCGTGTCCGGTGGCCGAACGCGCCTACACCGAGCTCCTGTCCCTGCCGCTGTATCCGGATCTGACCGACGCCCAGCAGGACCGAGTCGTCACCGAGCTGGCGACGGCACTGGCGTGAACCGACCATGCCGGTTCGAGAGGCGGGTTCAGGGCAATCCCGGCAGAGCCGATAACGTACGGCGCCCATGACACATCAACTCGTCGCACCGATCATGGAGGCGATTCGGTCGGTCACCGGAGACCCCGAACCGTTCATCCCGCTCCACGCTCCGCTGTTCGTCGGCAATGAGGCGACCTACGCGGCCCAGACCATCGCCGACAACTGGGTGTCCACCAACGGCGAGTTCAACGCGAAGTTCGAAACCCGGCTGGCCGAGATCTTCGGCGTGTCCGACGTCATCGCCACCATGAACGGCACCAGCGCACTCCACTTGTCGCTGCTCATGGTGGGCGTCCGCCCCGGCGACGAGGTGCTCATCCCGGCGCTCACGTTCGTGGCGACGGCCAACGCCGTGTCGCATGCAGGCGCGATACCGCATCTGTGCGACGCCGAATGGACCACGTTGGGGATGGATCCGGCGAAGCTGCGCCGGCACCTGGCCGACATCGCCGAGGATCGGAACGGGGTGACCGTCAACAGGCAGACGGGCCGGCGCCTCGCCGCGATCGTCCCCGTGCACATCCTGGGCCATTCCGCAGACATCGAAGGCCTGCTCGAGGTGGCCTCGGAGTTCGGCATCGTCATGGTGGAGGACGCCGCCGAGGGCTTGGGCACGCTGCGCAACGGTGTGCAGATCGGGAGCGACGGCGTGTTGAACGCCCTCAGCTTCAACGGCAACAAGATCGTCACCACCGGCGGGGGCGGCGCCATCATGACCAACGACGTCGAGCTCGCCGGCCATGTGCGGCATGTGGCCACCACCGCCAAGAAGCCGCACCCCTGGGAGTACGACCACGACGCGGTGGGATACAACTACCGCATGCCGAACCTCAACGCCGCACTCGGCATGGGGCAGTTGGAGAACCTCGACATGCTGGTGACCGCCAAACGAACGCTGGCGGCACGCTATGCCAAGGCATTTGCCGGCGTGAACGGTCTCCGCTTCTTCGAAGAGCCGCCCAACCAGACCAGCAACTACTGGCTCAACGGCATCGTGCTGGACGAGGAGCACTCTTCGGCTCGGGAGGACATCATCGTGGCCCTCAACGACGCCGGGTACGGCGTCCGGCCGCTGTGGCGCCCGATGAACGAGCTGCCGATGTACGTCGCCGCTCCCCAGATGGACCTCAGCGTGGCCACGGACGCACGGGCCCGCATCATCAACATCCCTTCGGGATCCGGCCTGGGGCTCGATTCGTAGGTCGCTCGCCGCAGCGACCTGCGGTGGGAGACTGAGCCACGATGACCGGACCACCGGCGGAAGCCACCCCCACGCGCAGGCTGCTGGGCCGAGGCTCCATCTACACGTTGGGTCTCGCCGCCCAACTATCCGCCGGTCTCCTCACGTTGCCGGTCGTCACCCGGCTGCTGGACTCCGG
>JBFGCM010000010.1:0-59795 GCA_041581135.1 Acidimicrobiia bacterium
CACGCGGCGTCGCTGCATCAGGCTTTCGCCCATTGTGCAATATTCCCTGCTGCTGCCTCCCGTAGGAGTCTGGGCCGTGTCTCAGTCCCAGTGTGGCTGATCGTCCTCTCAGACCAGCTACCCGTCCACGCCTTGGTGAGCCGTTACCTCACCAACAAGCTGATAGGACGCGAGCCCATCCCGAAGCAGAATCCATTTCCTCACCAGACCATGCGATCCGATGAGGGCATCCGGTATTAATCCGGGTTTCCCCGGGCTATCCCGGTCTTCGGGGTAGGTTGCTCACGCGTTACTCACCCGTTCGCCACTGTCCCTGCCGAGTTCTTACGAACTCAGCAGTTCTCGTTCGACTTGCATGCATTAGGCACGCCGCCAGCGTTCGTCCTGAGCCAGGATCAAACTCTCCATCGAAGAGTTGTTGAGCCTGACAATCCGACCCCGGAAAGGGCCGGTTGTCCGTACCGTCGGACGGGGGTCCTCGGGTACGGCTCTGGTTTGCAAGAGCACCGACTCGCTGCTCGACGCCCGAGGGCGCCGCGGCAGGGGTCTGTGCCCATGCTGGCTTTTGGCACGTTGTTCAGTTGTCAAGGAGCCCGAGCCGTGGCGGACGCGCGGTGCTCCGCCATCGGGACTCTCATTTTATCAACCGCCCGAGCGGGCAGTCAACGACGGACGACACGCGCTGCGCCCCGTCCGCTGGGGGTACTGTAGCACAACCCGCGACCACGCGAATCCATTCCAACGGAAGGGCCGACGCTGCGATATGGTCGTGGGAGTTCCCCACCGGCCGAACGCAGGAGCTCGCATGGAAGTGATCTCGATCCGGACACCCAGTCTCGGAGATGCCACGTACCTCGCCGTCCACGACCGAAACGCAGTGGTCGTTGACCCCCAACGCGATCTCGGCCGGTTCCGCGAGATCATCGACGGGCGCGACCTCACCGTCACCCATGTGCTCGAGACCCACATGCACAACGACTACATCTCCGGAGGACGAGATCTTGCCCGCAGCACCGGCGCCGATCTAGTGCTCCCGGCGGCATCCGGAGCCGCATTCGCGTTCGTGCCCGCCTTTCACCACGAGGAGCTGGCAGGAGCCGATGGCATGACGATTCGGCCCCTGCACACCCCCGGCCACACGCCCGAACACACCAGCTACCTGATCCTCGTCGACGGTGTCGCCACGGCGGTGTTCACGGGGGGCAGCCTGCTCGTCGGTGCCGCAGGTCGCTCCGATCTGCTCGGCATGCCGTACGCTCACCAGCTCGCAGTGCTCCAGTTCGGCTCGTTGCAGCGCCTGGGAACGTTGCCCGAAGAGACCGGGGTCTACCCCACTCACGGCGAAGGCTCATTCTGCACGGCCTCGGGCGCCGGAAGGACCACGTCGACCATCGGCCGGGAGAAGGCCGAGAATCCGCTCTTCGGCTTCACCGATGCCGAGACCTTTGCCAAGAACCAGCTGGCCGGGCTCGTGCCGTACCCGGACTACTACGCCTACATGGGACCGATCAACAAGAACGGTCCGGACGCCTTGGACGAATCGGCGGTGCCCGAAATCACTCCAGACCAGGTCACCGCCCACGTGGCGTCCGGCGGCGCGATCTTGGACGGGCGTGACCGCGAGAGTTTCGCCGCCGGGCACCTGCCCGGCGCGCTCGGCATAGAGCTCGGTGACTCCTTCGCACCGTGGGCGGGTTGGCTGCTCGAGTTCAACGTGCCGGTGGTCCTCGTTCTCGAAGCCGACCAGGATGCCCGTATCGCCGCGGTGGAGCTCGGGCGCATCGGGTTCGAGCGAGTGGTGGGTGTGCTGCGCGGCGTCGAAGGTTGGACCGCCGGCGGTGATGAGCTCGTGGCCTGTCGCACCGCATCCATCGGTGCGCTCGGTGCGGCTCTCGACCAGAATCCGGACACGCAGGTGATCGACGTCCGAGATCCGATGGAATGGGAATCCGGCCACCTCGACGGCTCCCTCCACTGTTACGTGCCGGACCTGCGGCAGGGACTGCCGATGGCCATTGATCCCGCCAAACCGGTGTGGTTGGTGTGCCGTACGGGCAATCGGGCCTCCATCGCCGCCGGATTGGTGGAGCGGTACGGCGCGAAGCCAACGGTGGTCACCAAGGGCGGAGTGCCGGACCTCCTCGAGGCCGCCACGTCATCGTGAACGAGTCCCCACCGGGCCACGGGACGCTCGACCTCCACCCGCAGCTGCGTCCCCTCTCGTTCCTCGTAGGCCGGTGGGCGGGGCAGGGACGAGGCGACTACCCCACGATCGACTCCTTCGAGTATCGGGAGGAGATCGAGTTCGGGCATGCCGGCAAGCCGTTCCTGGCCTATCGGCAGCGCACATGGAGCCCGACGGGAGAACCGCTCCACACCGAGTTCGGCTACCTCCGTCCTGTCGGCGAAGCCCAGGCTGAGTTGGTGATCGCCCAACCGACGGGCATCACGGAGATCCACTCCGGCTCAGTCGGCGACGGTGAAGTGTGCCTGCGCGCGTTGCACGTTGGCAGGAGCCCCACCGCCAAGGACGTTGTCACCGTCACCCGGGACCTCCGTGTCGTGGGTGATGACCTGTCGTACCGGCTCGAGATGGCAGCAGTCGGTCAGGAACTCCAGTTCCACCTCGAAGCCACGCTGCACAGAGTCGGCTGATCCACGGCCGGCTGGACGTGCGTGAGCGCCGCACGGCGTGGTGCCATGCGGCGCTCTGTGTTTCAGGCCGTTAGGTGCCTCTGATCCGAATCAACAACAGCTGGCCGTCCTCGCGCTTGACCAGCACGTCCCCATCCATCTCTTCGTCGACGAACGGGAAGTCGTGCGCTTGAACCGTCAGCAGCCACGCACCCGGACCGAACCAGGGCGATGCGTCCAGGATGCCGGACGATTCGCCACCGACGTCGTTGACGGTGGCCACGACACTCCACGAACCATCGTTGAACGCATGGCGCCAGATCTTGGCGTCATCGGCGTCCTCCTGCACCATCAAGCTGTTGGTGCTCGTGTCCAGGTTGTCCGGGGCACGGAATGGTACGAAGTAGGGGTTCTCCGGGTCGGTGTCGCCATCCGCCACCACCGAGAAGCCCGTCACGACCTTGGGGTCCGTGTCGTGGAACTCCATCTTGAAGACCCGGCCATTGTCGGCGAACCCATCGGTGCCGCTCGGTCCGCGAACCAGTCGACCCGTCTCCGGATCGGGGATCACCCGCGAGCGGCCGGTGTCCGCGATGTAGACGACGCGATCGTCGTTCTTGTCGACGGCGGCGTCCTCGAGCCGGATGAACTGGAAGACGTTGTTGTCGTTCGACCAGTCTTCCAGCGCGTCCTGAGGCGCGTCGCGAGTCAACCCGAGCGCGATCGCACGCGGAACTCGAATGAACTCACCCGCCCAGTTGTCACCCGGCTGGATGTCCAAGTAGTCGTTGGCGTCATTGAACGGATCGGACGGGTCCACCGGTCCGTCATCGGTTGCCGTCACTCGGAACGCCCACAGCGTGCCCTTGTCGGCCCAGAACTTGTCCTCGTTGTCGCTGAGGTGCAAGTAGAGCTGTGCCGAAGGACCGCTGAACGTGTCGTCGGTGGTGAGCAACGCGATCTGGTCGTAGCCGGGAAGGCCAATCGTATTCTCGTGATTGAGCCGACCCATGCTGGCGACCGTCATGAACTCGCCGGTGGCCGTGTTCAACGCCACTGCGTAGCCGGCCTGGCGCTCGTTGGCGGGCGCGAACGCGCGGTCCGGGCCATAGGGAGCACCCTCGGGCACGGGCACCACGTCATTGGACTCCTCGTTGGCGAAGTACACCGGATCGCTGAACCCCATCGCCGCCCCGGCTGTACTCGCCGAGCAGAAGCGGAGAAAGCCGTTGTCCGAGGAGATCGCGACCTCTGCGGACAACACGTGCCGGGTCCTGATGTCGATGGTCCACTTGGTGACCGAGCCGTCTTGGAAGTCACGCTCGTCACGGAACGGGACTGTCGACTGCTCGTGCGACACGTAGACGTCGATGGTGCCCGGCAGGTCACCACGCACGGCTCCCAGGCCGTCCGGTATGCCTTCGAACATGACACCGTCGACCACCTCACCGACGCTGACGATCGGGGTCACGCGCCCCGGAACCGTCAAAGTCACGTAGGCGGGCTTGTCGGTGATGAAGCCGTCCATCGCCGACGCCGGCAGAGCCGTCAGGGCCATTGCCGTCACGAATGCAGCCACCAGTGCCCAGATTTTCTTCTGCGTCAACAGGCGGCCCTCCTTTCTACCCCGGTGGAGCGGATGCTCCAACCTCCTGAACGGCTGTGCGCCGTCCCCACCGTCGAACCCTATCGTGCCGGGGTTCCCGATGACGGGTGGATCGTCCGGGGTCGGAGATCGGGGGCAGCGCTCAGCTCGCCGAGGCCGAGATCCCAGATTTCGTCAGCGAGCCCGACGGCACGGGCGGCGAGCGGACCCAGCGGCGGCCCGGGTGGTACCGAACCCGCGGCGAAGTCGACTCGGAGGATCGCACCGGGTGGCCCGATTCCCAGTTCCATCACGCCCGCGGACTCATCCGCGGCCGGCACCACCGTGTCGCTACGAATGGCCACGCCCATGCGTCGTTCTCCCAGCGGCGGCGACATCGTGGGCATGAACACTCGGGTCGAGCGCTGCGCGTCGGCGTTTCGGATCACCTCTGCTTCGAACGCTTCGAGATCGAGACCCGGAAGATCGCCTTCGAGCCATGCTCGATTGAAGAACCCCACCGGGCAACCGGGGACCGAGCGGAGCTGCCGCGCCGTGCCCGCACTGGTACGGGCATTGAGCTCGGTGGGGAGGAATCCGTCGACGGTCATCACCCCGTCGATGCCGAACGCACCGCGGTACTCCACGGTCTGCCGCAGGTGTTCCCCCACCCGCCTGGCGATCGCTCGCATCTCGGCGCGATCGGACTCCGCAGGATCCCATCGGGTGGCGACGCTGCCGTATGCCAGTCTCGGCACCGACAGATCCCGCAAGACCAGCATCTCCACCGGACGGAACACCGCCACGCCGCCGGGGCCGACAAACCCGTGGATGCTGCACGGGATGCCGTCGAGGAAGGGCATCACCCGCACCTGGTGCGCATTGGCCGCCATGAATTCGATCGCCTCAGCAGTGCTGTCGGTCACCCAGCGCAGATACTCCGCCCCGCCGTGCCACCCGGTGCGGTTGTCCGCTACCCAGACCGATCCCAGTGGACCGCGCATCTCGGCATGCGCCCGTGCCAGTGCGTCAGCGGTCGCGGCAACGATGGTGAACGGTGCCTGATTGATACCGGCTGCGGCCCACAGCTCAGTTGCCAGGAGCTTGTCCTCCAGCGCCATCCATTCCGCCCGTCGCGGCCCGTAGATGCGGCGTCCCGCGACATGGGTGGCGGCGGTCATGCCCGCCCCGAGCACCAAGGCCGCTCGGTCAGGGTCCCACTCGTCCAGGAACGCCACCACGTCCTCCGGGAGGTCGTGCAGGAGCCGGCCCCACGCCCGGAGGCTCTCCATCATGGTCGGGCGGTACATTTCGAGCACGAACGTCGGCACGACCTCGGTATCGGGGACCTCCCCTACTCCCCTGCTCCCCGCCACCACGGCGATGCCGGCGGCGCCGTGGGCCTGAAGCAGTGCGACCACGTCTTTGGCGCCGGTCAACGTGTCGAACACGATCAGCCATCGTCGACCGTGGATCACCCGCTCCAGGTCGTGCCCGACATCCACGGGTCAGGGTCTTCGGAGCTTCGATGCCAGTACGAACAGCGCAACTGCGACCACGACGAGCGCCGAGAAGGTCGCCAGGCGAAAGAGCATCCGAAACACGAAGCGGAACAGCCACAGGGAGAGGAGGAACACGCCGGCGGCGAACAGTACGGTGGCGAGTGCATTCCGTACCCGGTTCATCGCGCCTCCACGAGCCGCACGAAGCGCCGCTTACCCACCTGGACGACGGCATCGATCAGCGAGGAACGGCCCGCCTCCTCGCCCTCGAAGCGCTCGCCGTTGACCTTCACGGCGCCTTGAGCCACCAGCCTCCGTGCCTCACTGTTCGACGACACCAGACCTGCCTCCTTCAGCAAGGCGGGCACCCTGACAGGATCGTCGGCGGGCAGTTGGAACTCGGCGACGTCCTCGGGCACCTCCTTGTCCACGAACAACCGATCGAATGCCTCCTCGGCGGCGTGGGCCGCGTCCTCGCCGTGGTAGAGCGCCACCACCTTGCGGGCGAGGGCTCGTTTCGTGGCGCCCGGATGCCGCCGGCCGGCCCGTACTTCTTCGATGATTCGAGCCGCCTCGTCGGGTTCGACATCGGCGGCCAGTACCAGCCAGTCCTCCATGGCCCCATCGGGGATGTTCATCGTCTTGCCGAACATCTCCTCCGGCGGATCGTTGACCGAGATGTAGTTGGCCAGGGACTGGGACATCTTCTTCTCGCCGTCGGTGCCTACCAGCAAGGGCACCGTCATCACGAGCTGAGGACGCTGGCCGTGGCGCTCTTGCAGGTCCCGGCCCACGAGCAGGTTGAACAGCTGATCGGTGCCGCCGATCTCGATGTCGGCCTCGACGGCGACCGAGTCCATCGCCTGCAGCAGCGGATACATGAACTCGACCAGGGAGATCGGCTCCTGTGCCTCCCACCGTTTCTTGAAGTCGTCCCGATCCATGATCCGGGACACGGTGACCGCGGAGGTCATCTCCAGCACGTCGGCCATCTGCAGATGAGCCAACCATTCCGAATTCGGTCGGATCTCGAGGCGCTCGGGCGACAGCAGCCGCTTGATGGTCGGCAGGCACGATTCTGCGTACTGGTCCACTTCGTCGGCGTCGAGGCGTTTTCGCGTCTCGCTCTTGCCGGAGGGGTCGCCGACCCGGGCGGTGAAGTCACCCAGGATGAGGACTGCCGTGTGGCCGAGGTCCTGGAAGCGACGCAGCAGGCGGAACACCACCGCCCACCCCAAGGTGACGTCCGGCGCCGTGGGGTCGACTCCCAGCTTCACTCGCAGCGGGCGACCCTCTTCGAGGCGTTCCAGCAACTCACCCTCGGGCAGCACCACATCGATGCCACGAGTGAGATGGTCGAACTGCTCCTGGGCGCTCTTGGTCATTCGGTCCTGTCGGTGTGCCGGCTCGGGCCGGAGGTTACACCCGGCCTGGGCTCGCGGAACGCCGCGACAATCCGAAGGGAAGCTCCGGATCGCCGGTACCGTATGGACGATGCGACGCGTAGTGCTGGCGACCGTCGTGGTCGCCCTGTTTGCCGCCGCCTGTACCGTCGAGCCGCTCGAGGATCCGGGCATCGGCGAACGCGCCCTCACCAGCGTCGTGTACGCCTCTGACGGCTCGGTGCTCGCCGAATGGCACGCCGAGGAGAACCGGACCCTTGTGTCCTACGCCGACCTCCCCTCCCACCTCGTCAATGCAGTGGTGGCGATCGAAGACGAGCGGTATTGGACGCACACCGGCGTCGACCTGCGCGCCATCGCTCGTGCCCTCGTCGCCAATGTCGAGGCCGGCGACGTCGTACAGGGTGGTTCCACCATCACCCAGCAGTATCTCAAGAACGTGCTCCTCACCCCCGAGGTGACCCTCGATCGCAAGCTCGAGGAGGCGGTGCTGGCGCTGCGCCTCGAAGAAGAGCTCACCAAAGAGCAGATCCTGGAGCGCTACCTGAACACGGTGTACTTCGGCAACGGCGCTTACGGCGTGGGCACGGCGGCACAGGTCTACTTCGACAAGGCGGTGGGTGGGCTGACGCTGGCCGAGGCAGCGCTCCTAGCCGGCCTCATCAAGGCTCCGTCGAGCACCGATCCCCATGCGGTTCCCGACGAGGCACGGGCCCGGCGCAGTCTCGTGCTCGCCAAGCTCGCCGAGCTGGGATGGAGCGAGCCCGACGAGGTGGCGGCAGCCGACGCCGCCCCGCTCGGTCTGGTGCCAAAGGCGCCGGCTGTCGAGCGCGTCCGCTACCCCTACTTCGTCGAGGAGGTGAAGCGCCAACTGCTGGCCGAACCGGCATTGGGGGTGACCGCGACCGATCGATACAACGCCGTCTTCCGCGGAGGATTGCGTATCTACACCACGATCGACCCCGCCACCCAGTTCGCCGCCGAAGGGGCGATCGCCGACGTGATGCCCGAAGACGGGCCTGCGGCCGCGATGGCGGCCATCGATCCTCGGACCGGCCACGTGCTGGCGCTGGTCGGGGGTAAGGACTTCTACTCCGAGACCGACCCCATCGCCCAGTTCAACCTGGCCACCCAAGGTCGACGGCAGCCGGGTTCGTCGTTCAAACCGTTCGTCCTGGCCGCGGCCTTGGAGTCCGGTGTCACGTTGGACACGGTGTTCGAGGGCGGGCAAGCGGTGACCATCGAAACGAGCTCGGGGCCGTGGGAGGTGAGCAACTACGAGGAGTCGATCTTCCCCAGCCTGACACTGACCGAAGCGACGGTGTTCTCTGTCAACGTGATCTACGCCCGCCTCATCGATCAGATCGGGCCGGAATCCGTGGTGGCGGTCGCCAAGGCCGCCGGTATCACCGGCGACCTCCAGCCGTTCCACTCGCTCACGCTGGGCGCCCAGGAGGTGTCGGTGCTCGAGATGACCTCCGCCTACGGCACCTTCGCCGCCGGCGGCATCCACGTCGACCCCATCCTGGTGACGGCCATCGAGGATGCCCAGGGGGTCAACATCTATGAGGCCACCCCGGCGGTCACGGAAGCCATGGACCGGAGCGTCGCCGAAGCCGTCACCAGCACGCTCACCGAGGTCGTCAAGCGCGGTACCGGCCAGCAGGCCCGCTTCGGGAGGGTCATGGCCGGCAAGACAGGCACCTCCGACGACCACTCCGATGCATGGTTCGTCGGCTACACCCCCGAGATCGTCGCCGGCGTGTGGGTGGGCTTCCCCCAAGGACGTGTCCCGATGGAGTATCCGGCGACGCCATACACGATCGCCGGTGGTACGTGGCCGGCACAGATCTGGGCCCGATTCGGGTCTGTGGCGCTGGTTGGTGTTCCTTACGGATCACTCGCCACGGCGGACGCCGACGGCAACATCACCGTCGAAGTCGATCTGTCCACCGGCTTCTTGGCCGGACCGTTCTGCCCTCGCGAGCACGTGCATCGCATCCAGATGCCGGTCGACAGCGCCCCCACCATCATCTGTCCGATCCACAACCCGCAAGGCATCGTCGAGATCGGCGCCGGTGTCGTGCCCGACCTCACGGGACTCAGCCTCGAGTCTGCCGTCGAGCAGCTGACGGCCGCCGGTTACCTCACGTCGGTCGAGTGGATGGATGGCGGCCCTCTGGCACAGGGAACCGTCTTCGGCCAGGAGCCACCGCCGGACTCACCGGCTCAGGAAGGAACCCGGGTGCGACTGCGGGTGGCCGGCCCGGAACCAGGGTCCACCATCCCTGCAGTGCTCGGCTTTCCCCTCGAGCTGGCGATCGAGCGCCTGGAGGCGGACTCGGTTCGCTATCAAGTGGTGACCGAGGCCGAGTCAGACCCAGACGATGCTCGGTCACGTGCTGGGATGGTGTGGAAGCAAGAGCCGGCGGCGGGCAGCAGCGTCGACGAGCTCGTGACGATCTGGGTGAATCCGTAAGCCTGGTGATCCCGAGCTAACCGGCCGGTTGCGCCACTACGAATCGCCAGAGGCGCTCCTTGGCCTTGCTGATCCCCACCCGCGGCGTCTTGAGCACCGTGCCGGAGAGCTCGTCGCCGGGAAGCAGCGAGATCGGACCCTCGTCCAACACGCTGAGGCCATCATGGTCGCCCGTCACCCCGAGAGCCTGACACAACTTGCCGGGGCCGTCGGCGAGGTGGTCCGAGCGCCCTCGCCTGGCCTCCATGGTGCCGATGCCTTCGGTAGGGATACCGGCGCGGAGTAGCACTGCACTGGGCATGCCCATCGGTGCGGTCACCACGTTCATGCACCAGTGCATGCCATAGGACCGATACACGTAGATCGTTCCGGGCTCCCCGAACATCGAGGGGTTCGATTTGGTGCGACCTCGATAGGCGTGGCTGGCGGGGTCCTCGGCGCCGGCATAGGCCTCCACTTCGGAGAGCACCACCTCGGTCACGGCGCCGTCGATCTCGGTTCGGAGCCGCATGCCGAGCAGGGCACGGGCGGCAGGGAGCACCGGTCCGGCGAGGAGCTCCCGCAAGGTCACAAGGCCGTCAGGTACAGCAGGAGTGCCTTGAACGCGTGCATGCGATTCTCGGCCTGGTCGAAGACCCGAGACCGGTCGTGTTCCATCACCGCGTGTACCACCTCCTCGCCGCGATGGGCGGGGAGACAGTGCAGGAAGATGGCGTCGCTCGCTGCCGTGTCGAACAGCGAGAGGCTGACCTGGAAGTCAGCGAAGAGCTCGTGGCGGGTGGCGGTCTCCGACTCCTGGCCCATCGACGCCCACACGTCCGTGTACACCACGTCGGCGTCCTTCACCGCTGCCGCCGGGTCGTGCAGCGCCTCGACCGTGCCGCCGCCGGCAGATCCAAGACGACGTGCCAGACGCACGAAGTCGTCGTGGGGCCCATAGCCCTCGGGCGTGGCGACTCGTATCTGCATCCCGGTCATGGCACCGGCCAGCATGAGCGAATGGGCGACGTTGTTGCCATCGCCGACATACGCCAGCACGGTGTCCTGCAGTGGCCGGTGCTCCGCAATGGTCATCAGATCGGCGAGGGCCTGACACGGGTGCTCCAGGTCGGAGAGGAGGTTGATCACCGGGGCGGCGGCGTAGTCGGCGAGCACCTCGAGGTCGCTGTGGTGGAACACCCGGAATGCGAGGACGTCCAGATAGCGGTCGAGTACCCGGGCCACGTCTTCGACCGCCTCGCGCTTGCCCAGGCCCACCTCGTCTGCTTTGAGAACCACCGGGTGGGCTCCCAGATCCTCGATGGCGACTTCTGAGGAGACCCGGGTGCGGGTCGAGGGCTTCTCGAAGAACAGCCCGACCTTCATGTCGTCGAGGCGACCGCGCACGGCGCGGGGTGCCTTCTTCACGGCCGCTGCCCTGTCGAGCACGTCGCGGAGCGCCTGAATTTCCAGGTCGGCGACGCTCAAGAAATCCAGATCGGTCACGTGGGTCCTCCCCTCAGCGTTCCGCCGACGGCGTCGGCCACCGCCGCCTCGATGCGAGCACGGACGGGTGCGATCTCGGCGTCGGTGAGAGTTCGTTCCGGTGCTCGCAATGTCAGCCGGTACGCCATGCTCTTTCTGCCTTCGCCGAGGCCACTCCCGCGGAAGACGTCGAACAGCCACACCTCCTCGGCGAGCTCACCCGCTCCTGTCGTGATCGCCTCCAAGACGTCCGCATTGGGGGTCTCGTCGGCCACCTCGAATGCGAGGTCGAAGATGACCGGGGGGAACTGGCTCGGGTTGATGAACTGCCACGCATCGGGAGCTCGCAGCATGGGAGCCGCAGTGACCTCGCCGATGGCGACCCTACCGGAGAGGCCGAAGGCGTCTGCCACCGAGGGCCGCAGCTCCCCGACGTGCCCGATCGTCTCACCCTCGAAGCCAACCGCCGCGCAGCGCTCGGGATGGAACGGTTCCACGACGGCGCGCCGCAGAGTGATGGGCGACTCGAGCTCCTCTGCGATGAGGCTCACCAATCCGGTGGCATCGAGCACCTCGTACTGGCGTGGCGTCAACGCCCAACCGGCATCCTCCCGCGATGGTTCACGTTGCGCCCCGGCCGCCACGAACGCCAGCATGTCGGGCTGGTCTGGAATCGACGCCGCCGCAGGCAGGAACACCTTGCCGAACTCGAAGAGCCGAACATCCTCCATGTTCCGGGCGATGTTGTGGGCGGCGGCCTTCAGGATGCCCGGCAGGAGGGTCGTACGCATCACGCCTTCCTCGTCCCGCAGCGGGTTCACCACCCGGATGCCTTCCCGACGGGGGTCGTCCTCGGGAAGGGCCAGGGCGTCGAGGTCGCTTTCACCGATGAACGAGAATGTCAGCGCCTCGTGGTAGCCGGCCCCCACCATGACCTCGCGGAGCCGACGCTCACGCCGCTGGGCATCGGTGAGGCCCCCTCCGGGCCCCACGGCGACACGGTCCGGGATGCCGTCGAAGCCGTGGAGCCGGGCGATCTCCTCGACGAGATCAGCCGGGCGGGTGACATCGTGACGCCGCGTGGGAACGGTCACGAGCAGGGGTTCGGCCTCCTTCACGTCGAAGTCGAGTCGCCTCAGCAACTGCGCCGCCGCGGCCCGGTCGATCTCGATGCCGAGCAGGCGCGGGATCTCGTCGAGCGCGAGGGGGACCTGGCGTCTGGTCACCACTTCGGGATAGGCGTCGACGAGCCGGGCGGCGGCGGTGCCGCCGGCGAACTCGACCAGGAGCTCGGCCACCCGATCGGCGGCGACGTGGCAGAAGTTCGGATCCATCCCCCGTTCGAACCTGGCCGACGCTTCCGATCGCAAACCAAGCCGCTTCGACGTCACGAGCACGCTGGGTGGTTCCCACATGGCCGCTTCCACGAAGACGTGGCGGGAGTCGTCGTGGACCTCGGTGTCCGCGCCTCCCATGACGCCGGCGATGGCCACTGCCTGGGTAGCGTCGGCCACGACAATGTCCGTAGCGACCAGCTCACGCTCGACGCCGTCGAGCGTGACGAGGGCTTCGCCGTCGGTGGCCCGTCGCACCACGATCTGATCACCGAGGCGCTCGAGGTCGAATGCGTGGGTGGGGTGCCCGAGCTCCATCATCACGTAGTTGGAGGCGTCGACGACGTTGTTGATCGGCCGCACGCCGGCGGCCTCGAGACGTGCCCGGATCCAATGCGGCGAAGGGCCCACCGTGATGTTGCGCACTTCGCGCCCCACGAAGCGCGGACACCCGATGGGGTCCTCGATGCGGATGTCGACGCGCGAGGGCGGCTCCTCCGCGTCGAGGGCCACCTCGGGGTGACGCAGCGGTATGTCGTAGTAGGCGGCCAGTTCGCGGGCCAGCCCCACCACCGACATGCAGTCCGGTCGGTTCGGCGTCACGGCCAGGTCGTAGATGGTGTCCGGGAGGTGGAGCTGGGTGGCGAAATCGTCCCCGAGATGGGACTCCGCTGCCGGATAGTCCTCGTTGAGCACCATGATGCCGGCGTGGTCGTCGCCGACCTCGAGCTCTTGTTCCGAGCAGATCATGCCGTTGGAGACGACCCCACGGATCTCGCGACGACCGATCTCGAAGTCGCCGCCGAGCACGGCCCCGGGGAGTGCCACCGGCACCACGGCTCCGACGTCGAAGTTCCACGCACCGCAGATGATCTCAGCCACCTCGCTGCCGACATCCACGGTGCACACTCGCACCTTGTCGGCGTTCGGATGCGGCTCGATGTGAGTGACTCGTCCGACCACGACGCCCGAGAATGACGGCGTCACCGTGGTCATCTCCTCGACCTCGAAGCCGAGCGACTCGAACACCGCCCCGATCTCTGCCGGATCGGATGTGGGGAGGTCGACGAAATCGTTCAGCCAGCGCAAGGTGGTCTTCATTGGTGCCTCACTTGAACTGTCGCAGCACGCGAAGGTCCGATTCGAAGAAGTGCCGCAGGTCCGAGATACCGTGCCGCACCATGGCGAACCGGTCGGCGCCGACGCCGAAGGCGAAGCCGGTCAAGGCCTCGGGGTCGTATCCCACGGCTTCGAATACGGCCGGGTGCACCATGCCGCAGCCGGCCAGCTCGATCCACCCGGTGTGACTGCACACGCGGCAACCGGAGAAGTCACAGGCAAAGCACGAGACGTGCATCTGGGCGGACGGCTCGGTGAACGGGAAGTAATCCGGCAGGAAGCGCACCGTCTGCTTGGGGCCGAAGAACTGCTTGGCCATGTAGTCGAGTGTCCCCTTGAGGTCGCCGAACGTGATGCCGTCGTCCACCGCCAGGCCCTCCACCTGGTGGAACACGGGGCTGTGGGTGGGATCCAGGTCGTCGCGCCGGAACACGCGCCCGGGGACCACGATGTATACCGGAGGGTCGTGGGCCTCCATGTACCGGGCTTGCATCGGCGACGTGTGGGTGCGCAGCAGGATCTCGACGTCGTCGTCGTGGCGATCCTCACCGAACGGCTCGAAGTCCACATACAGCGTGTCCGACTCGAGGCGCGCCGGGTGGGTCTTGGGGATGTTCAATGCAGTGAAGTTGTAGAAGTCGTTCTCGATCTCGGGCCCGGTGGCCACCGTGTATCCGATGGAAGTGAAGATGTCGACGATGTCTGCCAATGTCGAGGTGACCAGGTGGTGGGTACCCCGGCGCGGTACGCGGCCCGGCAGAGTGACGTCGACCCGGTCGGCGCGCAGTCGCATGGCTTCCTCGGCAGCCGCCAGGTCGGCTCGGCGCCCATCGATGCGGTCCCGGATGCCGGCGGCGATCTCGTTGATGAAGGCACCCAGCTCGCGGCGCTCGTCCGGATCGAGACGTCCCAGCTCCTTGCGGAGCTTGCCGATCTCGGATTGTCTGCCGAGCAGTTCGGCTTCGAGCGTGCCCAGGGTGGCGAGATCCGACACGGCGGCGACGCGGGCCGGGACCTCGTCGGCGAGGGCGCGAAGGGTGGAACGGGGATCCATG
This sequence comes from Acidimicrobiia bacterium, assembly GCA_041581135.1. GTDB lineage: Bacteria > Actinomycetota > Acidimicrobiia > Spongiisociales > UBA5794 > JBFGCM01. Next base: position 14,576 of record JBFGCM010000010.1, read on the forward strand.
GGGCGGGTCAGGTTAGTCATGGGTTTCCTGTCTGCTCGGTGTCCGAGGGGAGCGGCTCCGGCACACAGAAGCCCGGAGCTGCGAGAGGCTCCGGGCGGGATGTTCGGCGAGTGTCGCTATCGCGTAGTACTCGCCCGCACCGGAGCGGGCGCAAACGCGAAGCTGAATCGCCGAGTCATGCGACGAGTGTATCGCAGCGTTCGGCCCATGCCTACCGCACCATCTCGTAGGCGATGACGGCACCCGCCATAGCGGCGTTGAGGCTCTCGACGGCCACCGGGATGGTGACGTTGAGCTCAACGGATGCGACCACCTCGGCGGGGAGTCCATGCGCCTCGGAGCCGATGAACACCGCGGTGGGCACCGACCAGTCGACCTCGGCCGGGGCCATACCTCCGGAGACGACGGTCGCCATCGAGCGAAGCCCACATGACACCACATCGGCAATCCCCACCGGTCCCACCGGCGAACAGGTGAAATGGGCGCCGGCTGCCGCCCGGACCACCTTGGGTGCCCACGGATCCGCTCCGCTGCCACCCCATGCGTACTGCAGCCCGAATGCGGCAGCCACGCGGATCAACGTGCCCGTGTTGCCGGGGTCACTCACTTCCCAGGCCACGAGCGTGGGGATCGGCTCCAGTGCCGGTGGAGGGGGGATCTCGACGATGCCGACCGGGCCCCGCGGGTGCCGCGTGTGTGATACGCGCTCCAGCACTTGGGGGGTCACCGTCACCAGGTCGGTGTCCGCCTCGACGGCCAGCTCGGCCGCAGCAGGATCGTCCTCGAGCGCGAACATCCTGCGGAAGGCGACACGCCCCACTGCGGCGGAAACCACGTGCGGTCCTTCGACGGTGGTCAGACCGGTGTCGCGCCGGTGGCGGGCCCGTTCCAGCCGCGCCGCCTCTTGGACCAGGCGGTTGGAACGCGATGTGATCAGGACGGTCAGCCCCGATCGACCCCCCCGGCCACCTCGACCAGCTGGGCGAACGCACCGGGGTCGTTGACTGCCATGTCGGCCAGCATCTTGCGGTCGACGTCGATCTCGGCCGCCTTGAGGCCTGAGATGAGCTGGGAGTAGGTGGTGCCGTGCTGACGCGCGGCAGCGTTGATGCGCTGGATCCACAGGCGGCGGAACTCACCCTTGCGAGCGCGCCGATCCCGATAGGCGTACTGCATCGAGTGCATCACCTGCTCGCGTGCCGTGCGATAGCGACGGCTGCGGGCCCCGGTGTACCCCGAGGCGCGCTCCATGACCTTCCGGCGCTTCTTCTGGGCGGCAACGGATCGCTTGACTCGGCTCATGGTGCTCCTCCTACAGGCCCAGCAGGCGGCGTACCTGCTTCTTGGTGCCGCCTGTGAGGTCCTTCTCCCCGTTCACACGGCGCCACCGGGTGGCGGACTTCTTGTGCCGGTTGTGACCCCGCCACGCTTTCATATGTCGCACCTTGCCGGTGCCGGTCACCTTGATGCGCTTCGCGGTGCCCTTGTGTGTCTTCATCTTCGGCATTGCCGTGTGACTCCTTGCTGAGCCTGGGTTCGTTGTCTTCAGGCCGCCGTCTCGTCATCACCCTCGGGGGCGGCGCTGGACTCTGGCTCTGCGGCTGGCTCGTCTGGAACCGCGGCAACTTCGGGCTCAGCCTGCTCGGCCTTCTCCTCTTCCAGGTCCTCCAACGTCTTTCCGGTGGGCCCGAGCACCATCGTGATCTGGCGGCCCTCCAGCTTGGGATGTGCTTCGATGACCCCCAGCTCGGACACCTGTGCCACGAGCCGCTCGAGGATCTCCCGCCCGATCTCGGGATGGGTGACCTCCCGACCACGGAACCGCATGGTGACCTTCACCTTGTCACCCTCCGAGAGGAATCGCTCCACCCGCCGGCGTTTGACGTTGAAATCGTTACTCGAGATCTTTGGTCGGAACTGCACTTCCTTGATGACCGTTCGGGACTGCTTCTTACGTGCTTCGCGCGCCTTCACGGACTGCTCGTATTTGAACTTGCCGTAGTCCATGAGGCGACACACGGGCGGTCGAGCATCCGGTGCGACTTCCACGAGGTCGAGATCCAGTTGCTCCGCGAGCCACAACGCCTCCTCGATCGTCTTGATGCCTACCTGGCCACCATCCGGGTCTACCAGCCGCACCTCACGGGCGCGTATCCGGTCGTTGACCCTGAGTTCCCTGGCGATATGAGCCTCCTGTGTGTCGATGCCAGTTGCGTGATGAGCGCCATCAAAAAAGGCAGCGCGCGCGGCACTGCCTGGATACCACGGCGCATCTCATCGATGGCCGGGTGGGAAGCAGGCGCCTCCGCTTGTGGGTCGGGAGTATACCGTCCCTGTCAGTCGGTCAGGGCGCGCAGCACCATGGCCGCTTTGACGGCGGCGGCCGCGGCCTCGGCGCCCTTGTTGCCGGGCCCCGGAAGGCTCCGTTCCACTGCGGCAGCAGCGTCCCGTGTGGTCAACACCCCGAACGCCACCGGTACCCCGGTGTCGAGCATCACCGCCATGAGGCCCTCGGAGGTTCGGTGAGCGACGTGCTCGTAGTGATCGGTCTCACCCTCGATCACGGCACCGAGGGCGATTACGGCGTCGCAGTCGGCCGTCAGCCTGCGGCAGATCAGCGGCAGCTCGAACGAGCCGTCGACGCGGGCGACAGTGACACGACCGACGCCTCGTTCGTCGAGCCAGGAGCGGGCGCCGTCGAGCAGCCCCTCGGTGACCGAACCGTTGAACTCCGACACGGCGATCCCCACGTGGAGCTGCGCCGGATCGCCGGCAGGCTCCAGTTCCTGGACGTCAGTCACGGTCGTCGAAGTCGATCAAGTGCCCGAGTTTGGCCGCCTTGGTCTCCAGGTACGGTCGATTGTGTTCGGTCCACTCGATCATCGGCACTAGGTCGGACACGTTGACGCCGTAGTCCTCGACTTGGGCCCGCTTGTCCGGGTTGTTGGTCATCAGCCGGACTGACTCGATGCCAAGATCACGGATGATCTGGGCCGCCGGGCCGTAGTGGCGGCGGTCGGCAGGGAACCCGAGCTCGAGGTTGGCTTCGACCGTGTCGAGGCCCTCGTCCTGAAGGCGATAGGCCTTCAGCTTCTCGATGAGGCCGATTCCCCTCCCCTCGTGGCCGCGCTGGTAGATGACGACGCCACGGCCGGCCGAGGCGACGTGCTCCATCGCCTGACGAAGCTGGTCGCCACAGTCACATCGGCGGCTGGCGAATACGTCGCCGGTGAGGCACTCCGAGTGGATCCGCACAGGTACGTCGCGCTCGCCGGCGACATCGCCCGTCACGAGGGCCACCTGCTCGTCACCGGAAACCAAGTCGGCGTAGCCGACCAGAGTGAACGTACCGTAGGCGGTCGGCAAGGAGGTCTCCACACGACGCTCCACCAGGACCTCGGTGCGCCACCGGTAGGTGACCAGCTCTTCGATGGTGACCAGCGGCATACCGTGCTCCTTGGCAAATCGCTCGAGATCGGCGCCACGCGCCATGGTGCCGTCGTCGTTCACCACCTCACAGAGCACGCCGGCGGGTGGCATCCCGGCCAACTTGGCGAGGTCGACAGCTGCCTCGGTGTGGCCGGGACGGACGAGCACCCCGCCCTCCTGATATCGAAGCGGGAAGATGTGGCCGGGCCGGGCGAACGCCGAGGCCGGCACCGTGGCATCGGCGAGGGCACGCAACGTCGCGGCGCGGTCTGCCGCCGAGATGCCCGTCGTGGTGCCTTCCACCATGTCCACCGAGACGGTGAACGCGGTCTGGTGGCTCTCGGTGACCGGGCTGACCATCAGCGGCAGACCCAGCGCATCGAGCCGGCGGCCATCCATGGAGACGCAGATCAGACCACTGGTGTGCCTGACGAAGAAGGCGATCTTCTCGGGCGTTGCGGCAGCAGCGGCCATGATGAGGTCACCCTCGTTCTCGCGGTCTTCATCGTCGACCACCAGGACCACCTCACCCCGGCTCATTGCTGCGATCGCCGCCTCGACTCGTCCCTGGGTCATGGGCGCGCCTCCAACAGCCGCTCGACGTACTTCGCCAGCACGTCGACCTCCAGGTTGACCTGCGATCCGACGGTTCGCTGTCCCAGTGCGGTGACCTCGAGCGTGTGCGGGATCAGCACCACCTCGAACCAGGTGCCCGCGGCATCGGTGGCGGTCACGGTGAGGCTGACACCATCAACCGCAACCGATCCCTTCTCCACGACGTACTTGCCCAGTCCGTCCGGCAGCTCGATCCGAACCCGGCGGGCGTCACCCTCGCCGATGACCGTCACCACCCGGCCGACCCCGTCCACGTGCCCCTGCACCATGTGCCCATCGAAGCGGCCATCGGCCGCCATTGGGCGCTCCAAGTCGACCCGGTCCCCTACCGCCAGGTCGCCAAGCGTGGTCCGGGCCAGTGTCTCCCCCACCACCTCGACGGTCACTGTCCGTGCGGCGGGTTCGCCTTCGACCTCGGTTGCAGTGAGGCACACCCCGTTCACCGCTACCGAGTCGCCGACGCTCACCGCATCGAGGATGGCACCCCCGCGAATCCGCAGCCGGCGGCCGGCAGCGGTCTCGTCGACGGAGGTGACGCTCCCGAGCCCGGCAACGATCCCGGTGAACATCAGGAGATCCTCGCCGTGAGGCGTACGTCGCCATCCAGCTGCGTCACGTCGCTGAGGGTGACCGGGATCGCCTCGCTGAGGGTGGTGAACGGCGCCGCGAACCAGGGCTGGCCGAGTCCTCCGGCGATGGTGCCACCCAGGTAGGCGACGATCTCGTCGACGAGGCCCGCCCGCCACAGGGCGGCGGCGAGGGTGGGGCCGCCCTCGACCAGCACCCGAAGCACACCACGACTGCCGAGGTCCTTCACCACGGTGTCGAGCGACACGCCATCGGGGCCGGGCGCCTCGACACCTTCCCCCAGGTCGGTGGCTCGAGGCGCATAGACGATGGCGTTGCGATCGAACAGCGCGGCGCCCGGCGGCAACGGCCGCGAGCCGGCGATGATCACCGGTCGGGGCTGAGGTCCGTCGAACCCCTCGATACGGACGTCGAGCCGAGGGTCGTCCGCCAGCACCGTACCGGCGCCGACCATCACGGCATCGCACTGGCTGCGGAGGCGGTGAACGTCCCGCCTGGCCGCCTCGCCGGTGATCCACTGAGAAGTGCCGTCGGCGGCGGCGAGCTGACCGTCGAGGGTGGAGGCGAGCTTGAGCGTCATCAGGGGGCGGCCCGTTCTGCGCTGATGGAAGTAGCCCGGATCGGCAGCTTCGACCTCGGCGCCGAGGACCCCTTCGAGCACCTCGATGCCGGCGGCGCGGAGGCGAGCGATGCCGCCACCGGCAACGCGTGGGTCAGGGTCCCGAGCCCCGACGACCACCCGCCCCACGCCTGCACTGATCAGTGCGTCCGCGCATGGCGGGGTGCGTCCGTGGTGGCTACATGGCTCGAGGGTGACCACCACGGTGGAAGCTCGCGCTCGGTCTCCTGCGGCGCGGAGGGCGAGGATCTCGGCATGAGGCTCTCCGGCACGGCGGTGCAGGCCGCGACCGACCACCGATCCGGCGGACAGGACTGCGGCGGCCACCCGGGGATTCGGATGCGGATTCGCGTCGCTCAGCGACGCGATCAAGGACCGCATCTGCTTCTCCAGGTGCCGCATATGTGCGGGTTCAACCCGTGACGGCACAGGCCCTCCTTCTCCCATCCGGACTGTCACCGTCGGCCCCGGAGTTTCACCGGATCCACCCCTCACGGGGGTCGCGGGCTCTCACCGCCGGTCGGGAATTTCACCCTGCCCTGAAGGGGGCACTGGAGAGTGTAGCGGGGTACGTGGCAGCTCCAGCTGACGGAGATCCGCCGAGCCGGCTCAGATCGGGTTACGACGATCGATCTGGTAGCAGGAGCCGGCCTGCCGCTTGGCGTACTCCTTCATCTCGGAGGCGATGGCCGACGCCTCCCACTCCGAGGTGATCTTGCGCCGTAGGTTCGTCGCCACGCCCAGCGAGATGGACGAGATGGGGAATCCATGCCGCTCCCCCCGCCGGTCGGTCACCTCGATGTAGCCCTGCAGGGCATCAGCAGTGTCATAGAAGTCGAGAATGCCGTCGTCGAAGGTGCGGATGGCCAGCTTGCAGAAGTCCTCGACGAAGTCGGGATGGACCACCGCAACGAAGTCGTCGCCACCGACGTGCCCCACGAAGGCGTCCGGATCACCGCACTCCGCGGCGGCTTCGAGCAACGACTGGGCGCTGAACTTGATCACGGAGTCGCCCCGCATGAATCCGTAGTGATCGTTGAACGCCTTGAAGTTGTCCAGGTCGGCGTGACAGATGGCGAAGGGACCACCGTCGTCGACACGAGCCTCGAGCTCGCGAGCGATGCGGAAGTTGCCTGGGAGGCCGGTGAGTGGCGAGAGGTCCCGCATCTGCTGGGCCCGCCGCAACACGGTGCGGATCCGAGCCATCAACTCCTCCAGGTCGAAGGGCTTGGTGATGTAGTCGTCGGCTCCCAGGTCGAGCCCGCGCACCCGGTCCTCGGCCAATGCCTTGGCCGTGAGGATGATGACCGGCACGTTGGCGGTGGCGGGCATGCCCCGTAGGCGTCGCAACACGGTGAGGCCGTCCATCTCGGGCATCATCACGTCGAGAAGCACGAGGTCGGGGGGTCTCGCCTTGGCGGCATCGAGGGCGGCCATGCCGCCTTCGGCGGTTTCGGCTTCGAAACCCTCGAGTTCGATGTTCATACGGACGAACTGAAGAATGTCCGGGTCGTCATCGACGACGAGTATCCGTTCCTTCATTCCTGTCGCTCTCCCGGCCGCCGGCGGCTGCTCTCAGTTCACGCACTGTCGCTATCGGGTCCTCGCTGCGGAAGATCGCAGACCCGGCAACGAACACGTCAGCTCCGGCATCCCAGGCAGATGCCGCAGTTGTCGGGGTGATTCCCCCGTCAACCTGTATATCGGTCGTCAATCCTCGCGAGTCAACCAACTTTCTGGCGTCGCGGATCTTGTCGAGCGTACTCTCGATGAAGCTCTGACCACCAAACCCCGGATGTACCGACATCAGAACCAACACGTCACAGAGGTCGACGAACGGTTCGATCGATTCGAGCGGTGTCGGCGGGTTGACGACCAGGCCGAAGTCGAGTCCCGCCTCGACCGCCTTCTTGGCTGCAGCCGTGGGGTCGGGATACGCCTCGACGTGAATCGTGACGAGATCCGCCCCGGCCGTGGCGAGCGCGTCGAAGTAGTTGTCGGCGTTGTGCATCATCAGGTGGCAGTCGAAACGCAGATCGGACACGGGCCGCAGGGAGGCGATCACCGGGATTCCCAGAGAGATGTTCGGCACGAAATGGCCGTCCATCACGTCTATGTGGAGCCAATCGACGTGGGGCTCGACTCTGGCCACGTCCGCACCCAACTGGCTGAAATCGGCCGCGAGGATGGATGGCGCGATGCGCGCCGGCTTCTGCATGCGGAGAGTGTATCTCGTTAGGCTCCGCCGATCCTCGCATTGGTCCATAGGAGGTAGCCGTGCATCGGTACCGCGTCGAACCCGGAGACCTAGTCTCGTTGGCCGCACTCGACCCGGACGACCGGTCCGGGTTCGAAGGCTCCAAGTCGGCTGGTCGGTCCCGCCAGAAGGAGCTGGCGAAGGAGCTGGCCGCGCTGCAACGCGTGCTGTGGGCCGAGAACAGGCACAAGCTGCTCGTGGTGTTTCAAGCCATGGACACGGCCGGTAAGGACGGCACGATCCGCGCCGTTTTCGGGCGGGTGAACCCGCAGGGTGCCACGGTGGCCAACTTCAAGAAGCCGACCGAGGAAGAGCTCGAGCACGACTACCTCTGGCGCGTCCATCCCCACGTTCCCGGTAGAGGCGAGATCGGAATCTTCAATCGGAGCCACTACGAGGACGTCCTCGTGGTGCGGGTGCTGGGCTTGGTGCCATCGGAGGTCTGGGGCCGCCGCTACGACCACATCGTGGGCTTCGAAGACCTGCTGGCAGACGAAGGCACCACGATCCTCAAGTTCTTCCTCCACATCGACCTCGATACCCAGCGGGAGCGGTTGCAGGCTCGGCTCGACGACCCCAACAAACGGTGGAAGTTCAACAAGGGAGACCTCGATCACCGCAGACTGTGGGATGACTACATGGCGGCCTATGAAGACGCCATCGCCCGGACGAGCACCGGCGCCGCTCCGTGGTACGTGATTCCGTCGAATCGGAAGTGGTACCGCAACCTGGCGGTGAGCGAGATCGTGGTGGACACCCTGCGTGGGCTCGACATGCAGTATCCGGAGCCCGAGGAAGGGCTCGACGACGTCATCATCGTCTGAGTCACGGCTCGATCACACTCACGAACATCCCATCGGTGCCGCTGAGGTGCGGCGCCAGCAGCACGCCGTCGCCCCAGACCCGGCCCACCTCGTGGGCAGGAGGGGATGCCCCGAGACCGGCCACCACGTCAATGGTCTCTTCGGGAAACACCGTGCACACCGCGTACACCACCCGGCCCCCGGGCCGCACCAACCCCAATGCCGACTCCAGGAGCGCACGCTGCAACCGTCCCAGGCGCGCCGGAGCGTCGGGATCGAGGCGGTGGACGATCTCGGGTCGGCGGCGAACCGTGCCGAGACCCGTGCAGGGCGCATCCAGCAGGATCCGGTCGAAGCTATGGGGGGTGAACGCCGGGCGTCGGCCATCCATGAGCATCCAGCGCGCCTGCACCCCGATGGCGTCGAGGCGCCGGCGGGCCCGCTCCAGTCGCCGGGGATGGGCGTCGGCGGCCACCAGGAGCCCTTCGGCGTGCATCTGGTCCCAGAGGTGCACGGTCTTGCCCCCGGGGGCGGCCGCCATGTCCAGCACCGTCTCGCCCGGTCTAGGAGCGACGGAGAGGCCGACGAACGTCGAGGCGGGATCCGCCACGATCAGAGTTCCCGCCCTGGCTTCCTCGGCGACTCCCTCAGGACCATCCAGATACGCCGCCGACTCGATACCCGGAACCGGCGTTCCGTCGAGGACGGGCGGCCGCCTCCAGCGAACGCCGATCGCGGCGGGTCGAGCGGACGCCTCGAGGAAGGCGTCCGCATCGTCTGTGCCGAACGTCGCCTCGAGCCGGGGTCGAATCCAACCCCATGGATCCACCTCGGGGATCGGGGTGTTCCCCACGGCGCGCAACACCGCATTGGCGAAGCCCGCGGCCTTGTCCCCCACGTGGGCCTTGGCCACGTCGACCGCCACCGAGACGGCGGCATGGGCAGGCGTGGAGGTGTAGTGGAGGTCAGCGACTCCCACTCGCAGGACATCGAGGAGGGCGGGATCCACCCGGTCCAGCGGGCGACTCGACGCCTGGGTGAGCGCCGCGTCGATGGTGGGGAGATGCCGGATCGTGGCCAGAACGAGATGTTGGGCCAGCGCCCGATCCCGCGTATCGAGGTTCTGCGACTCCGCCGAGATGACTCGGTTGGTGTAGGCACCCTCCCGTAACACCCGGCCCACGGCCCGAGCCGCGGCCAGACGCGCCGGGGTGCCCTTCATTCCACGACGGCGGACCGGCCCCGACGGCCGTTCAGCCACGCCGTGCCGCTCATGGGTGCCTTGCCCGCAGGCTGCATCGTGAGGATCTCGACACTCCCGTCCGGGAAGCCGATTATCGGCCGTCCGCCTGCGCCTTCGATCCTCCCCACCGTGCTTGGCTGGTCGGTCGCCACCGCCTCCAAGACCTTGGCGCGTTCTCCGTCGATCATGAGCCACGCCCCGGGCCGCGGCTGGAACGCGCGGACGGCGCGCAAGGCGATGTCCATCGAGCCGGACACATCCAGACGTGCCTCGTCAGGCGTCAGCTTGGGTGCCAGGCATGCGCTCGCCTCCAGCTGCGGCGCCGCCGCCAGGGCCCCGCTCACGTACGGTCCGAGATGCGACGCGAGTAGCTCGGCTCCAATCGAAGCAAGCCGGGCGGTCAACTCGCCTGCGCTCTCGTAGTCACCGATCGGCGTCTCGGCGGCGGCGAACACCGGACCGGTGTCGAGGCCCTCGTTGAGGACCATGAGGCTGACCCCGGTGTACTCGTCCCCCTCCATGATCGCTCGTTCGACGGGTGCTGCGCCCCGCCAGCGGGGAAGCAGCGAGAAGTGCACGTTGACGAAACCTCGCTTCACGATCGCCAGGGTCTCGGACGGAAGGAGCATCCCGAACGCAACGACCACCGCCACGTCGACGTGGGCGTCGGAGATCACTCGGTGCAGCTCGGCCTTGGTTGCGGGCTGCACCACCGGAAGACCCCATTCGTGTGCTGCCACCTTCACGGGTGGCGGCACAGGGCGTCCACTGCGCCCACGGGGCCGGTCGGGACGGGTGATCACGTGCGTCACCACGCCGACCGAAGTGAGCGCTGCCAGTGTCGGCACCGCAGCCGCCGGTGTCCCCAAGAATGCCGCCCGGATCACGTCAGGCCCAGCGCTTCCTCTCGCAGCTCACGCAAGGCACCAGCTCGCACCCTGCGACTCAGCTTGTGGAGCAGGAGCTTCCCGTCCAAGTGGTCGATCTCATGTTGCAGCACCCTGCCCATGAGCTCTTCGCCGTCGTGTTCGACGTCTTGACCCTCGAGGTCGAGTCCACGCACCCGGGCATAGGCGGGCCGCTTGATGGGCCAGAACCGTCCGGGCACCGACAGGCATCCCTCGTCGAACGTCCACGAGCCGGAGGTTTCGACCAGCTCCGGGTTGATCATCACGAACGGACCGTCGCCGATGTCGGCGACGAACACCCGCTTCAACACACCGATCTGAGGAGCCGCGAGCCCCACCCCGGGCGCGTCGTACATCGTCTCGAGCATGTCCTCGGCGAGTCGCTCGATCGACGCGTCGACGACATCGACGGGCTCGGCGACCGTGCGTAGAACGGGATCGCCGAACGTGCGAATCGGAAAGAGGGCCATGGCTCAGCGAGACTAGCGCTCAGAGATCTGTGGGATCCGCGTCGATCCGCACCGTGGCGCCGCCTTCACGCCACTCGTGGATGACCCCTCGGAGCACGGCTTTCACGCCCGACAAGTCTCGTCCCTGCACCAGCCAGCGGGTGCGATCCCTGACTGCGGCCGGCCCCAACACCTGGCCGCGTTCCCCCACTGCAGCGACGAGATCCGCACCTGCGGTCGGCGGAGCGTTGGTGGACTCGATGGCGAGCAGATCTCCCGCCGGTGGGAACCCGGCAGCACGCCGCTCGACCGCAGTCCGGACGAGGAACTCCATGGCATGGCCGGAGCGCAACGCCGTGATCACCGGGTGATCCACGAGATCGGTCTCCACGATGCAGCGTCGGCCACCTCCCCTACCGGCGAGCGCTCCGGCAACCCTGGCGAGCACGCGCAAGGTGTCCTCCGCGGCGCGATAGTGGGGCGCCAGCAGCATGCGATCGACATCGACCGCCACGGCGAGGTCTACGGCAGCCAAGCCGACGAGATCGCGCTCCGTGCCGACCACCAGCCGGTCCTGGAGCGCAGGGTCGACCATGCGGCGCAGGTTCTCGGTGACGCGACCCACTCCGATACCGACCGGCACGAAGCGGTCGCCGCCGCACGCGAGGCAAACCCCGAGTGCGACGTCGCACCGCTCACACCTGGGTCCTCGCCCGCCACCGGAACCACACTGCTCGCACCGGCGAAAGGAGCCGCACGCCGCGCATCTCCACGCCGGCGCATACCCACGCCGAGGCACGAACACGAACACCCGTCCCCCTCGCCCGACGACACCCCGGATGGCGTGACGGGTGTGATCGAGCACCACTGCGCCGGGTGCCTCGTCGGCCGGTGACACGACTTCGACGATGCCCCACGCCCGACCGGGGCGTTCCACGACGTCCACGTTGGTCGCCACCGCCTCGACCGTCGGGACCGGCGACATGAAGGCGAGGCCGAAGCGCTCGACCCCGGCCCGCCTGCGCAGCACCTCCCGCACGTGGAGCGTGGGAGTCTGGGGAGACTTCATTCCACGCCGGCCTTCTTCCACGACGATCGCCAGGCCCAACTCGGCCACCGGCCATGTTGCGACCTCGCGTGTCCCGACGACGACGAGGCCGGGTGTGGTGGCTGCCTGCACCCATGCAGTCGTCACCCTCGCTGCGCTGAGCGCGCTCATCCCGAGCACCACGCGAGCGCCGAACCTGGCTCGCAGCTCGTCACAGAGATGTTCGGCCTCGACGGCCGTGGGCGCGACCACCATGGCGCTTCTTCCCCCGGCCACGACGGGTCCCACTGCTGATGCCACCGCCGGCGCCCACGGTCCTGGCCCCACCAGATAGCGCGGGCGGGCTTGGCGCCCCCGCACCACCGCCTGCACCAGCTCGTGGATCAGGGAGGGGTCGGTCTCGGGAACCTCGGGGAGCGCCGGCGGCGTGCGCACCTTGGGCAAGTTGGGTGGTCCGGCCTTCTTCAGCAGCGCCGCCAGTGGGGCCACGTAGTGCAGGGCCAGCCAGCGGAGTGTGTCGAGCAGTTTCGGATGGAAGATCGGAAGATCCCCCGACACGGACACGACGTCCTTGAGCGGACGATCGGGCATGGGTGCCTCGCCGACGGCGACCACCCATCCCCGCACCCGTCGGCCTGCCAGGGGAACACGGACGATCGAACCCACCGACACGGGCGGCAGCTCGCGAGGAACCCGGTACCGGAAGCCGTCGTCGAGGGCGTAGGTGGGCACGTCCGGTACGACGTGCGCAATCAGCTCCAACGGCGCGTCAGGGTACGGAGCGACGCAGGTCGCGGATCCGGTCCCACAGCCGGGACGCCACCTCTGCCTTCGACATCAGCTCCCACGGTTCGGACGTTCCGTCCGGCATCACCAAGGTGACCTCGTTGGTGTCCGTCCCGAACCCGGAACCCTCCTTGGCGACGTCATTGCCCACCAGCAGGTCGACTCCCTTCCGCCTCGCCTTGTCGACGGCATCATCCAGCGATCCGGTCTCGGCGGCGAAGCCCACCAGGAATGGCCGATCGTGCATCGCCGCCACGCCCGCCAGGATGTCCGGTGTGCGCTCGAAGGTCACCTCGAGGTCGCCTTCGGCACGCTTCAGCTTGGCGTCGCGCGGGGTGGCGGGGCGAAAGTCGGCCACCGCAGCCGTCAGCACCGCCACCTCGACGGCCCCGGCTCGGCTCCATACCGCCTCCGCCATCTCGGCCGCCGTCTCGACCGCTACCACTTCCACGCCGGACACGGGCTCGAAATCCACCGTGGTGACGAGCGCCACGGCGGCGCCGCGTACCGCCGCTTCTCTGGCGATGGCATGGCCCATCTTGCCCGACGACCGGTTGCCCACGAATCTGACCGGATCGATCGGTTCCCGAGTCCCTCCCGCCGATACGAGTACGCGCCAGCCGGCGAGGTCGCCCGCCCTCGCTTCGAAGACGCCGGCAACGGCGGCGACGATCTCGTCGGGTTCCGCCATGCGGCCGGCTCCCTCGTCGCCGCCGGCGAGCGCCCCGACTCCGGGCCCGACCACGGTGGCACCGTCGGCACGGAGCCGGTCGATGTTGCGCTGCGTGGCGGGGTGCTCCCACATCTCGGTGTGCATGGCGGGTGCAACGACCAGCGGCCGGATCGAGGCCATCACGGTGGCGCTCAGGAGATCCTCTGACATCCCGGCGGCGAGCCTGCCGATGGTCGCGGTGGTGGCCGGCGCCACCACGATGAGGTCGGCCCATCGGGCGAGCTCGGTATGCGGGCTCACCGATTCGGCACCGAACAGCTCGGTGTGCGGGTGCTCCCCGGTGATGGCAGCGATGGTCTGCGGCCCGAGGAACTTGGTGGCCGACCGTGTCATCACCGTACGAACCCGGGCACCGTGTTCGACGAGGCGTCGGGCCAGGTAGGCGGCCTTGTACGCGGCGACTCCTCCGGAGATGCCGAGGACGATGCGTCGCCCGGCCAACATCGCCTACTCCTCTTCGGCGACGACGACCTTCCCCTCGTCGATCTCTTCGAGGGAGATGGAGAGCGGCTTGCGGCTCAACGAATGGACCTGAGGCGGTACGTAGCTGCCGAAGCCCTCGCCCAGCTGGTTGAAGTACCCGTTGATCTGCCGGGCGCGCCGAGCGGCCAGGACGACCAGGCCGAAACGGGTACCGACGGTGTCGACGGCGTGCTCGATCGGCGGCTCAATCATGGTGTCTCCTCGGTCACGGACTGCGGCCGGGCGGCCGGAGACGCCAGTATATCGGCGACTCGCGAGATCGCAGCATCCAGGTCGTCGTTGACCACGACATAGTCGAAGAGATCCGGAGCGGCGGCGATCTGCTCCCTGGCCACCGCCAGGCGGGCGTCGGCATCGGCGGTGTCGCCTCGGTTGCGCAGTCGCTGCTCGAGGACGGCCAGACTCGGTGGCAGCACGAACACGAGCACGGCCTCGGGGTAGCTGCGGCGCACTTGGCGCGCCCCCTCGTTCTCGATGTCGAGCACGACGTGGTGTCCGGCTGCCAGTTGTTCGATCACGGGGGCTCGCGGTGTCCCGTAGAGATCCTGGTTGTACTCGGCCCATTCCAGGAGCTCGCCGGCGGCGATCCGTCGTTCGAATTCCTGGCGGGTCACGAACCAGTAGTCGACGCCGTCGACTTCGGACTCCCGGGGAGGACGGGTCGTCATCGAGACCGAGAAGTGGAACGGGACGGCCCGTGACAACCCGTCGACGACGCTGGACTTCCCCACACCCGAAGGACCGGAGACCACCAGCAGAACGCCGGTCGGCGCGTCGCCGTCGGGTGACGGAAGCGGAGACTCAGGAGAAGAGTTCGAGGAGGACCTCTCGTTGGCGCGTTCCCAGCCCGCGAATCCGCCGGTTCTCGGCAATGGCGTGCTCCTCCATGAGTCGCTTTGCCTTGACTTTGCCCAGGCCCGGCATGGAGACCAGTACAGCGTTGATCTTGGTTCCGGCGATGATGTCGTCGGTCTCTGCCCGCTCGAAGACTTCGCTCAGCGTGAGGCTGCCGGTGCGGAGCAGTTCCTTCATCTCGGCACGCGCCCGGCGCGCCTCGGCGGCCTTTGCCAACGCGGCTTGTCTCTGTTCGGCGGTCAGCTTCGGTGGCATGCGGGCTTCCCTCCAGATTGCGCCTGCCGCACTCTATCAACCGATCGCTTCTCGCAGTTGCTGCGACAGCCGGTTGGCAGCCTCGACCGGATCGGCGGCGGCAGTGATCGGCCGCCCCACCACCAACCAGTCTGCTCCTCGCGCCAGCGCCTCCGCGGGCGAGGCGGTTCTCGCCTGGTCGTCGGCGGCGGGCTCCATCCGAATGCCCGGCGTCACCTTCGCCAGCTCCGGCGCAACTTCGGCCACGACGCCGAGCTCGCGTGGGGAACACACCACCCCTTCACATCCGGCTGCGGCGGCGACCCGGGCCAGCTTCGACACCAGCCTCCCGGG
Organism: Acidimicrobiia bacterium; assembly: GCA_041581135.1. Lineage (GTDB taxonomy): Bacteria > Actinomycetota > Acidimicrobiia > Spongiisociales > UBA5794 > JBFGCM01. Next base: position 29,980 of record JBFGCM010000010.1, read on the forward strand.
CGTTGCCGTGATGCCGATCCGGGTGAGGGCCGCCTCGTCGAGGCTCGTCAACACGGTGACTCCGAGCACGCCGGCGACGTCGGGAGCACCTGCGGCGAGCCCGGCAACGGCGGCACGGACCATCGCCTCTCCCCCGGACACGTGGCAGGTGACCCAGCGAGCACCGTGGCGACCGAGCCGGCGTGCCGCCGCTTCGACCTGGGACGGGATGTCGTGCAGCTTGGCATCGGCGAAGACCGGCTTGCCAAACTCACACAGTGCGGCGACGGTCCCCGGGCCTGGTCCCATCAAGAGGCCGAGACCCACTTTGAAGCCACCGACGTGGGCGGCGAGGGACTTGGCCATGCGCACGGCCTCCTCTGCGGTACGGAGGTCGAGAGCGACGATGACGGGATTGCGGTCGCTCACCACGATGCCGCCTGCGCCACGACGTCGGCGATCGCATCGATGCCGGCGCGGCGGCAGTAGGACTGCAGCTCACGCTTGATACGGCGGCCCACGCGAGGCTCGGCGAAGTGAGCGGTGCCGATGGCCACGGCCGATGCTCCGGCGAGCAGGTACTCCACGACGTCACGGCCCGTGCGCACGCCGCCACACCCCACAATGGGCAGCTCCGGCAGGGCACGCGACACCTCCCACACACACCGCATAGCGATGGGCTTCAGCGGCGCCCCCGAGTACCCACCCACGCCGCCTGACAGCACCGGGCGGCGACTGTCGAGGTCGATGCGGGTGCCCCAGATGGTGTTGGTCAGCGTCACCCAGTCGGCCCCGGCCTCGGCTACGGCGCGGGCGACGGCAACGATGTCCTCGGAGTTCGGCGACAACTTGGCACCCACCGGTACTTCCGACACGGCACGCACTGCCCCGACCACCCGGGCAGAGGCATGGGGATCGAGCGCGAACATGCCCCCACCGTCGAGATTGGGGCAGGACAGGTTGACCTCCACGGCCGCCACACCGGCGGCGCCGAGGCCCTTGGCCACCATGGCGAACTCCTCGACCGTCTCGCCTACAGCCGAGCCCCAGACCTGGGTGGGGACCTGTCCGAGACGGGGACCGATCGACTCGGCCCATCCATGGACCCCGGGGTTCTGGATGCCGATGCCGTTGAGCATCCCGGCGCCGGCCGGAGCCATTCGGGGTGCGGCCCGTCCGGGCCACGGCTCGCCGCTCACCGATTTCGCCACCGCAGCTCCATAGTGCTCGAAGGCGGCGACGGCGACGAAGTCGACCACCGAGCCGACCGTTCCCGAGGCGGCGATGAGCGGGGTCCGCAACTGGAGCGACCCCAGTGTGGTGGTCAGATCGACGTGTTGGATCATGAGTGCAGGCTCTGGAGACTGTGCACGTCGACGATGGCGTCGGGTCCTGCCTGGAGGCTACGGGCCACCGCCAACGCGCCTTCGATGGTCGTCACGCACGGTACCCCGTGGCGGTGAGCCGCCTGCCGGATGACGGCGCCGTCGCCCCGAGCCCGCCGCCCCCGAGGAGTGTTGAACACCATCTGGATCTCGCCGGCCTCGAGCATGTGTAGCGGGTTCCACGGTCCCTCGCCCACCTTGTCGACGATCGTGGCCTGGATGCCGTTGCGAGCAAGGTGTCCGGCGGTGCCTCGCGTCGCCACCACCCGGTAGCCGAGCGACAGCATGATCGCCGCCACCTCGGTGGCCTGGGGCTTGTCCCGATCGTCGACAGTGAGAAACACGGTCCCCGAGTCGGGCACCCGATGGCCCGCAGCCAACAGCGCCTTGCCGAACGCCACCCCGAGATCCGGCCCCACGCCCATGACCTCGCCGGTGGCCTTCATCTCGGGGCCCAACACCACGTCCTCCTGGGGGAAGCGATCCCAGGGCAAGACGGCCTCCTTCACCGCCGTGAACGAATTGCCATGGCTCGCCGGGACCAGTTCGGCCTCTCGAAGCTGCCGCAGGCTCTCGCCCATCATCACTCGGGTCGCCACCTTGGCGAGCGGCACGCCGGTGGCCTTCGAGATGAAGGGCACCGTTCGCGATCCGCGGGGGTTGGCCTCGATGACGAACACGTCGTCATCCCGCACGGCGTATTGGATGTTGAGCAAACCACGCACGCCGAGCCCGCGAGCGATGCGCTCCGTATAGTCGTGGATCCGCGCCAGCGCGATCTCTGTGAGGGTCGGGGGTGGCACGACACATGCGGAGTCCCCGGAGTGGATTCCGGCCTGCTCGATGTGCTCCATCACTCCCCCAACCAACAGCTCGGTGCCGTCGTAGATGGCATCCACATCGACCTCCGTGGCACCCTCGAGGAAGCGGTCGATCAACAGCGGCGCATCAGCGAGGTCGGCGGCTCCGGGAAGATCTCCGTAGAACTCCGCCAGGTACTCCGAGAGGTCCTCCACCGTGTAGATGACCCGCATCGCACGACCGCCGAGCACATACGAGGGCCGAACCAGCACCGGCAAGCCGATGACGTCGACCACGTCTTCGGCTTCCCTGACCGAGCTCGCCACGCCGTTGGCGGGCTGCGGGATGCCGGTCGCGTGGCACAGCGCGGCGAACCGTTCCCGGTCTTCGGCGGCGTCAATGGCGTCGGGGCTCGTGCCGGCGATTTGCACTCCGGCGGCCTCGATTGCTCGCGCCAGCCCGAGCGGTGTTTGGCCGCCGAGCTGCACGATGACGGCAGCCGGCTGTTCGGCCTCCAACACGCCCACGACGTCTTCCACGGTCAATGGCTCGAAGTAGAGGCGGTCGGAGGTGTCGTAGTCGGTGGACACCGTTTCCGGGTTGCAGTTGATCATGACCGGCTCGTAGCCGGCGTCTTTCAGCGCGAACGACGCGTGCACGCAGCAGTAATCGAACTCGATTCCTTGCCCGATGCGGTTGGGACCCGAGCCCAGTACCACCACCGTGCGCGTCCCGGGCGGCGGTACTTCGCTCTCTTCCTCGAACGAGCTGTAGAAGTACGGCGTCTCCGCCCTGAACTCGGCGGCGCAGGTATCGACCGTGTTGAAGGTGCGGGTGATGCCGTGGGCGCGACGCCACGCCGAGATGTCGGCTTCGCTCCGGCGAGTGATGAAGGCCAGCTGCCGGTCACTGAAGCCCATCCGCTTCGCCTTGCGCAGGAGCCCCGGGTCTTCGGGAGACTGCTCGATCTCGGTACGGGTTTCGACGATCTGCAAGATCTGATCGACGAACCACGGGTCGATGCTGGAGACCGCGGCCACGCGGTCCGGTGAGTGCCCTCGACGCAGGGCCTCGGCAACTGCGCCGATGCGGTCCGGTCGTGGCACTCGCACCCGCTCCAACAGCTCCTCGTCGTCGAGGGCGGCGAAGGCGTGCTCGGTTCGGTCCGCCCCGAGGCCGGCGCGCCCGGTCTCCAGGCTGCGGAGCGCCTTCTGTAGGGCCTCAGGGAAGGTCCTACCGATGGCCATGGCCTCTCCCACACTGCGCATGCTGGTGCCGAGCGTGTCCCCGGCGGCGGGGAACTTGGCGAAATCGAATCTCGGCACCTTCACGACGGTGTAATCGAGGGCCGGCTCGAATGAAGCCGGCGTGGCACCCGTGATGTCGTTGGCGATCTCGTCGAGCGTGTAGCCCACTGCGAGCTTGGCGGCGATCTTGGCGATCGGGAAGCCGGTTGCTTTCGACGCCAAGGCGGACGATCGTGACACCCTGGGGTTCATCTCGATGATGAGCCGGCGGCCGGTCGCCGGGTCCACGGCGAACTGCACATTGGAGCCGCCGGTCTCCACGCCGATGGCGCGCAAGCAGGTGATCGCATCGTCGCGCATCGCTTGGTACTCGCGATCGGACAGCGTCTGCACCGGTGCCACCGTGATCGAGTCGCCGGTGTGAACACCCATGGGGTCCAGGTTCTCGATGGAACAGACGATGACGGCGTTGTCGTTGGCGTCCCGCATGACCTCGAGCTCGAACTCCTTCCACCCGTACACCGACTCCTCGACCAGCACTTCGCTCACCGGCGAGGCGTCGAGGCCGGCGGTGACGATCTCACGGAAGCTCGCCTCATCGTCGGCGAGGCCGGTGCCGCCGCCTCCGAGGATGTACGACGGGCGCACCATGAGCGGGTAGCCGAGATCAGCCGCCGCCGCCATCGCCTCGTCCAGCGAGTGGGCGTATTGTGAGATCGGGGACGGGATGCCGGCGGCGTCCATCGCCGCCTTGAACCGCCCTCGGTCTTCTGCGGTCTGTATGGCCTCCACCCCGGCTCCGATCAACTCCACCCCGAGCTTCTCGAGCACACCATCTTGGGCAAGCGCCATCGTGACGTTCAGGGCGGTCTGACCGCCCAGGGTGGGGAGCAGTGCGTCGGGCCGCTCCTTCTCGATGATGGCGGCGACCACTTCAGGGCTGATCGGCTCGATGTACGTTGCGTCGGCGAACTCCGGGTCGGTCATGATCGTGGCCGGGTTCGAGTTCACGAGGATGACTCGGTAGCCCTCGGAGCGCAGCACGCGCGTGGCCTGGGTTCCCGAGTAGTCGAACTCGCAGCCCTGTCCGATGACTATCGGACCGGATCCGATCACGAGGATGGACGAGATGTCGTTGCGGCGTGGCATCAGAGGATGCGCTCCCGGAAGCGGTCGAACAACACTGCGGCGTCGTTGGGTCCTGGTGCGGCTTCGGGGTGGTACTGCACTGAGAAGACGGGGATGTCGAGGCACTCCATCCCCTCCAACGTGCCGTCGTTGAGGTTCTGATGGGTCGCTCGCACCGGGCCGTACTCGGTATCGACCCGGGCCGGCAGCAGCTCCGGTGTCGGTACGCCACGACGCGATGGGGCGTCACCGTCGACGAGCGACCACAGATCCACCGCAAACCCATGGTTCTGAGAGGTGATGTCCACCACGCCGTCGGCAAGCCGCCGGACCGGGTGATTACCACCGTGGTGTCCGAACGGGAGCTTGAAGGTCGAGGCGCCCAGCGCCAGCCCGAGTATCTGATGGCCCAGACAGATGCCGAAGACGGGAACCCGACCCAGCAAGGCCCGCACCGCGGCCACGGTCTCGTGGAGCGGCTCGGGGTCTCCCGGGCCGTTGGAGAGAAAGACACCGTTGGGATCCATCGCCAGGACGGCCTCGGCTGCGGTGGTGGCCGGCACCACCGTCACGTCGAGCCCACGGCCGGCGAGTGCCGCGGTGATGTCTCGCTTGATCCCCAGGTCGTACGCGACCACGTGACCTCTGCGGGGCGCATCGGCCGCCACGTGGTAGGCCTCGGTGGTACTCACTCCCGTAGCCAGGTCGAGGCCTTCCATGGAGGGAGCCGCGGCCGCCATGGCCGCCAGCTCCGCCTCGTCGACATCGGTGCCCATCGCCACCGGCATGGCGCCGCGGTCTCTGACGTGGCGGGTGAGTCGCCTGGTGTCCACCTCGCCCAGGGCCACGATCCCGTGATGGAGCAGGTAATCGGAGAACGACCCCTGAGCCCGCCACGACGAGTACCGCCGGGCCATCGATCGCACCACGAAGCCGGTGCAGTGGGGTGCGGACGCCTGGGCGTCGCCATCGTGGACGCCGTAGTTGCCGATGTGGGGCGACGTCATGACCACCACCTGACCCGCATACGACGGATCGGTGGAGACCTCCTGGTAACCCGTCATGGTGGTGTTGAACACCACTTCCCCGGTGGTCACGCCTTCTGCGCCGACAGACTCGCCGCGAAACACGGCGCCGTCTGCGGTGACGAGGAGGCCCGTGCTCATCCGTCACCTCCAAAGACAAGGCGGCCGGCCGAGACCGTCGCCCGGACGTGCCCACGCAGCTCGCGGCCGATGAACGGCGAGTTCGCTGATTTCGACGGGCCGGCGCCGACGATCGTGCGCCGGGTCGGGTCGAACACGACGAGGTTGGCCGGGAGGCCGTCGGCGAGCCACCGGCCATGGTCGGGCAGACCTGCGATCCGAGCCGGTATGACGGACATGCGCTGAAACAACGTTTCCGCATCGAGCTCGACGAAGGTGTTGACCGCGGCCGCAGCGCTGCCGAGACCGGTGACGCCGAATGGCGCGTGTTCGAATGGCACGTCCTTCTCGACGGCGGCGTGCGGGGCGTGATCGGTGGCAACCGCGTCGATCACGCCGGTCCGGAGCGCCTCGCGCAGCGCCTCCACGTCAGCCACATCGCGCAGAGGAGGCATCATCTTGTAGTCGGGATCCGTCTCCTCCACGTTCCGATGGTCGAACGCCAGGTGATGGGGGGTGACCTCGGCGGTGACCGGCAACCCGGAATCCTTGGCCTTCGCCACCATGGCGGCCCCGGCGGCGGTGGTCAGGTGCTGCACGTGGTACCGGGCGCCGGTGAGTCGGGTCAGCGCGAGATCTCTGGCGATGATCACCTCCTCGGCCTCTGCCGGAATCCCCAAGATCCCAAGCCGCGAGGAGACCTGTCCTTCGTGCATGTGCCCTCCACGAGCGAGCCCGGGATCGACCGCGTGCTGGGCGATCACTGCGCCCCGCTCGGCGAGATAGTCCATGGCGCGCCGCAGGACTCCGGCGTCGGCCACGGTGTCACCGTCGTCCGAGAAGATCCGTACCCCTGCGTCCCACAGCTCGTCCAGATGGGCGAGCTTCTCGCCTTGCCGCCCCATGGTGATGCAACCCGCCGGCATCACGTGCACGCTGCCCGCCTCAGCCCCTCGATCGGCCACATACCGCGCCAGGTGACCGGAGTCGATCGGAGGATCGGTGTTGGGCATCGCCACCACGGCGGTGAACCCGCCGGCGGCCGCGGCCACCGAACCGGTGGCGATGTCCTCTTTCCACTCCTGGCCCGGCTCCCGGAAGTGCACGTGCAGGTCCACGAACCCCGGCCCCACCCAGGCACCGGAACAATCGACGATCCGCAGGTCGGTGGCGTCGAAGTCGTTGCCGACGCCGACGATGAAGCCGTCTCGAATCAAGACGTCTGCCGCAGCCGGTCCGCCCGGCGTCATCACCATGCCGCCCTGGAGGAGCAGCGGCTCACCCATCGCGGCCGTCCCCAGGGCCGGCTCCCAGCAGACCGAACAGCACCGACATGCGGACGGCTACTCCGTTGGCGACCTGGGTGAGCACCAGTGAGCGATGGTCGTCTGCGACGTCGTTGGCGATCTCGATGCCGCGGTTCATCGGACCCGGGTGCATGACCACCGTGTCGGGCTTGAGCCGCTCGAACCGGCGGCGAGTCATCCCGTAGCGGGACACGTATTCCGCCAAGGACGGAAAGACGCTGGCCCCGCCCCGTTCGGTCTGCACACGAAGCAGGTAGACGACATCGACCTCCGGAATCACGTCGTCCAACGAGTGCGACACGGAAGCGGGCCAACCGTCACGGTTCACCGGGAGCAGCGTCGGAGGGCCCACCAAGGTGACGTCGGCCCCGAGCGTGTCGAAGGCGAACACGCCCGAACGCGCCACTCGAGAGTGGCGGATGTCGCCCACGACGGCGATGCGCAGCCCGGCGATGCGTCCGAAGTGTTGCCGGGCCGTGAGCACGTCGAGCAGCGCCTGAGTGGGGTGCTGGTGGGCGCCATCACCCGCATTGACCACCGGCACCGAGCACCATTCCGCCACTCGCCAGGGAGCACCCGTGGCGGTGTGGCGTATCACCATGAGGTCGGCGCCCATGGCCTCCACCGTGAGCACGGTGTCCTTGAGGCTCTCGCCCTTGGACAACGAGGACGTGGAGCTCGTGAACGACATGGTGTCGGCGGACAGTGCCTTGGCGGCGCGTTCGAAGGACATCTTCGTGCGCGTGCTCGGCTCGAAGAACATCGTGGCGATGGTCTTGCCGCGCAGCGCCGGCACCTTGGGGATGGGACGCCGGAGCACCTCGGCGAATTCATCGGCGCGATCCAGGATGCTCAGCAGCTCCTCGGCCGGGAGGCCTTCCGTGGTGAGCAGATGCTTCATTCCGCCTCCCGTTGCAGCAACACACAGTCCTCCCCGTCCACCTCGACGAGGCGCACGGTCACCCGCTCCCCGAGGGCCGTCGGCTGATTCACGCCGACGTAGTCGGCGCGGATGGGAACCTGGCGATGCCCGCGATCCACCAGCACCGCGAGTTGCACCCGGCCCGGTCGCCCCAGGTCGGCCAGTGCGTCGAGAGCGGCGCGGATCGTGCGGCCGGTGAACAACACGTCATCCACCAGCACCACCGTGCTCTCGTCGATGGGGTGCGGCACTGCGGTGGGTCCCAGGGTCGTCGTCGGTCGGGCGTCGAGATCGTCGCGGTAGAGGCCGATGTCGAGTGACCCCACCGGCACCGGCTTCTCGAACTCGGCGATGAACTCGCCGATGCGGTGCGCCAGCGGTGTGCCCCTGGTGTGGATCCCGACCAGCACCACGTCGTCGGTGCCTCGGTTGCGTTCGATGATCTCGTGGGCGATGCGGCGTACTGCCCGTTCGATGTCCTCGGGCTCCATCAACCGCCGCACGGCCACCCCAGAGGCACAGGCCTCACCCAATCGATGTTCCCGGCGTTGTACTCGCGCAGTCGTCCCTGCACGACAGAATCACAGCGCATGATCCTCCCTTTCCGGCCTCACCGGACCGGTCTTAAAGGTCGTCGGCGGCACCATAGCAGCGGCCCGATCGACGGCGTGTCATCCTCAGATGGGCGTCACGCCTCGGTCGCCGACCGCTCCTGCCGGGCCAGGTTGGCCAGTACGCCGTTGATGAAGGGCCCGCTCTTCTCGGTTGAGTACTCCTTGGCCATGCGAACTGCCTCGGACACGATGACCCCGACCGGCGTGTCGGTGGTGCGCAACTCGAACAAGGCGATGCGGAGAATGTTGCGGTCAACCACCGGCATACGCTCCACGCGCCAGCCCTCAGAGGTCGCGTCGATGGCGACATCCAGCGACTCACGGTGCTCCCAGACTCCCGCTACGAGGCGGCGCGGTCGGCTCGTCAGGCCCTCGGTGAGCGCAGTGGCGGCTCCCCGCTGCTCAGTCGCATAGAGCGCGGCCAGCGCTTCGTCACGCGCCTCGGATTTAGCCACTGACCCGGGTCAGGTAATCCCCGCTCCGCGTGTCGACCTTGATGACGTCACCCTGCTCGACGAACAAGGGGGCTTGGACGACGAGACCGGTCTGAACGGTCACGGGTTTCGTGGCTCCCGAGACGCGGTCGCCCTTCACGCCCGGTTCGGCGTACGTCACCTCGAGTTCGACAGCGGCGGGAAGGTCGATGCCGATGGTCGTGCCCTCGAATATCGACAACTGGGCAATGGTGCCCTCGACCAAGTAAGGCGCCGCTTCCTCGAGTACGTCCTCAGGCACGGCAACCTGCTCGAAGCTCTCTGCGTCCATGAAGTGGAACCCGAGATCGTCTTTGTACAGGTACTGATAGTCCCGCCGCTCGATCCTGGCGTCCTCCACGTTCTCACCGGCACGGAAGGTCTTCTCCACCACCGCTCCCGTGGTGAGGTTGCGCAGCTTCATCTTGACGAAGGCCTTCCCTTTGCCCGGCTTGGTGTGCTGGTGCTCGAGCACCGTGCAGAGTCCTTCGGGCAGCTTGAGCGCCATACCGGGCCGGACGTCGTTGGTCGAGATCATGCGGCCATCCACTCCTTCGGCGATGTGGTGAGCACTTCGTTCCCGTCGTCGGTGATCAGCACCATGTCCTCGATGCGCACCCCGCCTCTGCCCTCGAGGTAGACACCGGGCTCCACCGTGATCACGTTGCCTGGCTCGAGCACGTGGTCACTCTCTTTGGCGGCGCGGGGGTCTTCGTGGATCTCGAGGCCCACTCCGTGGCCCGTTGAGTGGATGAAGTGCACCTCCAACCCGTAGCTCCGCAGGACCTCGCGGCACGCGGCATCCACATCGTGACCGGTGGCGCCCGGAGTGGCCGCGGCGATGCCGGCCAGATTCGCCTCGAGCACCGCCTGGTAGACCCGCTCCATCTCGGTGTCGACCTGGCCGCCTCGCCACACCGTGCGGGTCATGTCGGAGTGATATCCATCGACCACACATCCGTAATCCAGCAGCAGCAACCCCGGTCGCACGTCCCCGGTCCCGGCGCGGTGATGCGGACGAGCGGCGTGAGGTCCTACGGCCACGATGGGCTCCCACCCAGCTTGCTCGGCGCCACCCCGGCGCATGTGGTCGACGAGAGCCCAGCCCAACTCCCGCTCGGTGGCCGCGGTCGCCGCCAGCGACTCGAGGTCGGAGAAAGCGGCATCGCCCGCAGCTGCCGCGGCGCGCAACGCCTCGACCTCATCGACATCTTTCACCATGCGGCGTCCCTCCACGAGCCCGGACGTAGGCACGAGCTCGGCCACTCCCGAGTTGCGAACCTCACGAACGAAGTCCCATGACACGTGAGAGGCCTCGAGCCCGACGCGACCGAACGGACGGAGCACGTCGGCGAGCACATTCCGCACGGCGCCCGAGTAGACGACGAGTTCGACGTCGTCGAGGGTCGAGACCAACCTGGTCGCCACCTCGCCGTAGCGCCCATCGGTGACGAACACGGCCTCGCCATCGTGCCCGACCAGCAGGTACGCGTTGGATCCGGTGAACCCGGTCAGGTACCGGATGTTGGGCAACGAGGTCACGAGCAACGGGTGCTCGAGATCGCTTCGCAGATCGCTGATGCGTTGGGCGTGGTTCATCGACTCACTTGGATCGCTGGGACCGTCCGGATCACAGACCGACGGCGTGGAGGGCGGCGTCCACGGTAGCCGAATCCACCGGCATCACGGCGGCCCGGCCGATCGCCTCCAGAACGACCATGCGCAGTCCCCCGGCATCACGCTTCTTGTCCAGCTCGAGGAGCTGGGTGACCCGCTCACGGGAGACGGCAGGGGCAGTCGTCGGGAGGCCGAGCCGCTCGATGACGGCCAGTTGGCGGTCGGCCTCCTCGAAGCCGGTCAGCCGTGATGACACCTCCCCTGCCGCCACCATGCCGATCCCCACCGCCGCCCCGTGGCTGATCCCGGAGGCCACCTCCAGGGCGTGCCCGATGGTGTGCCCGTAGTTCAGGATGGCGCGGCGTCCTTGCTCGGTGAAGTCCTCGTTGACCACCGCCGCCTTCACCGCGATGGCCCGCCGCACGATCTCGGCGAGAGGCGCCTCCAGACCCTCTCGCTCGTACTCCTCCACGATGACGGGGTCGGCGATGAGGCCGGCCTTGAGTGCTTCGGCCGCACCCTCACGCCGCAACTCGACGGGCAGCTCCGCCAGCACCGCTGTGTCGACGGCCACCAGCAACGGATGGCGAAACACCCCGACCAGGTTCTTGCCGCCCACGTTGACCGCGGTCTTTCCCCCGATGGCGGCATCGACGGCACCCAACAGCGTGGTGGGGACCAGCACCACATCGACTCCACGCAGGTACGTGGCGGCGACGAAGCCGGCGACGTCGGTGAGCGCACCACCACCGACACCGACGACGAGGTCGGCGCGAGTCATCCGTTGCTCGTTGAGCCACTCCGCGGTCGACTCCACCTCGGCGAGGGTCTTGGCCGCGTCACGGTCCGGGAGGACGCGGATCTCCGCCACGATGCCCGCCGCTCGCAGCGAGGCACACACATCAGCGGCGTAGCCGGCGGCTGCCGGCTGAGTGAGGACTGCGGCCCGGGTGCGCCCCGCCGCCTCAGGAAGCAGCTCGCCGACCCGACTCACCAGGTCCGATCCCACGACAACCTCGGCGGTGCCGGCAATGATCCTGGAATCGGCGAGGGTGAGGAGCTGCTCGATGCGGTCGCACACCTCGGCAACGTCCAGCTCGTCGGTGGCGATGTGGTGGTGAGCGGCGGCCGCATACAGATCCGCAGGTTGCTGGCGAATGGCTGCCAATGCCGCCTCGGCGGAGCCGTGCTCCGCCAACAGGGGTCTTGTGGCGTCACCGTCGCCCAAGCGCGCCGCCAAGACCGGGGGGGATGCGTCGAGCCAGATGACCGTTCCCGAGCGGCGCATCCGCTCGACGTTCTCGGGGCGCAGGACGGCCCCGCCTCCGGTGGCGATGACCTGGCCCCCGCGTGACGCGGCGCGAATGAGAGCTGCGGCCTCCATGTCACGGAAGGCGGCCTCGCCCACGGTGCCCCAGAGGTGAGCGATGGAGCAGCCGGTGCGCGCCGCCACCTCCCTGTCCAAATCCACGGACTCCAGGCCCGACCGTCGCGCCAACTCGCTTGCGACGGAGCTCTTTCCGGAGCCCATGACGCCCACCAGCCACACGTTCATCAGAACTCGCCGACGCGCGTGCGATACGCATCCACTGCGGCCACGAAGTCGGTCACGGTGTCGCCACCGAACTTCCGCATGAACTCGCCGGCGAGCACGAAGGCCACCATCGTCTCGGCGACGACTCCGGCCGCAGGGACGGCGCACACGTCGCTGCGCTCACGAAACGCCTTCTCCGCCTCCTTGGTGTCGGTGTCGACGGTGTCCAGCGGGCGCATCACGGTGGAGATCGGCTTCATCGCCGCTCGCACCCGGAGGAGGCCCCCCACGGTCATGCCTCCCTCGGTGCCGCCTGCCCGGTTGGTCTTACGGGAGAACGCGCCGTCGTCGTAGTAGATCTCGTCGTGCGCCGCCGAGCCGCGGCGACGCGCCGACTCGAAGCCGTCGCCGACTTCGACCCCCTTGATTGCCTGGATCGACATCAGGGCCTCGGCGAGTCTTGCGTCGAGCTTGCGGTCGTAGTGCACGTGGCTGCCGATACCGGGCGGCAGTCCGTATGCGAGGACCTCGACCACGCCGCCAAGGGTGTCACGGTCTTCCTTGGCCGCCTCGATCTCGGCCACCATGGCGTCTGAGGCCGCCTTCGTGAAGGCACGCACCGGGGAGGCGTCGATAGCCTCGAGGTCATTCGGCGTGGGCAGCGCATCGGCGTCGGCGCCAGCCTGCCCGATGGCCACCACGTGGCTCAACACCCTCACTCCGACGAGGGCCAGGAGCTGCTTGGCGGCGTACCCGGCGACGGTGCGGGCCGCCGTCTCGCGCGCCGACGCCCTCTCGAGGATGTCACGGGCGTCGCGCCGGTCGTACTTGATCATGCCCGCCAGGTCAGCGTGACCCGGCCGCGGGGCCGTGAGCATGCGCCGGCTCGACCCGGCTTCGGGGTTCATCTCCTCGTGCCACTTGGGCCATTCGGTGTTCCGGATGAGAACGGCCAAAGGGCTGCCGATGGTCTCGCCGAACCGAAGCCCCCCGATGAGCTCGATCTCATCCTGCTCAAGGCGCATTCGCCTGCCGCGTCCGTATCCGAGCCGTCGCCGTGCCAGCTCGGTGGCCAAACCCTCCCTGGTGAAGGGCAGGCCGGCCGGCAGGCCCTCCACGATGGTGACCAGCGCCTGACCATGGGACTCACCTGCAGTGAGGAACCTCAACATCGGGGGCATGCTAGGAGGCCCAAAAGCCGGGAGAGGGCCGGCACTCGGCCGGTCCCTCTCCCTCGGGGCTCCGCGTCGAGCGGAGATCTCATGTGTGTCGAGCGGATGTCATTTGAGGATCATCTGGCCCACGTCCAGCTCGAAGACCGTGTCTCCGAAGCTGAACACTCCTCCGGTGGCGCTGAGGCTGACCACCTTGTACGAGACGGCGAACGTCTCACCGACTCCCACCTCGTACTCGGTGCCGTTCACCTCGATGGTCGCCCGCAGCGTGCCGCTGACGTCGCGCACCGCGATCAACGTGATGGTGTTGGTGTCCGGCGTGAACCCATTGCCGTTGTCGCCGTTGCCCGTTCCGGGGGCAGTGGTCGTCGTCGTGGTGGTGCCCCCACCCACCCCGGGCACGTCGGTCACTGGTGAGTCTGGCGTGATGAGCGGCCGGAACGGATCGCGCGGCTGGCTGATCTGGAACGAGTTCGTCAGCCGGACGGGGCCGGTCAGCACCTCGGCCGGCGCCGCCTCCACCCCGGGGCCGGTGGGTGCCGACAGCCCCTGCGGTAGCGGGTTGAACACACCGCTGCTGAAGAGCACCCAGATGGCGGTGATCCCGGTCGCGATGAGGATGATGCCGATGAGGCTTGCGAAGAAGCCGTTGATGCGATGCTCGTTCATCCACCGCCTCCTTCCTCGGTTGCGCCCTCCTCGGGCGGCGGCGCTTCGCCCTCGGCGGGCGGCGTCGTCACCACCGTGACGCCGCTGCGGGTATAGGCCACTGCAAAGATCTCGGTGGACAGCGTCTCGAGCCGAATGCGCTCCACTTCTTCAGTCGTCGGCTCCTCGGTCGGGTCGTCCGTGTCGTCGCCGGGATCGGCCTCGATCACCACCGTTTCGAACTGCGGTACCAGCGAGAGTGACTGCACTTTGACCAGACGCTCCAAGTCTTCGAGGCCGAAGAGGAATCCGAGGATCTCAAAATACTCGCCATCCACACTCAACGAAACGGTCATCTCGAACAAGCCCGGCGTCGTGCCCGACTCGACCGGTACGGCCGTGCTGATGCCACTCAACTCGACGCCGGCCTGCTCCGCCAGGAACGTGATGTCTTCGATGAAGACATCGAGCTGCGGCTCGTTGGGGATGTTGGTCTCGACCTCGTTGATGGCCGCCAGGTATTGCAGCTCGTTGCTCTTGATGGACTCCAGCCGCTGGATGCTCTGCACGAGGACGATCTCCTCGTCCATGGCGACGGCGAGACGGTCGTTGGCGTCGGTGATCGCGCGGTTCTTGGGAGCGATCAGCAGGAACCACCACGCGGCGGTGATGAGCAGGAACCCGGCGACGATGAGGAGGATGGCACTGCGCCTCACAGCGGCGCCTCTGGAATGCGGTCGACCGCCCGGGTCGACAGCGAATCGTCGGTGAGGCTGGTGGAGGAGACGAAGTTCACGACCTCGGCCTCACCGATCAGTCCGGTGGAGGCCGACGTCACCCAGGTGCCCGACACACCGGGGAAGTTGTCCGAATCCAGCTGACGCAGCCACGACGACACGTCGGCGTAATCGAATGCGGTGCCGGACACCGAGATCCCGCCGATACCCTCTCCGCTGGGATCCACTGCGCCGGAGAAGCTGTTGAGCCACACTCGCTCGGGGATGACGCGGCCCAGGTCGTTCAACAGCCGACCCCATGAGACGTCGTCGGTGAGTGCCGCCTGGATGAGTGCGACGTCGCCGTCGAACTCGTCGACGAGCTCCCGTGCGCTCACCAGCGAACCTTGTTCGGCTTGGAGCTCGGCGTTGCGTGCCTCTTGCATGGCCACTTCTTCCTCGGCGCGGTCCACCCGGCCCTGCCACCAGAAGGTCAGCACGGCCAGCAATGCAACGTACGCAACGGCGACGAGGGCGACCTGCACGAAGCGGCGGCGCGCCGCCGCCTTCTGAAATGCCTCGGGAGGGAGCAGGTTGATCGGGCGCATCAGGGATATCCCCACAGTGCCAGCCCCACCGACGTCGGGAGGACCGGCTGCGCCGCAAGCATCTCTTCGTCGGACAACCCGACCCGGCCCAGCTCGACGCTCTCGAGCACCTTGGCCGGAGCGATGCTCACGCCAACAGCTCTGCCCAACCGGTTGGCGAGGTGCGGCAGGCGCGCGGCGTTGCCGGCGACCACGAGGCGACTCACTTCGACAGCGGGTGCTTGTGACGAGTAGAAGCTGATCGAGCCTCGGATCTCCTCGATCAATCCGTCGGCGAGCCGCGTCATGACTCGCTGCGCGGTGGCCTCGTCCCCGGTGCCCGGATCGGGTTCCTCCGCGGCGACACCGACTCGTCGCTTCAGCTCCTCCGCCGGCTCCAGATCGATGGTGAGCGCATCCATGAGCGCTTCGGTGAAGTCGTCGCCTCCCCGAGGGAGCAACCGTACGAACCGGGCGACGCCGCCCTGGGCGATGACGACCTGCGTGAGCGTGGCTCCGATGTCGACGATCGCCTCGGAAGGCGCGTCCAGCGAACCGAGCTCCCCGTACACCGCACGTACCAGCCCGAACGCCTGGAGATCGACCGCCTCCAGGCTGAGCCCGGCCGTGTCCGTCACCCGTGACAGCGTGTCGATGGTGTCACGGTGCACGGCCACCACGAGGATCGACAGCATCGGCTCGCCTTCGGGGGTGCTGAACTCCTCCAGCGGGACGTAGTCCAGCACGGCTTCCTCGACGGCGATGGGTATGGAGTCCTGGACCTGGAACGGGAGGGCCTCCGTGAGCTCGGCCTCTTCCATGCGGGGAACGTCGACCTGACGGGCCACCAGCTTCTGGTTCGCGGTCCCGACGATGACGCCCTTCTTGGGCAGCTTCGCCCGCTTCCAGAGGGCGGACACCGCCTCGGCTACCGCCGCCTCGTCGAGGATCTCCCCCGCCTGGACGGCGCCGGGCGGCAGGGGCATCTCGGCAAACCGACGTAGCACCCGTTTGGATTTGGATGCGTCGAGGACCGCGGCGCGCACGCCAGCGCTCCCGATGTCCAAGCCGACATTGACGGCCATCGTCTCTCCGCCCGACTATCCAGCGTTGCCCCGTCTCCGGCCCAGCAGACCGGATCAATGGTGATAGTTACACCACTGTGATTTTGGAGCGTAGCGACGGGGCGAGAACCCTCCAAGCATTTGGCGGCCGCTCGCCTTACCCCAGATACCAGTCCACGATGGGTCCGCCGACGACGATCCCGAGGTACGCCCCGGCGATCAGGTACGGGCCGAACGGGATGGCGTCCTTCCGACCCTTGATCTTCGCCACGAGCAGCACCGCCGACACGAGCCCGCCCAGGAGGAATGCCAGGAAGAATCCTACGAACACCCTCCCCCATCCCAGATAGCCCAAGAACAGACCGAGCAGGAAAGCGAGCTTCACATCACCGAAGCCGAACCCGCCGCGAGCGACGAGGGCGATCAGCAGCAACACGGTGAAGTAGGCGATCGCCCCACCGAAGGCGCTGATCAGCTGCGGCGCGTTGCCATCGATCAGGGCACCGGGCACGAGCAACAGGGCGCCGACCGCCGTGCCCGGATAGAGAATCGCGTTTGGAATGCGTTTGTGGTCGAGGTCGGTGAGGGTGAGCGTCACCGTCACGCCCACGAACCACAGATACGCCGGCAGGACCCACTCGGCACCGATGACGAGGGCCGTCAACCCGAACAGGACCCCGGTCACCGCCTCAACGATCGGGTACCGCACCGAGATCGGCTCGCCGCAATCGCGACACCTACCGCGGAGTGCCAGCCACCCGAACACAGGGACGTTGTCCCGGTTGCGGATGGGCGCCGAACAGTTGGGACATGCCGACGGAGGCCGCACCACCGACATGCCCTGGGGCACTCGGTAGGCGACGACGTTCAGAAACGACCCGCTGACGAGTCCCACGACGACGGCGATGGCGAAGAGCAGCGATTCCACGGTGAGTAGTTCGGCCGGCGGTACGCCGGACTGAAGCGACTGTAGACGCGAGACAGGGACGGACCGAGGTCCGTCCCTGTCATTCACTTGTCTGGTTGGATCAGCCGCTCGGGAAGGAGGCGGTCTGCCAAGTACCGGTGCTCGGAGCACCCGAGGCCGGGCACAGACCCGCCGCCGTGTGGACACCGTACTGGGTACCGCCGGTGCTGGGCTGGTAGATCCCGAAGAACTTGCCCGAAGCGGACTCGCTCTCCATGCAGGTCTCCGTGGCCACAGCGTTCACGATGTTGACCTCGTTGACGCCGGTGCCGATCACGATGCTCGGCTCATAGCCGGCGAGGGTGGTGGCGTTCGACGTGTAGGCCGAGCTGTCGGTCCAGGTGGCCTTCTGGGCCAGCAACGTGTTCCGCAACGCCGTCTGGGCGGCGCGGTCCTGGGCGCTGTTCCGGAAGCCGAGGAACGAAGGGATGGCGATCGCGACGAGCACTGCAATGATGAGCACGACGACCATCAGCTCAATGAGCGTGAAGCCTTCTTCCTGGGACAGACGCTGACGCATCATCTTCAGCATCAGTAGTTACCCCTTTCTGGGAGTGTTTCTATCCGAGGCCGACTTTCGACCTCGGATGCTGTATCGACTGCGGAGCGTGACGGGTTGAGCGGTTTCGGGGGGTCATTCGCCACAGTGCGTGGTGACTAGTCCCTGCTGCTCTGGGCAACCAGGCCTACCTGGTGACAATTAGCCGACGAGGCTGGCGATGTTGAAGATCGGCAGATACAGCGAGATGAGGATGCCGCCGACCGTCACCCCCATGACGACGATCAGGAGCGGCTCGATGAGGCTGGTGAGCGCCGACACGGTGTCGTCGACCTCCCGGTCGTAGAAGTCCGACACCTTGGCGAGCATGGTGTCGATGGCGCCCGTCTCCTCACCGACCGTCATCATCTGCACGACCATCGGGGGGAAGATCTTGTGCCGGCCGAGCGGAGCGGCGAAGGACTCGCCCTCTCGCACCGACTGTTTGACGTCGTCGAGCGCAACCCCCATGACGGCGTTTCCCGACGTCTGTTTGACGATGTCGATCGCCTGCAAGATCGGCACGCCGGTACGGCTGAGGACCGAGAGCGTCCGTGAGAAGCGGCTCAAGGCCGTCTTATGGGCCAGTGGTCCGAAGATCGGCATCTTCAGCTTGAATCTGTCCCAGGTGATCTTGCCCTGGTCCGTCTTCTTCCAGCGGCGCAGACCGACGATCCCGCCGACCAGCAGCAGGATGACCAACCACCAGAACTTGGTCACGATCGTGGAGAGCAGCACGAGCATCTGGGTGGGGAGCGGCAGCTCGGCACCACCACCGAGCTCGTTGTAGAGGTCGGTGAATATCGGAACCACGAAGATGATCATCGCCGAGGTGACCATCACGATGAGGCCACCGACCACAGCGGGGTACGCCATTGCCGACTTGATCTTGGATCGGAGCGCCAGGTTGGCCTCCATCATGTCGGCGAGCCGCTCGAGCGTCTCGTCGAGGACACCGCCCACCTCGCCGGCCCGGATCATGGCGACGTACAGCTCGTCGAAGACCTTGGGGTGCTTCTCGATCGCCCCCGACAGACTCGTTCCTTGCTCCACGTCGGTCTTCACCTGACGCAGCACCTCCGCGAGGCCGATGCTCTCGGTCTGGTCGACGAGCACGGACAAGGCACGGATGAGCGACAGTCCGGAGTTCACCATGGTGGCGAACTGGCGGCTGAAGATGACCACGTCCTTCTTCTTGACGCGATCCGACAGTCCCGGGATCTTGATCTCCATCTGGAGACCGCTGTTGGACTTCTCCTCGACCTTGAGGGGTATCAGGCCCTTTTCCCTCAGCGCCTTGACGACCGCGCCTGCTGACGCGCCGTCGATCTCACCGGTTCGGACGGTGCCCGACTTGTCGCGAACCTTGTAGGTGAACGTCGCCGAGCTCATCGTGTGCCCCCCATGAGCACCTCGAAGGCCTCAGGGTCACTGCTGCGCTCCGCCGCAAGCTTGTAGGCGACCCGACCGCTCTTGACCAGATCCGCCAGCGCAGAATCCATTGTCTGCATGCCGTACTTGGCCCCGGCCTGCATGGAGCTGAAGATCTGGTGCACCTTGCCCTCACGGATGAGGTTGCGAATGGCCGACGTGGCCACCATCACCTCGACCGCGGCGGCCCGGCCCTTGCCGTCCTTGGTCGGCAGGAGCTGCTGGGAGATCACCATCTGGATCGAGCTGGCCAGCTGGACTCGCACCTGCTGCTGCTGGTGGCTCGGAAACACGTCGATCATGCGTTCCACCGACGACGGCGCGTCCTGGGTGTGCAGGGTGGCGAACACGAGGTGACCGGTCTCCGCCGCAGTGATCGCGGTGGAGATCGTCTCCAGGTCGCGCATCTCGCCGACCAGGATCACATCGGGATCCTGCCGCAGGGCGTGCTTCAGCGCGCTGGCGAAGGAGAGCGTGTCGGCTCCGACCTCTCGCTGGTTGACGATGGCCGCCTTGTGCTTGTGCATGAACTCGATGGGATCCTCGACCGTCATGATGTGATCGTTGCGAGTGCGGTTGATGAGGTCGACGATCGAGGCGAGCGTGGTCGACTTGCCCGACCCGGTGGGACCGGTGACGAGCACCATTCCCCGGCTCAGGCTGGCGCAATCGCTCACCACTGCCGGCATGTTCAGCGTGTCCAGTGGGACGATCTCGTTGGGGATCGCTCGCATCACTGCGCCGACAGAGTCCCTCTGGAAGAACACGTTGACGCGGAACCGACCGCGCCCGGGCAAGGGATGGCTGCAGTCCAGCTCCCGTGCTTCCTCGAGTTGCTCCCGTTGCCGCGTGGTGAGGATGCCGTAGATGAGGGTTCGGAGCGTGGCGGGCTTGAGGATGCCGAACTGCTCCAATCCCACCAGCGAGCCGTTGACCCGCACCTGCGGCGCAGAGCCGGCGGTCATGTGCAGATCGGAACCACCCTTGTCGAGCAGCTCGTTGAGCAGGTCGTTGACGTGGAAGCGCTCGCCGGTGTGGAGCGAGTCTTCGATGGCCTCCGCCACCGCCGCCTTGTTGAGCGGACCCCCGTCTGAGTCCTGTGCCCCCTGTTCGACCCCCACGTAGGCAGTCTGCAGCGCGGCAACCAACGCCGTCCTGTGGACGAGGGCCGGCGCGACTTCGCCGCCAAGAGCCTTGCGCAGCAGCCCCAGCTTCTCTTCGTTGAAGGGATCGGGTACCGCCACGACCACCGTCCCCGCTTCGTTGATCGACAACGGCATGGCCTCGAGCTTCCTGGCGAACTTCTCGTCGAGGCGACGGAGGGCGGCGGGATCGGGCGACGTGTCGACCGGATCGAAGAACTCGAGATCGAGGTGCTGGGCCACGGTCCGCAAGACGTCTTGCTCCCGCACCTGTCCCGCATCGATGAGGACGCGGGCAAGCGGTTGGCCACTTGCCTCGGCCGTCCCGATGTGCACCTCGAGCGCGTCCTTGGTCAGGAGTCGATTGTCGACCAGCAACTGTCCGAGCTGGCGGGCGACCTTGTTCATCATTCGTCCTTGATTACTTGCACGACTTGGGTACTCAGGCGACGACTCGGAAGATCTCTTCGATGGACGTCAAGCCCATCTTCACCTTGGCGAACCCGTCGGCTCGAAGGGTCTGCATTCCTTGCTCGATGGCGACCTTCTTGATCTGTTCGGATGATGCCCGCTCCACCGTCATTCGCTGGATCTCCTCGGTGACGAGCATCACCTCGTTGACGGCGACTCGGCCCTTGTAACCCGTGTTGGAGCAGATCTTGCATCCCTCGGCTCGATAGAGCTCGGGCGTGCCGTCGGAAGCCTCGAAGTCCCACTCGATGCGCTCCAGCGCATTGCGCTCGGGGGTGTAGCGCACCTTGCACTTGTCACAGAGTTTGCGAGCCAGACGCTGTCCGAGGACGCAGTCGATCGCCGAGCTGACGAGGAACGGCTCGACACCCATGTCGGTGAGTCGCCCGATGCTCGAGGGAGCGTCGTTGGTGTGCAGGGTGGACAGCACGAGGTGACCGGTGAGGGCGGCTTCAACGGCGATCTGGGCGGTCTCGACGTCACGAATCTCACCGATGAGGACCACGTCGGGGTCGGAACGCAGGATCGACTTGAGCGCCGTGGCGAAGAGCAGCCCGGCCTTCCGATTCACCTGCACCTGGGTGAGGCCGTCGAGGCGATACTCGACCGGATCCTCCACGGTGATGATGTTCACATGCGGCTCGTTGAGTATGTCGAGCGTGGAGTACAGCGTGGTGGTCTTTCCAGATCCGGTGGGGCCCGTCACCAGGATCGCACCGTAGGGCTTCGTGTAGGAGCTGCGGAACCGCTCGAGGTTGTAGTCCAGGAACCCCAGATCGTCCAGCGTCGCCACGCCACCGCTCTTGTCGAGGATACGCATGACCACCTTCTCGCCGTAGATCGACGGCAGCGTCGCGATGCGAAGGTCGACCGCCCGGCCCGACACTCGGAGGCTCACGCGCCCGTCCTGCGGCACACGACGCTCGGCGATGTTCAGCTCGGCCATGATCTTGATACGGCTGACCACCGCATTGGCGATGGTGCGGGGTGTGGTCATGACCTCGTGGAGCACACCGTCGATACGGAATCGCACCCGCAGGTCACGCTCACCCGGCTCGATGTGGATGTCCGACGCCCGTTCGTTGACGGCTCGACTGATGATGGTGTTCATCAGCTTGACGACGGGGGCCTCATCGGCGGCCACCTCCAGCCCACCGAGGTCGGTCTCTTCGTCCTCACCCGCGGCGAGTTCGGCCAGGTCGCTGACCGACTCGTCGAACCGCGACATCTTGGAGATGGATTCCTCGAGGTCACTCCGGGTGGCTACTCGTGGTGAGATCTCCATCCCCGACACCGCTCGCATGTCATCGACGGCGATGACGTTCGCCGGGTCGGCCATGGCCACGACGAGCCTGCCGTCGTCGAATCCGATGGGCAGCGCGGTGTACCGCTCCTGTAGGTATTCCGGTACGGCGGCGACGGCTGCGGGGTCGATCGTGACTTCGTTGAGATCGACATAATCGATGCCGATCTGGCGGGCCAGCGTCTTGACGAGGTCGGCTTCCTTGACCAAGCCTTCTTCGAGGAGGACGCGGCCGAGCGGCAATCCCGACTCCGCCTGTGCATTGATGGCCTGGTCGAGCTGCTCGTTGGTGAGCAGTCCCTCCTCGAGGAGCATCGAGCCCAGATGGCGGGCATCGCTCGTCACGTTGTGCCTCCTCTCGGGTTCCGGGCTTTCCGGCGCACGAGCGAAGTAACGGCACGCTCAGTAGTTGTCTTGAGACTTTCCGTGCTCTCGGAGAGGGCTGTCCGGGCTCACGTTTCGGCGTCGTGGGCGCCCAACGCGGCGTACATGGCGTCGACGTCCGCAGTGCGGTCCAGCCAAAGCTCGAACGACGCCGCTGCCTGCCCGATGAGCATGTCGATGGGGCCGGCTATGCGCAGTTGACGTGAATAGGCATCCTGTAGCGCCGGAGAGTCACCGCTCCCGTACGCCATCTCGAACAAGCCGCCGGCCCGGGCGACGAGGCCGGAGGGCAGCCGCTCCCCCTGCATCCCCAACGGCGTTGCATTCACCACGATGGCGCCGGCCGGAACTGGGTCGAGGTCGCCCCATGGGATCACCGACACTGCGTGCATCCCCAGCTGCTCCACCAGACGGTTCGCCCGCTCGGACCGCCGGGCGCTGATCATCACTCGTTCGCTGCGACCCTCGGTGGCCAGGAGTGCGGCTGCCGCTGCTCCTCCGGCGCCCAGCACCAGGACCGGCGCCGACCACTGCAACCCCGCCCGCTCCCAGGCAAACCGCACGCCGTCGATATCGGTGTTGGCTCCACCAACGCGACCGTCGTCACGCACCAACGTGTTGACGGCACCCACCCGTCCGGCGCTGCCGAGGTGGCGGTCCACCAGATCCCACGCCAATCGCTTGTGGGACATCGTGACGTTGGCACCCGTGAGGATCCCCTGCCGCACCTCGGCCACCGCCTGCGTCATGCCCGCGGTGTCCACCCGGCGGGCCTCGTAGATGCCATCGACACCCGCACTGCGCAAAGCGGCGGCCTGAATCCGGGGCGACAAGGAATGCTCGACCGGATCGCCGAGCACGGCGAAGCGGAGTCGTGGCGACGCGTTCAGGAGCCGATGACTCCCTCGGCACGTGCCTTGGCCACTCGGGCGTTGTGCTCCTCGAGCGTGGCGCTGAACCCGTGGGCCCCCGACGGATCCACCAGCACGTAGTACAGGTAATCGGTCTCAGCCGGGTTCGCCGCCGCATCCAGGGAGGCCACCCCCACGCCGGCGATCGGCGTCGGGGGAAGGCCGGTGACGTAGTACGTGTTCCAGTCCGAAGGGAACTCCTTGTCGGAGTTGGTCAACTGGCCGTCGTACTCGTCCCCCAAGGCATAGATGATGGTGGCGTCGATCTGCAGTGCCATGCCGAGGCCGAGGCGGTTGTAGATGACGCTGGCGATCAGGGGGCGGTCCTCGTCCAGCTTGGCCTCCGCTTCGATGAGCGAAGCGATGATGATGGCTTCGTAACGGGTGACGCCGAACTGCTCGACCCGGCTCCAATCGATGGCCTCCACCTTGTCTTCCATCGTCGAGGCCATCCTCTGCAGGATCTCAGCGGGTGTGGCGTCGGCGAGGTACTCGTAGGTGTTGGGGAAGAGGAGACCCTCCCAGTCCTCCAAGCTGGCGGGGGCCGTCGAGCGCAGCGCCGTGGTCACGGAACCGTCGGTGAGCGCCACAGCGAACTCATCCGCCGAGTAGAGCGTCTCCTCAGCGAGAGAATCGAGCGTCTCGCGCACGGTGAGCCCTTCGATGGTGGTCACCCGGTAGGTTTCCGCCGGGGCCTGCGGCCGGGTCAGGGCAACGATGATGTCCTCCATCGCGGTGCCGCTCACCAGTGTGTGGGAACCGGCGCGTAGGTCGCCGGCCGCGTTGACGTCCCGCACCGCGCGTTCGAACTCACTGGCGCTCGCGATGAGCCCCGCTTCTTCCAGGATGCCGCCGATGGTGCGCGCCGATGCCCCATCGGGGATGTCGATGGTCACCGCGACACCGGGCGGTCGCAGCGTGTTGTCGTTGCCGACTGAGCTGCCCAACGACGAAGCCGCCACATAGAGGCCGAGTGCGATCAGTGCGACCACGGCGATCACGGCCACCACGGCCAGCACACGCTTGCCGGCCGACGGTGGGGGTGGCACCGGCGTCGGGGTATACGTCTGAACTTGCATCACTCACGCCGGCGGGCGTCGAGATGACCTTGGAGCATCACTGCCGCCGCAACCTTGTCCTTCGTCTGGCGGCGCCTGCTGCGCCGCATCCCGCCCTCGATGAGGGCGTCCTCCGCTACGACCGTCGAGTACCGCTCGTCGGCGAACTCCACAGCCAGCCCGGTGGCTTCGGCCACCCACCGTCCGAATCGTCGGGCTTCCGCCGCTGCCGGTCCTTCCTCGCCGGCCAGTGTCGTCGGCAGCCCGACCACGATGGTGCTGATGTCGAGTTCGGAGCAGAGCTCCCGCAGCCTGGCGGCGACGGCTTCCCGCTTCCGATCGATCACCGTATGGGGCGTGGCGATGATACCGAGTTCGTCGGATATCGCGACGCCGATACGCCGTTCGCCCGGATCGAGGCCCAGGTAGCGCCCGGACCGATCGCCGTGACCAACCTCACCCAAGAGCGGTGCGCAGCGCCCGGCGCGCCTCCTCCAACGCGTCCGCGATCCGATCGGCATGGGGTCCTCCGGCTTGGGCCAATTGGGGGTCACGGCTGCCGCCACCGCCAACGATCGCCGCGATCGGTGCCAGCAGTTCGCCGGCGAGTACCCCCTCGTCGACGAGATCCGGCGTGGCGAACGCCACCAGGGCGACCTTGCCCCCACGGGTCGAAGCCAGCACCCCGGCGCTGCTGCCGAGCCGGTCCCGCACCTGCGCAGCCAGCACTCGCAGCTCGTCGGGGGCCATGCCGTCGACGGCGCCCACCACGAGCGAGGAGGCGCCTACCTTCTCGGCGGTGTCGGCGAGGGCCTTGGCGGCTTCGGTGCGAGCCTCGGACTCGTACTTGGCGATGCGCTCTTCGGCCTCCTTGAGACGGGTTGCCGCGGAGCCGGCGGCTGCCACCAGCTCGCCCGGCTGGGCTCGCAACGCTCCTTCGGCCGCCCGCAATTGGGACCGCAGATCCACCAGATATGCGTAGGCCGCCGTGCCGGTGAGGGCCTCGACCCGCCGGGTGTTGGCCGCCACCGATCCTTCCGACACCAAGAGGAGCGGCCCCACCTGACCGGTCGTCGGAACGTGCGTGCCGCCGCAGAACTCCACCGAATAGTCGCCGGCGGACACGACGCGGACCTGATCGCCGTACTTGTCCCCGAAGAAGGCCAGCGCGCCCATCGCCTCTGCCTCCTCCTTGGTGGTGATCGTGGTGGTCACCCGGGCGTTCTCGATGATCCGGAGATTCGAGAGCCGCTCGACCTCCTCGACCTCATCAGGGTTCAGGGCGGAGAAGTGGCTGAAATCGAACCGCAGGCGCTCCGGTTCCACCAGCGAGCCGGCCTGATGGGTGTGCTCCCCCAACGTCTCCCGCAGGGCGTAGTGCAGGATGTGGGTGCCGGTGTGGTTCTTGCGGATGTGCTCGCGGCGGTCGCTGTCGATCTCGAGCTTGGCGTCTTGCCCCGGCTGGATGTGACCGTCCACCACGACCCCACGGTGGCCGTGGATGCCCGGCAACGCGAACCGGGTGTCGTCGATGCGCATCACACCGGTCTCCGTGATCAAGGTCCCCGAGTCCCCGATCTGGCCGCCGGACTCGGCGTAGAACGGTGTCCGGTCGAGAAAGACCTCCACCGGCTGGCCGGTCTCGGCTCGCTCCACGGAGTCGCCTTCCCGCAAGACCGAGAGGATGACGGCCACCGCGGACTCTGCCTCGTAGCCGGTGAACTCGGTGGGGTCGAGGCGGCTGAGGTGAGTGCGGTAGGCCTCCGTGTAGTCGACTCCCCCGCTGCCGCGGAAGTCGGCTCGGGCGCGCTCGCGCTGGGCCTCCATCATGGTCTCGAACTCGGTGCGGTCCAGCGAGAATCCGCGCTCGGTGAGGATCTCCTCGGTGAGCTCCACCGGGAAGCCATGGGTGTCGTGGAGCTTGAACGCCTCCGCCCCGGGCAGAGTGCCGCCCTGCTTCACACCTTGCAACGCCTGGTCGAGCAACTGGTGACCCGAGGCGAGCGTCCGCCGGAACCCGGTCTCCTCACGCTCGAGGATCTCGGTGATGAGTGCCTGTTTGGCGGCGACGTCAGGATACGCGTCCGCCATGACGTCGATGGTGGCACGCACCAACCTCGGCATGATCAGGTCGTCGGAGCCGAGCAGTGCGGCGTGACGGACGGCCCGCCGCACCAGGCGGCGCAGGATGTAGCCGCGGCCCTCGTTGGACGGCACCACCTTGTCGGCGACCAGGAAGGTGGCGGCACGGCCATGGTCGGCGAGGATGCGCAGACTGACGTCGCTCCGCTCGTCGGCCCCGTACTGCACGCCGGATGCGTTCTCTCCGGTGGCCATGATCGGCCGCATCAGGTCGGTCTCGAACACGGTGTCGACACCCTGGAGCAACGCGGCCACGCGATCCAACCCGGCACCGGTGTCGATGTTCTTGGCGGGAAGATCACCGATGACGTGATAGGGCACGTCCTGGACGTTCTGCATGAACACGAGGTTCCAGAACTCCATGAAGCGCTCTTCGTCGACGACCGGGCCACCGTCGGGGCCGTACTCGGGGCCCTTGTCGTAGAAGATCTCCGATGAAGGGCCACACGGTCCGGCCACGCCCATCTGCCAGAAGTTGTCCTCGTCGCCCCGGCGTTGCAGGCGGTCGGGGTCGACGCCGACACCGTCGATCCAGATCTCGGCGGCTTCGTCGTCGCTGTGGTGCACGGTGAACCAGAGCCGATCCGGATCCAGCCCGAAGGCCTCGGTGGCCAGGTCGTAGGCCCACGGAATGGCCTTCTCCTTGAAGTAGTCGCCAAAGCTGAAGTTGCCGAGCATCTCGAAGAAGGTGAGGTGGCGGGCGGTGGTCCCCACCACATCGATGTCCACGGTGCGAATGCACTTCTGGGACGAGGCGGCCCGAGGGTAGGGCGGCGTCTCTTCGCCCAGCAGATACGGCTTGAAGGGCACCATGCCGGCGACGGTGAGCAGGAGGGCGGGATCGTGCGGGATCAGCGACGCGGAGGGCACCACGGTGTGCTCTCGGTCCCGGAAGAACTCGAGGAAGGTGCGTCGGATCTCGCTACCGGTGAGGAACTCGCTGTTGGCCATGAGCCGAGGAGGTTAGTCCCGGCCCGGGAGCGCTCCGAGAGGGAACCGCCGCCCGAACCGTTCAGGTCGGGTCGGTTGGTGCCACGGCCTCGCCGGCTGCCTCCAGCACGTCGGCAAGGCTGCGGACCGACGCCCGCGCCATGTTGCGGCCGGTGAGCCGCTCTCGCATACGGCGAAGCCGGGTCGCCAGGTAGGCGCCGGCGCCGACCATGGAGAGGGCACCGACGAGGAACCAGCGAATCCTCACGAGCATGCCGCGAGCGTAGTTCAGCCGTCGCCGTCGCGCCTACGCCCCATGCGCTCGTCGATGTGCTCCAATCGGTCGGCCAGCTCGGCCTCGTGACCGACGCGCTTGGGCCGGTAGAACACGGCACCCCGCAGCTCGTCGGGGAGGTAGTCCTGCGGCACCATGCCATCGGGCGCGTCGTGCGGGTAGCGATACCCCACCCCGTAGCCGAGCTCACGCTCACCGGCGAACGATGCCGAACGCAACGGTGCCGGAACCTCGGCGGCCGGGCTCTGCGCCACGGCGGCGCGTGCCGCCTCCATGGCCCGATAGATCGAGTTCGACTTGGGAGCGAGGGCGAGGTAGACCGCGGCGTGGGACAGCGCGAACGCCGCCTCGGGCAACCCGACGACTCGCAGCGCCTGGAAGGCGTCGTTGGCTACTCCCAGTGCCGTGTGATCGGCCAGGCCGATGTCCTCCGACGCCAGGATGATCATCCGCCTGGCGATGAACTCAGGATCCTCTCCTGCCTCCAGCATCGTGTGCAGCCAGTAGAGGGCGGCATCCGGGTCGGACCCCCGCATCGACTTGATGAAGGCCGAGATGATGTCGTAGTGCTGGTCGCCCTTCTTGTCGTAGCGGATGATGCGGCGCTGCAAGGCCTCTTCGATCTCGGCCAGGCCGATCTCCTCTCGGTCACGCCCTTCGGCGATGATGGCGCTCATCTCCAACGCGTTGAGCGCCAGCCGGGCGTCGCCGCCGACGCGCCCCGCAAGCGCTTCCTTGGCGTCGTCTGCGAGGGCGGCACCGCCGAGCCCGGGCAACGCCCTGTCGATCAGCACGACGATGTCCTCGGGTGCCAGCTTCTCGGTGCGAAACAACGTGCTGCGGCTGATGAGCGGCGAGTTGACCTCGAAGAACGGGTTCTCGGTGGTGGCCCCCACCAGGATCACCTGACCGGTCTCCACGCCCGGTAGCAAGGCATCCTGCTGCGCCTTGGTGAAGCGGTGGATCTCGTCCAGGAACAGCACGGTGCGTCGCTCGTCGGTCTCGAGTCGGTGCTTTGCCGTCGCCAGCACCTCGCGCACGTCCTTCACGCCCGCGGACGTCGCCGACAGCTGCTCGAACGCCGCGTCGGATGCGGATGCCACCAAGCGCGCCAGCGTGGTCTTCCCGGTGCCCGGCGGCCCCCACAGGATCATGGAGATGGGACGGCCCGCCTCGACCATGGTGCGGAACGCCGCGCCCGGAGCCAGCAGGTGTGCCTGCCCGACCACCTCATCGAGTGTCTGGGGCCGCATGCGGGCCGGCAGCGGCTCGGCGCGGCGGCGCCGCTCGGCGCGCTCGCCGGCGAAGAGGTCCTCGGTGGTCATGGCTCAGTCCGGCTCGTCGTCGAGCACGTTCGGGGCCAGCCGCAGGCCGACCTCGTCCAACTGGGTGGTCTCGACCCGCGCCGGCGAACCCGTCAGCGGGTCGGCACCGGTCTGCGTCTTGGGGAACGGGATCACCTCGCGGATGTTGGGCTCGTCCTGGATGATCGACACCAAACGGTCGATGCCGATGGCAAACCCTGCATGGGGGGGAGTCCCGTATCGCAGCGCCCGGATGAACCAGCCGAACTGGCGCTCTGCCATCTCGGGGGAGATCCCCATGATCTCGAAGACCTCCGCCTGGATGGCCGGATCGTGGATTCGCACGCTCCCCGAGCCGAGCTCGGCGCCGTTCAGTACCAGGTCGTAGGCCTTCGCCAACGCCTCGCCGGGCCGCTCACGCAGCTCCGTGACGTCCTGGGGTGACGTGAAGGGATGGTGCTTCGCCAGCATGTCCCCTTCGGCGGTCACCTCGAACACGGGAAAGTCCACGACGAAGAGGAACCGCAACTCGTCGTGTCCCTCGGGCTGGCCGAGGTCGAGCCGCAGTTGGCCGAGCACGGTCGCCACCACCTGGGGC
>JBFGCM010000011.1:0-59545 GCA_041581135.1 Acidimicrobiia bacterium
GGATGCCTCGATCGAACACGGTCGGTCCGGCGGAGCCGTACGCCAGGTACTTCTCGATGGAGCGCTGCAACAGCAGGGCGACGAACGCAGCCGGGTCGCGGTCCGGTACCGCCGCGCCTCCTGTGGCACGTTGTTCGGCGAGGATCTCTCGCGCCGGCTCCGCCACCGTCACCACGTCGGCCCCGAGCGCCTCGATGATGGCGGTCTTGCCGGTGCCGGGGGCTCCGGTGATCACATGCACGCGGCCGATTCTCCCCGATCATCGGTGCGGCGACCACCGGCTCCGCACCGACGCCGCCACCCGGGGTGCGCCGGCCGGAACCTGCGGGTTGGCCCTAGTGCCCCAGCTCGTTTCGTGGTACGCCAGAGGAGCCGGAGGCGATGCGCCTTCGGGTCCGCGAGCGTCCATGCGTAGTCCCCCGAATATCGCTCGATGGGTGGTGGTGGGCGTAGCGACGTTGATGGTGAGTGCCGGCGCCATCGTCGGTATCACCCCACTGATCGCGCCGAGTGCACCAACCGCTCAGACCTCCGCGGAGTTCTCTGCGGAGCGGGCCATGAGCCACGTAGCGGCCGTCGCTACGGAGCCTCGTCCGATGGGAAGCGAAGCGGCGGCCCGCGCTCGGGCATACATCGTGAGCGAGCTCGAGTCCATCGGCCTGGTCGCCGCCGAGCAGACATCGTCGGCCCCGGCCTACTACGACCCGGCGAGGCCGATGGTCCAAGTCGTGAACGTGGTGGCTCGTATCCCGGGGTATGCGTCGACGGGCGCCGTCGTCTTGATGGGCCACTACGACACCTTCCCGACCACGTCGGGGGCCAACGACAACGCCGCCGCCGTCGGCGCACTGCTCGAGGTCGGAAGGGCGTTGCAGAACGGACCCCAGCTGCGCAACGACGTGATCCTCCTGTTCACCGATGGAGAGGAGCCGGCACCTCGCTACGGCTCGACCGCATTCGTCCGGCAGTCGGAGTGGATGGCGGATGTCGGGTTCGTGATGAATCTCGAGGCCATCGGCCGTTCGGGTCCGTCGATGCTGGTCGAGATCAATGGCCCGCCCGGCTGGATCGTGGACGGGTACGCCGGTGTCGTCTCGGATCCATCGGCCTACTCGTTCGTGACGGATCTCATGGACCTGCTCGGCGGAGCCGTCAGCGACTTCGACTCGTTCAAGGAGGCCGGCGTCCCTGGAGTCCACCTGGCATACCACCGCGGCTCATCGATGTATCACACTGCTGCCGACGTCGTCGAGGCGGTGAGCGTGGACAGCCTGGGCCATCACGGCACACAGGCGCTGGCACTGGCCCGTCACTTCGGCGAGGTCGACCTCCAGGCGATGCACAGCGAGGCAGGACGGGTGTGGGTCAGCGCCGGTCGTCGAGTGATGAGCCATCCGGCGGGTTGGGCACTGCCGGCGACGATGGCCGTGCTCGTGGCTGCAGTGGCTATGACGGTGATCTCCAGCCGCCGCCGGGGCGGTATCCGGCAGGTGTTCGGGGGTGCCGCGTTCGCTGCGCTCGGCTGGCTCTCCGGGGTGCTGGCGGGATGGGTTGCCTGGCGACTCCTGGTGGCGGTGCGCTCGACTCCTGCTGTCGCCGAGAGCTATCTCTACCTGGGAGGGCTCGCCGCGGTGTCGGTGCTGGTGTACTTCTGGGTGGTGGGGCGCTTCGGTCGCCGAGTCCGTCCCCTCGACCTGTTCGGCGGCATCGTGATGGTGTGGGCGCTGCTCGCCGTCCTCGTAGCTGCCTTCGTGCCTGGAGCCGCCTTTGCGTTTGCGTGGCCGGCCATCGGTGGCGTGGTGATCGTGGCCCTCTCGCGGCTCGACCGCGGCGACTCCTGGGAGCGACGACTCGGACGAACGGCACTCCTCGCCGCCATCACGATTCCGATGCTGGCCGGTCCGGTTGACGTCTTCTTCCAGTTCGCGCAGCCGCGGCCGGGCAATCCAGGGTCTCAGGTGCTCGACGCCATCGTGGTGGTGATCATGCTCCTGATGTCGGCGATGGTCCTGCTGCATGCCGCGTGGCAGCCGCTCCGCCGCCACCAACCGGCGACCACGCCCGCCGATTACGCGGAACGCTTCCTTCATCGCGACGAGGCGGCGCCGAGGGAGGTCGGTGCGGTCGGAGTTGGCTGAACTGCGAGGCTCCTCCGGCCTGATTGCGTGAGCCGTCAGTCGTCGAACGACCAGCTGAGTATCGTTGCCGCCTCGGGCACGTCCGCTCCTGCTGAGCGGTACGTGGCAATGGCCGGGGTGTCGTCGGGTTCGGTCGGTACCCACATGGCACGGCAGCCCAACTCCCGGGCGAGATCGACCAGCGCCCGGACCAGGGCACGTCCGATCCCGCGCCGACGGTGCGCCGATTCGACGCCCAGCTCGAAGAGCAGCATCTCGACCCGCTTGTCGGGGTGGGCGACCTCTATGCCCGAGACGAATCCGACAGGATCCTCCGCGACATACGCGACCAGTAGGTGGTGGCCGGGTCGGTCGAGGAAGTCGAGGGCGAGCTCCGCGGTCGGAGCGCGGTCGAAGAGGTGGGCCGCGGCCAGGACGGCGTCCAGGTCGCCCAGATCGAGGAGGCGGATCGACAGCTGTGCGGACACAGAGACATCCTCGCGCGTTGCAGCCCGGCATCGGCAACGTGCAACCGCGGAACACCACCGCACCGAGGCAGAATGGAGCTGATGCCGACGAACGTCACCCCCGAGTTCCGCAAGGTCCAGAAGCAGTACCGCAAGACCCAGGATCCTCAGGAACGGATCGAGCTGCTCAAAGAGATGCTGCGGGTGGTGCCGAAGCACAAGGGCACCGAGCACCTCCGCGCCGAGATGCGCACCAAGCTGAAAGAGCTGACCGAAGAGGTGTCCAGCCCGGGGCGGGGCGCGACCCGTACCGGCCCTCCAGTGGCCTTCCGCCGCGAGGGGGCGGGCCAGATCTCCCTGATCGGCCCACCGAACGTCGGCAAGTCGGCCCTCCACGACCGGCTCACAGGCTCCCACACGACCTCCGAGGCGTACCCGTTCGCCACGCAGTGGCCGCAACCCGGCATGTTCCGCCACGAGGACATCGCGTTCCAGCTCATCGATGTCCCGTCGATTGCACCCGAGCATCCGATTCCGCACATCGCCAACACTCTTCAGCTGGCGGACGCGTGCCTCTTCGTGGTCGATCTGAGTGACGTCAACTGTGTGAGCCGGGCCCAGTCGACCATCGACATGCTGGCGGATCGCAAGATCGATCTCGTGGCTTCCTGGGCGGAGGAGGACAACGGTGTCACCGACGACGAAGAGGACTTCTTCCGCATCCGTCTCCCGACGCTGCTGGTGGCGAACAAGGCGGATCTATTGGAGGATCCGGCCGGGGAGCTCGAGGTGCTCGAAGAGCTGCTGGGCGTGGCGTATCCGACGATGGCCGTGTCGGCGACGAACGGCGCCGGGATCGAGGCCCTGGGACCCTGGTTGTTCGACCACATGCGGGTGGTGCGCGTGTATACCAAGCGGCCGGGGGAGGATGCCGACCGCGGTAATCCGTTTGCGCTACAGGCCGGCGAGACCGTCTTCGACCTGGCCCGGCTGATCCACAAGGACGTGGCGAGCAGCTTCAAGCACGCCCGCATCTGGGGTACTGCGACGTTCGATGGGCAGCAGGTGGGTCGCGACCACGAGCTCGTCGACGGCGACGTGGTGGAGATCCACACCTAGTCGCCCGCCAGCCACGTCTCGTGCACCCGGAGCCACCTCACGCCGTTGGGCGCATCTGGTGTCTCGACGAACACGACGGTGCTGAGCCGGTGGTTGCTGCGATCGGACAGCCGGTGGTGCTCGACGTAGCCGGCGACGAGCACCTCCGTTGTCTCGTAGAGCAAGCGATGGTCGGTGATCCAGATCTCGAGTGACTTCGTGTGGGCGTGGCCGTTGCGAACGGCGGCGATGGTCTCGTCCCGGTTCGATTGTCCACCGTGAGGTCCGACCATCGAGAAGTCAGCGTGAAGGGCTGCCTCGACAGGTTCCAGCGAGTCCTCGGTGCCGAGGAAGTACGCCTGAAAGTACGCATGCAGATCGTCGATTTCGCGTTGCCAGTTCACGCCAGGACTCTATCGCCGGGTACGGTGCACCGATGGACGACTTCGACGGCTTCGAGGCACTCAGCTTCGACTGCTATGGCACATTGATCGACTGGGAGTACGGCATCGTCGAGGCACTCGGCGCGTGGGCGGCTGACGCCGGACTATCACTCGGGCCGGATCAGTTGCTCGCCGCCCACGCCACCCACGAGACGCACGTGCAGCACGACATGCCGACGCGGCCGTATCCCGAGGTGCTCGCCGAGACGTTGCGGCGCATCGGCGCGGACTGTGGCGTCCTGGTCACCGCTGAGGATGCGGCGGCTTATGGGGCATCGGTCGGGGAGTGGCCACCATTCCCCGATTCGGCGCCCGCCCTGAAGTTGCTCGCAGACAGGTTTCGGCTGGTGATCCTCAGCAACGTCGACCGGGCGTCGTTTGCTCGCAGCAACGAGCGGCTGGGGGTGACGTTCGACCTCATCGTCACTGCCGAGGACGTCGGCAGCTACAAGCCGGACCCGGCCGGTTTCCGGTTCATGTTCGACCGGTTGACCGAGCGAGGCATCGCCTCGGAGCGGGTGCTCCACGTGGCGGAGAGTCTGTATCACGATCACGAGCCGGCGCTCTCGCTCGGCATGCGTACGGTGTGGATTCATCGCCGTCACGACAAGAGCGGATCGGGAGCCACTGCGCCGCCGCGTGGTGACGTCTCGCCGACATGGAGATTCACGTCGATGGAGGCGTTCGCCGCTGCCGCGACTCGATGACCTGTCGGCGGGGCTCAGCCGTCCGGGCCGAACCACTCGAAGTGACCGGGGTCGGGATTGGTCCACAGGTGGCCGGATCGGATGCCGGCCGCCTCCATGCGAGCCAACAGCTCGGGATGTACCGGCGACCCCGGTCCGTCGTCGGTCGGGTTCCCGAAGTTGATGTCGGCGGCCACGCCGAACGCGTGGCGTGACAGGCGAGTCGAACCGGCGATGAATCGCGGATTCCAGCAGCCGGCGAAGTCGGCCGGGTCGATCACCTCGGCGAGTCCGTCGTCGACGAGGCTCTGCATGACCTCCGTCAGGAGTGCCGCGAAGTCCTTGTGGCATCGGGTGAGGCCCAGGAGAGGGATGTCGACCGTCACTATGTGCTCTTCCACCCACGCCGGGTCGATGATCACCTGGCCGCCGCCGGAAGGTCGATAGGCGAACTCGCCGAACTGCAGCTTGATGGCTGCCTGAGACCTGACGAACCCGCCCGGGCGCGAGGTTCCCCCACCCAGCTCGCCGATACGGACGACGGCATCCGGCGCCAGCAGCGCACGGACGGCCGCTTCCAGGTCGTCCGCTTCGCCGGCATAGGTGATGAGCGCCGCTCGAGAGCGGATGTTGGCGTCGACGAAGCGCTCCGGGGCGCCGACGATGACCTCCGATGAGCCGACCTCGTGGTCGGGGACCACGGCGCCGACAGTGAGCGTGATGTCGCCTTCGAAGGTGATCTCATCGCCGGCCCGTAGTCGCCGCACGAGTGCCGAGGTCGCCCCGAGGACGACCTCCGACGCATCGAGCGAATCCACCACCCGGGCTTGCACGGGAATCACGAACCCGTCCGGCGGCCGATCGACGGTCGCTCCGTCGGCGGTGCGGGTCTCGGTGATGTGCAGAGTGCCGGTCCGCAGCACCGTGAACGACTCGACGCCGTCCAGGTCGGGTACGGCCTGCTCCAGCCCGGAGTCGAGACCTGACGGCATGAAGACGAAGAACTCCCGCGCCGGGGGCTCGGTGGTGGTTGTCTGTGCTACAGGCGCCGCCGTCGTGGTGGTGGGTGTCGCGGTCGTGGGCGGAATCGTTGTGGGTGGCGCCATGGTGGTGGTCGGCGCGGCCGTGGTGGCCGGCCCCACCGGCAGCGGATCGCCGGCCGCCGCTTGGTTGCAGGCGGCGATCAGCGCACAGAGCAGCACTCCAAGACGGCGCATGCGTCGAGGTTAGGCCACTCGATACCGGACCATTGGGCAGAATCGGTGCCGGTGTCAGAGAATGGCCGCCACAGCGGCAACGATCAGAACGGCTCCCAGTGCCGCCATGGCGGCCATGGTGGCCACATACGTGCGGATGTCGCCAAGCGACCCGGTGCGGACGCCCTCGGCGCGGAGCCCCGCCAGCTTGCCCAGTTCGCGCCCCGCGGTGTCGATCGTCAGGCCGCCGGCGACGAGGGCAACCCACGGCCACCAACTGTGGTCGGCAAGTAACAGGCCGCCGGCGGCCACCAAGGTCCACAGCACGGCCACATCCCAACGCGCTGTCTGGAGTTCGAGGCGTTGGTACAGGGCGTCGACCTCTTCGTCCTTCTCCTGGAGGCCGAGCCGCTGGGCGAGAGGGAGGTTGGTGACGGAGATCACCTGGCCGCCCCAGAGGAGGAGGCCGAGGACCAGGCTGGCCAATCCGATGGCTAGTTGCAGCATTGTGCCGTTCTTCGGTCATCTTCAGGATGCGTGGAGGAGTGGGCGCACCGATAGGGACCAAGGGCCATCGGATGGCCCCGTCGGGCCCGTTCCGGCTCCGATCAGGCAGCCAGCAGGTCGAAGTGGAATCCGGCGAGCAGGAGTACCACGCCAACCGACTTCGCCCACGCATCGACGCTGGGTACCGAGATGACCCGGGCGAATGGCCGAATCACGAGCACGAACACGCCTTGGCCCACGATCGATACGATTGCCGCCACCCCGAGGAAGACCAGGCCGCCGAAAAGCACCGCCACCACGAGCAGCCAGCCCCACGACGCGAACAGCAGCGCGACCGCTACGCCCACCATCACCAGGACCAGGCGCACCAGGAATCCGCCGGAGGTCCACCACCCCGCAGGCAACGGTTGGGGCGTCCGTCGCCGCTCCCGCACCCATGCCCACAGTGGTTCCCAGCGACGGCGAGCCCGAGCGATCGTGCCCGCAAACGGGGAGGCCGACCTCAGGCTCTGCCCGAAGCCGATGAGACGCTCCGGCCCAATGATGTCGAGGACCACCGTGAGGGCACCGACGAACTGGAGGATTTTGCCGAGGCGACCCCACCACACCACCTCCAGGCCCCACACCTCCAGGTCCAGCGTCGAACGGCCGGCCGCCCACTCCCGCCACGCGTCCCAGAGACTCATGTTCGGCGAGCGTAGCCACGACCCGGATCGGACGCCCTCTGGAGGCACCGGTGCCGCGGTCAGGTGTCCGTGAGCAGGTTTCCGAGGATCGCGTAGGGACCGTGCCCGGCGGTCGGAACGAACCCGTGATGCAGCGGCCGCCAGCTGTGTCGTGCGTAGAACACAAGGGCTGGGGCATTGTCCTCGCGGACGGTGAGCACCGCTCTGACGTGGGGCAGATCGGTGAACACGGCTTCGTAGAGTCGGGTACCCAGACCCCGGCGCCGAGCTCCCGGTACCACCCCGAACTCGGCGAACTCGAAATGGTCGATGAGCCACTCTCGCGCCAGGCCATCGCCGACCGCAGCGGCCATCTCGTCTCGCCACGGTTGCCCCGGTGAGCCGGTGAAGCCGTAGGCGAGGCCGAGCAGCTCGTCGTTGTCAGACTGCAAGGCCCTCAGGCGGAAGCCGGGTCGGGCGGCGTGGCCGGCGAGCATGGCCGGTACCTCGCCGGCGCCCCCCGGTGGGATCCGGTACATCGCCTCGTACGTTCGCTGGAGCGCTTCCGACACGTGGCCGATCTCGGCCGGATTGATCGTGACGATTCGAGCTGAGATGCTCACTCGGCGAGCCGAGGCACCACGTTGGCAGCGATGCGCTCGACCACAGCGACCGGGTCCGGACCCACCGGCATGATCTGCACCTCGTCGATGCCGGCGCCGCTCAGCGCCCGCAGCTCGTCCACCAATGCATCGTCGTCGGCCTTGAAGACCGAACTGCCGATGTAGAGGTTGGTCTTGCGGATGGCGTCGTAGTCGGTCCCCACAGCTTCACAGTGGCGGCGTAGGACGTCGAGTTTGTGGGCGACCTCCTCGGGCGTGGCCACGATGAGATTGCAGGCATTGCCGTATTGCGCCGCGAGCCGGAGCGTCTTCCGCTCGCCGTTGCCGCCCACCATGATCGGTGGATGCGGCCGGCTGATCGGTTGCGGCTGGTTGAGGGTCTCGGTGAGTCGATAGTGCGTGCCCTCGTAGCGGCCAGTGTCATCGGACCACATCTGAAGGCAGATCTGGAGCGTCTCCTCCAACCGCTCGAAGCGCTCACCGAGTGGGGGGAAGGGGACGCCGAGGCCGTCGTGCTCTCGCGCGTACCAGGCGGCCCCTATGCCGAGCTCGGCACGACCGCCCGAGAGGACATCGAGCGTAGAGACGATCTTGGCGAGTAGCCCCGGGTGTCGATAGGTGACTCCGGTCACCAGCAAACGGAGCTGAATCGCAGAGGTGAGTGCGGCGAAGAACCCGAGCGTGGCGTACCCCTCCAGCATCGGCTCTTCCGCCGGCGCGTACGCCTCCAGCTGGAAGAAGTGGTCCATGACCTGGAGCGACACGAAGCCACCGGAGTCGGCTGCCTGGGCGATCCGCCCCAGGGTCGGACCGATCTCTGCTCTCCCTCCCGGCCAGCTGAAGCTCGCAACGTGTACGCCTAGATCCATGGTCCCTCCTGACGGTGCGGTCGACGCCACACCCTACGAGACCCGCGCGCCGCGCGAGATGCATGTGCTATGGGCCGGGCACTAACGGCGCTGAACGGATAAGTAGGTGCAACTGGACCCCGCATCTTGACACGGTTAGTCTGAATGCTGTATACGTATGTGCGACAGTTCAGAGCCCTCCAGTACACCCGTTCCGAGGGCAATATGAAACGCAAGGTCATACCGTCACTGAGCGAGTGAAAGGAGTGATCGTGACAATGACGCGCTTCATGGATCCATTCGCAGAGCTGGACAAGATGATGCCGGGCTTCTCCAACCGGTGGCGTGGTGGCGTCATGCCGATGGACGCGTTCGAGCACGATGGCATCTACACGC
The DNA here is from genome assembly GCA_041581135.1 of Acidimicrobiia bacterium. Lineage (GTDB taxonomy): Bacteria > Actinomycetota > Acidimicrobiia > Spongiisociales > UBA5794 > JBFGCM01. The sequence goes on from JBFGCM010000011.1 coordinate 9,047, forward strand.
TTCGATTCGATCTCCCCGGCGTCGATCCCGAGCATGTGGATCTGACCATCGAGAACCAGGTGCTCACCGTGACCGCGGAGCGTCCCGTCGAGGAGACGGAGGACGTCACCTGGTTGCTGCGAGAGCGCCCGGCCGGCATCCATCGTCGGGAGGTGCGCCTTGGGGATCGGCTTGATGCGAGCAATGTCAACGCCAGCTACGAGAACGGCGTCCTGACCGTGCTCATCCCGATGCGGGAGGAGGCGAAGCCGCACAAGGTGTCCATCTCGTCCGGGACGGCGGAGAAGCTCACGGCGGGAGCCACTTCGTGACCATCGCAGGGTCCTTCCGGCCCGACGGCGGCCGGAAGGACCCGCGCCCTACCTTCCTCGGAGTTCGACGGGGATCGCTCGCGGCGACACGCCATCCGATTGCAGGATTCGCTCGTGGTAGTGCCGAGATCGACCAGTATCGGCGCATCGCCGAATCCGCACCATGATGTGTGAGCAATGCCGGACATGGCGTTGGCCGCGTCAAACCTCATCGTATGAGGTATTGCTGAGTTATTGCGCACGCGGCGCAGCATCGCGGCGCCTATCGCAGGCGGCGGGTGTGGTCGAGGTCGGAGTGTGGGATAGCGGGCGAGGAGCAGCGACATGACACAAGACATCAAAGGAACCGGTTACGCGTTCGACGCCAGTCGCGTTGACCGGGACCGCACCCTGGAGGCGATGCGCACGCTCGAGGCTGCGCTGGGGCGGGCTGCCGGCGGGGCGAGATGGACATCGGAGGTGTGTACGGCACTTGCATCGCTGGAGGTGGCGATGGCAGACGAGCGCGGGGAGTTGCATCGGCCAGACGCGCTACTGGCGTTGATCGCAGCGGAGAACCCACGCCGGTTCGGTCCGCGCATCCGGAACCTCCGCGATCAGTACGACGACATCATTCGGCAGTTGGGCTCACTACGTCGTGAGCTGGGTGGTGAGGCCCCGGACAACGGAGCCACCGATGCCGGCGACGTGCGCCAGCGGGCCGGATGGATTCTCCGCGCCCTGCAGCACTACCGCCACCGGCAGACCGATCTCGTGTACGAAGCCCTCCTGCGGGACCTCGAGGACGCTTGAGGAGGCTCGGCGGCGGATCGAGCCACGTTCTAGCCTCGGGCAATGGCATCCACCTTCAGTCTCCACGAGCTCGTCGCCGGCGTATGGGCGGCCGTCGCCCCCGGTACCGCGAGTCCTGCCGTGTCGAATGCGGCGATCGTCGATCTCGGGGACAAGACCTTGGTGGTCGACACGTTCATGACGATGCGCGCCGCCGCCGAGCTGGCCGAGGAGGCCAAGAACCTCACGGGCAAGGATGCCACGTTCGTGCTGAACACCCACTGGCACTCAGACCATGTCCGCGGAAATGGGGCCTTCGCGTCGACGCCGATCATCGGCACGCGTCGAATGAACGAGCTCATCGTGGCTGACGGCCCCGGCGATCGAGACGAGTTCGGTCGCCGGGCCGCCGCCATGCAGGAGCGGGCCGAGCGACTGGCTGCCTCAGCAGCTACTCCCGACGAGCGGCAGCGAGCGGCCGGAACCCAAGCCCTCGCCGAGGCGTTGGCGGCAGAGGCAGACGACTATGTGCTCACCCTGCCGGACGTGTTGATCACCGATCGCCTCGAGATCGAAGGGGAACGGTCCGCCACGATTCTGAGCTACGGGCGGGGCCACACCGAGGTCGATCTGTTCGTGCACCTGCCTGATGACGACGTCCTCGTTGCCGGGGATCTCGTGTGGATCGGCATGCATCCCAAGACCGACGACGGATTCCCGGCGGAGTGGGCCGGCGTCCTCGACCGTATCGCCGGACTCGGCGCGAAGTGGGTGGTCTCGGGTCACGGCCCTCCGGGGACGGCGGCCGACACGGCAGCGATGGCCGACTACCTCCGCCACATCGCCCATCTGGTGGACGCGGTGCGTTCCGGCGAACTCGTACCGGACGCGGCCGAGCCGCCGGGCGGTACCGCCGATTGGCAGGAGGTGGGCCGCTTCCGTGCCGGCCTCCGGACGCTGGCCGCCAAGGCCTGATCCCATCGAGCGCAAAGCCCGTGACGCCGGTCCGTCAGTCGACCGCGACCCCGGTCAGGTCCTCGACGAAGGTGACGTAGGCGTCGGGATCGATCTTGCGCTCCAGGCCGGAGCGAGTCATCGGCCGCACCTTGCCGATCACGGGGCGCTCCTCGAATGCCTGGTCGTGCAGGCCGAACACCCAGCCGATGTTGGCGTACGAGTTCGGGTCCCTCCCGTCCAGGAAGTATGTGTTGTTCAGTTCGAGCGCCACCCGGTAGGCGTACTCCGGGGTGTTGGTCCAGTCGAGGATCCGCTTGCCCCAGTACATCCGCATCCGGTTGTGTAAGTAGCCGGTCTCCCGCATCTCCACCATGGCGGCGTTCCAGTACCGGTCGTGGGTCTGGGCCGCCTCGAGCTCGGACTTCGTGTACACCGTCTCCCGTTGGTCGTCTCGATGTTCCCGCAGCGTCGTGCGCGCCCAGTCAGGCAGGGCAGAGAAGTGGTCGTAGTCCGGCTCGAACCACACGTAGTTGTGGGCCAGCTCGCGTCGCACCATCAGTTCTTCCATGAACGACTCGATTGCCTCTGCCGAAGCCGTCGACGCGCGAACCCGCCGGGCGATGGTCACCGGCGAGATGTGTCCGTAGTGGAGGTACATCGACAGGTGTGAACTGGCATCGCCGGTGACGGCCGTGCCGGCATCGCCGAAGCGGTGGAGGCCGTCGTCGAGGAACCGGCGGAGAGCGGCGTGGGCTTGGTGCTCGCCGCCCCGGAAGCGGGGTTCCGGCTCGCCGTCGACATCGATGGCATCCAACAGTGCTCCGGGCTCAGACGCATCGAGCGCCTCGAGTTGAGGCGGGTCCGTGTGCTCGGACGCGGTGGTGGTCAGCTCCGTGAGAAAGCGGTCGATGTGCTCGTGGAGCTTGGGGCGGATGGTGCGCGCCGCCCACTCCCGTTTGTCCGACGCAATCTCCACCGGAACGACCACGTTCGATTCCACCTCGACCACCGGAATATCGAGGGAGTCGCCCAGCTCTCGCCGCCACCGGCGGGGAAGCCGAAGGTAGTTGCGGTCCACGATGAGGGTGGCGGCGTCGTCCGCCAGCTCGGCGGCGATGCGGCGGGGGTTGCCCCGACGAACGACGAAGCCGATGTTGCGCCGCTTCAGCGCCGCGGCGACGTCAACCAGACCATCCACCAGGAAGCGGAGCGTGCGGGGCCGCGCCTCGGGGTAGTCCGGGTCGAGACCGAAGCACACGACCAGCGGCACGCCGAGGTCGTTGGCACGGCGGACGGCGTATTCGAGCGCATGGTTCTCTCGGGTGCGGACCGATGCCTGCATCCAATACAGGGCGTAGGCGGCAGCTGCCGGCTCGCCATCGTTGAGCTGCGAGACGCGTGCACTATCGATCAGGGATGAGGCCAGCGGCGTTCCTCCATGTTCGGCCGGGCTCCAACCTCGCGGCCCGCAGACCGTCACGCAACTCGCCCCGAGGCGCCGGCGCGGAACTGTTGCGCCTAGACGTGTCTGGTCGAGATGGTCGCGATGCCTTCGAGGTGGCCCGGACGAGGCGGCGCGCACGTGTACGCACACTGCTGTCCGCGCTCGTATTCTGTCGTCTGTGTCAGGCGACGTGGCGCCCCGACTCGGTGGTGCGGGCCTCAGGCGCCGTCGATGGCGGCCAGCCACTCGGTCCAGAACGCCTTCCACACGGGCACATCTTCTGCCTTCGGCAGCTTCTCATGCGCCACCGTGACCTTCGCTCTGCCGTCGTCTCGGGCGGCGATGTCGATCTGGGCGACCCCGGACCCGATTCCGAACCGAAGCACCTTCGCGTCCGGGCTCGAGCGCAGCGTGCTCTCGATGCCGCCGAACACATCGACCCGGGCGGCGTCATCGAGGAGCGCCCGTCGAAGCTCCGCGGCATCCACGGTGACGGTCTTCGACTTGCCGGCGGTGAAGGTCCCGTCGGCGCGCTGGTAGGGGAGTCGGATGCCAGTGATGCGCTCGTAGCCCACCGTCACCGTCTGCGCCCACCAGCCGTCGAGGCCCTGTGCATCCTGGAGGTGGGCGGCGATGGCCGTGTGGCCCTCCGCGTGCCCGGGCCACGCTTCGATCAGATCGCACCACTCGTCCCAGCCGCGTCCCGTGGCTTCGCGCACTGCGGTGTCGGACATCTCCGGTTCTGCAACCCAGGTGCGGCCGTGGGTGCCGCTTCGCGCGATCAGCGTTCGTCGTGCCGCGCCGTAGCGTTCACCGGTTTTCTCCATGCGCGCCCTGATCCGGATCTTGAAGGACTCCTGCCGTGTCATGTCAACTGCTTTCCCGTGCCCGCGCGGGCGGCCGTCGACCCGCGCTCGCCGGCTGAGCCCAAAGGCACGTCAGCTCGACATCCACACGGCGCTCCGTGTGCCACGTGCCGAGCACTCGAGGTCCCCTTTGCCTCCCAGGGCCGGTAGCGCGGGCACCGGGCGGAGGTCTGGCGTGGCACGCCGCCGTCGCGGTGAGTCTACGCGATGGGGTGGGCGCGGGGGTGGCGCCCGCAGGCGGTGTCCGCCGGTGGGGACGGGATCAGACTTCGTGGCGCTCCGGGACCATCCCAAAGAGCTCCGACAAGGTGGTCTCGACTTCCTCGGTGGTGGCGCCGGTGCGCTGCTGGATGACCCTCGCCGCCTCTGCGCGGGTTCTGGGCAACTCGGCGACATCGTCGGCGGTCAGCGTCGGCCACGTCTGGCGAAGCACGGCTCGGACCTCGGCCAACTCGTCGCCATCGGCTACTGGATCTGTCACTGGTCCTCCTTTACCGTCATGCCGCTTTCAAACCCGGCGGCGTGTCGCCTGTGATTCCCTCCCACGCCGTGGCGGCGCTGCGTCGGCCCACGACGCGTGCCAGACCGGCGGAGATCCCGGCGAGTGCCGCCCAGCCCATGGCGTCCGTCCAGGAGATCGAACGATCAGCCGGGTTCACCGGGCCGTCGGTGTCTGACAGGCGAGTCCACACGGCGGTGGCCGCCTCGCGGGCGAGCCACGCCGCACTGAATGCCACGACGGACGTCAATGCCTTCCATACGACTGTCTGCATCTGTCACCTCACTCTCATCAGGGGCGTAGGTACCCAGCGGTAGAACCGCCCAAACGCGTCGCGGCGTCATGCGCTACAATCGAACACATGTTCGCTCCGGAGCAGGGCTCGTTGTTCGGCCAGGTCGGCGTCGCCGTGGACGTGGCGTTCACGGACATGCGGCGCACCGAGCTGGCCGGAGGGGCGTGGGTCGACTATGCGGCCGGATGGCTCCGTGGCGACGAGCGCCTGTTCTCAGTGCTGGAAGCCGCCGCGGCGTGGGAGAGCCCCACGGTGAGGATGTACGACAGCCTGGTCCCCACCCCACGTCTCATTGCGAACGTCGACGCCGCATGGCATCCCATCCTCGGCGAGATCGTCGAGGCGCTTTCGGCGCGGTACGGCGTGCGTCTCGATCGGATCTCCGCCGGCCTGTACCGGGACGGGCGCGACAGCGTGGCGTGGCACGGCGATCGCATCGCTCGGGAGCTGCCCGATGCGGTGGTGGCCACGGTCTCCCTAGCCGGACCGCGACGGTTCCTCATGCGTCCGAAGGGTGGCGGCGACTCCATTCGATTCTCCCTCGGACACGGCGATCTGGTGGTGATGGGTGGGTCGTGCCAGCGCACATGGGATCACTGTGTCCCCAAGGCTGCGGCCGCCCCGCCCCGCATCGCCGTGATGTTCCGGCACGAGTACCCCGCACCGGTCGCCTGAGCCGCGGTCGCCGACCCGCCTACATTGCGGCTTCGCCGACGGCATCATGCAGGCCATGTCGAGATACGCCACCGGCTGGATGCAGTACCTGCAGCTAGCCGGTGCCGCGCAGGAGGTGTAGTGATGGGCGAACCGGGCCCCGGAATGGGTGCGATTCCCGATGCCGACGGCACGACCTTTCGCGTGTGGGCGCCCAACGCTGAGCGCGTCGAAGTGGTCGGCGCGTTCAACGACTGGGCTGATGGAAGTGACGTGCTCACCCACGAGGGCGACGGCTACTGGGCGGGCTGGGTCGAGGGAGCCTGCCTCGGTGACGAGTACAAGTTCGTGATCGTGGCGGGCGAGCGGCTGCTGCGACTGGATCCGTACGCTCGTCAGGTCACCAGCAGCGTCGGCAACGCCGTCATCCACCCCACCGGCAGCTACGAGTGGTTGGTGCCCGACGACTACCGCACGCCGCCGTGGAACGAGATGGTCATCTACGAGCTTCATCTCGGCACCTTCACCGACCCGCCCGGGGATGCGCCGGGAGACTTCCAGTCGGCCATCCGCCGGCTGGGACATCTCGAGCGGCTGGGCATCAACGTCATCGAGCTGATGCCCCCGATGGAGTTCCCGGGTGAGAGGTCGTGGGGCTACAACACCGCGCATCCGTTCGCCATCGAAACCGATTACGGCGGTCCGGACGCCTTCAAGGCCTTCATCGAGGCGGCGCACGAGGCCGGTATCGCGGTCGTCGTCGATGTCGTCTACAACCACCTCGGACCGAGCGACCTCGACCTCTGGCGGTTCGACGGATGGAGCGAGAACGACGGGGGAGGGATCTACTTCTACAACGACTGGAGGCGTCGCACGCCATGGGGCGACACCCGGCCCGACTATGGCAGGCAGGAGGTGCGCCAGTACCTGCGGGACAACGCCCTGATGTGGCTGGAGGACTTCCGCCTGGACGGCCTGCGCTGGGATGCCACCGCCTACATCCGCAATGTGTGGGGCGGTTCTGATCCGGGGGCCGAGATCGGCGACGGCTGGGGGCTGATGCGGTGGGTGAACGATGAGATCAACGCGCGCCAGCCTTGGAAGCTGGCCATAGCCGAGGACCTCCGCAGTTTGCCCTCGATCACGGCGCCGACGTCGGAGGGTGGGGCCGGGTTCGACGCCCAGTGGGACGCACAGTTCGTGCACCCGGTGCGGCGGGCGCTCATCGAATCCGATGACGGGCGCCGTCGGATGCATGAGGTGGCGCGGGCGCTGGATCATCGCTACGGCGCAGACGCGTTCCGCCGAGTCGTGTACACCGAGTCTCACGATGAGGTGGCCAACGGCAAGGCCCGGGTACCCGAGGAGATCTGGCCGGGAAACGCTGACAGCTGGCATGCTCGCAAGCGGGCGGCACTCGGGGCGGTGCTCGTGTTCACCGCTCCCGGTGTCCCGATGATCTTCCAAGGTCAGGAGCTGCTGGAGAACCAGTGGTTTCGCGACGACGATCCGATCGAATGGGAGCGGCTGGATACCGAGGCAGGTGTCGTGTGCATGTACCGAGACCTGGTTCGGCTGCGCCGCAACCTCGACGGTGCCACACAGGGACTGCTCGGTCAGCACCTGCACGTGCATCACGTCAACGACTGGGACAAGGTGCTCGCTTTCCACCGCTGGGACCGTGGAGGCCCCCACGACGATGTGGTGGTGCTGGCCAACTTCGCCGACCGTCGCTACGACGGCTACGAGGTCGGAATGCCGGCTGCAGGCCGGTGGCGTGTGCTCTTCGATTCCGACGCTCCGGTGTATCACGAGAGCTTCGCCGGCAGCGGCCCGCAGGACATCGAGGCGGTTGCCGGTTCTCGCGACACCATGCCCGCAGGGGCCCGCATCGGCTTGGCTCCCTACAGCGCCGTGATTCTGGGCCGATCGGTGCAGTGAACCTCTGGAGCCCTCCGTGAGCCGAAGCGAGGGCGGAACCGTCGATGCCCGCGCCGTGGCCGAGGTCAGTCGGTTCATCGACTCCCTGCCAGAGGGCTCGAGGCTCGTAGGTGTCGCCGGAGCGCCGGGTTCGGGCAAGTCGGCCATCACGCAGGCGGTGGCCGCCGCGCGGCACCCCCGTCCCCCCATCGTGGCGATGGACGGGTTCCACCTGGCACACGAGGAGCTGATCCGTCTCGGACGCGATCACCGGCGCGGGGCCATCGACACCTTCGATGGCCATGGCTTCGTGGCGCTGCTGGAGCGCATTCGCTCCCAAGACGCCGGCTCGCCGGTGTATGCCCCGGTGTTCGATCGGTCGCGGAAGGTCGCGATCGCCGCTGCGGTGCGGGTGTCGGCCTCTGATGCGTTGGTGCTCATCGAGGGCAATTACCTCCTTGCCCGTTCCGAACCATGGGCCGCGGTTCGGCCGCTGCTGGACGGGTGTGTGTACCTGGAGGCCGATACCGACGTTCGGCGCTCTCTGCTGGTGGCACGGCATGTCGCCGGTGGACGATCCGAGGCCGACGCCGCTCGCTTCGTGGAGGAGTCCGACGAGGTCAACGCTCGTCTCGTGGAAACCAGCCGAGATCGCGCCGACGTGGTGGTGCCAGTCGAGCTGACATGACCCTCGTCGCCGAGGTCACCACTACGCTCGGAGCATGAGCGTCGGCGCCACCGAGCGGGCTTCCCGTCGGGAGGACACGATCACCATGCTGGTTTCGCTGTGGATGGTGATCGGACTGCTCGTCGACGCGTACAAGCACTCCACCGATCCGCAGCTCGAGAGCTTCTGGACGCCGTGGCACGGTTTGTTCTATTCCGGGTTCATCGCCACGGCTGCGTGGCTGCTGCTGGTGACCTACCGACGGATGACACCCGGGCGCCGCTTCTGGGACGTGGCGCCGCTCGCCCATCGGGGGGCACTGGCCGGGATTGCGCTCTTCGCGGCCGGGGGACTCGGCGACGCCCTGTGGCACGAAGTCTTCGGTGTCGAGACGAGCCTGGATGCGCTGCTCAGTCCAACGCACCTCTTGCTCTTCATCGGCATGCTGCTGATCGTGTCCACTCCGCTGCGCGCCGCATGGATGGACCGCAGCGACACGCCGGCGCCGTCGTTCGCCGAGTTCTCACCAGCGCTGGCGAGCCTCACGTTCTCCACGGCGCTCGTCGCCTTCTTCTTCGAGTACGCCTGGGTACTGGCCCAGGCTTGGGTCCCGCGCCAGTTCTACTTCCCCAACGGAGCCGACGGAGAGCTGTTCGCCGCGTTCGGAGTGATCGGCATCATGGTGACCACCCTCATCTCCATGCCGCCGATGCTACTGGTGGTGCGCCGGTGGCGCCCACCGTTCGGTGCATTCGTAGTGCTCTTCGTGGCGGTGAATCTCTTCATCGCGGTGGCCTTCGACGAGGACTTGACCGGCCTGCTCCCGGCCGCGCTCGCCGGTCTCGTTGCCGACGTGCTGTATGCCACGAGGGTCGACCGTAGAGTGCCGGCACTGCTCGTTCCGGCGGTGCTGTGGTCGGCCTACTTCGCCGTTGTCGGCCAGATGGAGGGCGGACTGCGATGGCCACCCGAGATCTGGGGAGGGGCTGTCTTCTTCGCGAGCCTCGCCACGCTCGCCATGCAGCTGGGGCTCGACGCCGCCGCCGGCCTCGCTACACCCGCAACCGACGAAGACACCGCTCAGGAGGCTGCGGGGCGTTCCAGAACCGCCTCCACGCCGAGGTAGCGGGGCAGTCCCGGGCCCTCGTTGTAGTGCCTGATGACGAGCCGGCCATCCGCAGGCGACGAGTACTCGCTGCTCCAATGCCACTCCTCGTCGTCCGCCCGGTAGGTCGTGGCGACCGCTAGCGATTGCTCGGTCCCTGATCCGCGCGAGTCCATGACGAGACCGCTGGTGTGCCACGAGTCCATCCACGCCACGAACGGGCCTTCCTGCGTGCGGCCCACCAGGGCGATGCCCGCCACGTCACCGTCGAGGACGGCGGTGTACCGGATGAGCGCTCCCTTTCCGTCGTACAGGGCCTCGACGGTGGCGTCGATCGGGCCCTCGCTGTACAGCTCATCTGGTTCGACCCAGGTGCGCCACGTGCCCGTCCACCGGCCCGCCAGGGTGCTCCAGTCCATCGGTGGATCAGCTGACAATGGCGCTCACCGGGGAGTCCGCGGCGAGCGGAGCGGGTTCGGTGAGCTGCTCGGTGCTGCACGACTCGGGTTCTCGATCGGGACGCCAGCGCAGCATCTTCGTCGTACCCCGGAAGCGTCCGGCAGTGGACCAGGTGTACTGGACCTCCACCACCCGTTCTGGCATCACCGGTATCCACGAGTGATCGCGACCGCCGGCACCGCTCCACCGATTGGGCGCCCCTGGCATGGAGCCGTCGGCGTTGGCCTCAGCATCCATCCAGTCCGCCCACGGATGATCTTCGATGTCGTCGATCACGAGCGGTGTCATCTCCTCCAACAGCTCGGCTCGCTTCTTGGCGGTGAAGCTGGCCGCCACACCGACATGCCACAGTTGCCCGTCGGGGCTGTAGAGACCGAGGATGAGCGAACCGACACCGTCGCCCGACTTGTGTATGCGGTAACCGGCCACGACGCAATCCGCGGTCCTCACGTGCTTCAGCTTGAACTGTGTCCGCTTGTTGGGAACGTAGGGCGCGTCGATCGGCTTGATGATCAACCCGTCCAGGCCGGCGCCCTCGGTGGTGTTGAACCAGACCATGGCGACCTCCGCGTCTGAAGTCGCCGGAGCAAGGTGCACCGGAGGGGCGAACTCTGCAGCCATGGTCTCCAGCGCGGCGCGACGTTCGGAGAAGGGCTTCTCGAGCAGGGAATCGTCCTCCAGCGCGATCACGTCGAAGGCGACGAAGTCGGCGGGAGTCTGCGTAGCGAGCATCTGCACTCGTGAGTCCGCCGGGTGGATCCGCTGGCCCAAGGCGTCGAAGTCCAGCTTGCCGTCGATGCTCACGATGAGCTCACCGTCGACGACGCAACGGTCGGGGAGGCTGCGCTTGAACGGCTCGATCATCTCGGGGAAGTATCGGTTCAGCGGTCGCTCGTTCCGGGATCCCATCACCACTTCGTCGCCGTCACGGAAGACGATGCACCGGAACCCGTCCCATTTCGGCTCGTAGGACATGTCGCCCTCAGGCAAGGTCGGCACCGGTTTGGCGAGCATGGGCCTGAGGGGTGGCATGACGGGCAGATCCATGGGGACCACCCTATCGGCAAACGTCCGAACGCCACCGGTCCCTGAATGCCTACCCGGACGGCGCACCGACCGGTTCCGGCAGGAGATCTCGCAACAGGACGTCCCAGTCGTTGATGCCACAGCCGTTGGTCCGGTCGATCGTGGCGGTGACCATGTCCGCGCCGAGCGTTCCGCCAATCTGGGCCTCGTCCGCGCCTCCATACTGCTCGGAGCAGACCTGGTCGTCCGGGGGCCCGTGGATCAACCGAAGGGCAACGGCTGGGTCGGCGAGTGCCAGACACGCCGCCTCCGCCGATACGCCCTCGCTGTCGCCGCTGATCGAAGCCGTGTCGCCCTGGCAGGTCACACGGTATGAGCGGTCGACTCCGGCCTCGACGTTGGTAGAGAGCACGGTGAGGTCGGCGACCGGATACGGCCCGGCTCCCGGCGGCCCGTCGTCGGCAGGTGCGTCGTCGTCGCCACACGCGACCGCCAGCAGCAGGATCGCCGCCGTCAGCCAGATGAGTCGACGCACCATGCAGCCTCCTTCGTCGGCTCAATGACCTGTACCCGGATTCGGCGCGACCAAACACGACGATTGGAGGCGGTATCGGCACGGATGGTGGCACCGGTGCGAACGGGCCGATCGGAAGGTCCAAGGGCTCTGGCCGGAGTCGCTGCCAGGGAGGAACCTGGATGAGTCGGATGTGAGGAGGGACTCATGACGCAGACCGCCGTTCGGCCGGCCGAAGTGGAGGCGCAGCGACGGGCCAAGTATCTGGCCGGGCTGCTGTGGCATGCCGGCACGTTCGTGATCATCAACGTGTTCTTCTGGCTGCTGGACATGGCCGGAGCCGGTGGGGTGAACTGGGCCTTCTGGATCACGGTGGCGTGGGGATTCGCGCTCGCCTTTCATGGCCTGGCCTACTACGTGGACGGCCGCAACGTCGAGGCGATGAAGACTCGGGAGTATCTCGAAGCCGAACGTCGTCGGTAACCGCAGAAGCATCGAAGCCGGGGCGGGGTCGCCCCAACGATCCTCGTCCCGGCCGCGGGGAGGAGACATGAAAGCGGTCGTACAAGACCGATACGGAGACACAGACCGCCTGCGGTTCGACGACGTGCCCGAGCCGGCATGTGAATCCGACGAGGTGGTGGTCCGAGTGCGGGCCGCCGGGTTGAACGCCCGCGACTGGCACGTCATGACCGGTCTTCCCTACTTCGCCCGCGTCGCCGGCTGGGGCCATGGATTCGGTCCGATCCGGCCACGGAACCCGGTCCGCGGGACAGAGGTCGCCGGAGTCGTCGAGGCCATCGGCAGCGCGGTGCGGACGCTGCGACCTGGTCAAGAGGTGTTCGGCTGGTGCAATGCCGCATTTGCCGAGTATGTGGCGGCAGCGGAGTCGAACTTCGTCGCCAAGCCCCAGCGGCTGACGTTCGAGGAGGCAGCGGTCGTGCCGCTCGCCGGCTGCAACGCACTGCAGGTTCTCCGGGATCAGGCGGGCGTACGGCCCGGTCAGTCGGTGTTGATCAACGGGGCTTCGGGCGGAGTGGGCACCTTTGCCGTGCAGATCGCCAAGGCAATGGGTGCCACCGTGACCGGGGTCTGCCACACCGACAACATCGCCATGGTGCAATCGCTGGGTGCCGACCACGTCATCGACTACACGAAGACGAACTTCACCGACGCAAGCTCGCAGTATGACGTCATCTATGACATCGCCGTGAAGCAGCCGCTGACCGCGTGCCGACGTGCGCTGCAACCGAACGGCACGTATGTGTCGATCGGCGATTCCGGCGGCCGATGGCTGGGCGGGTTCGGTCGGACCTTGCTGACACCGGTCGTGTCGCTCTTCGGGAGTCGGCGGTTGCGGGCGTACGTCTCTCTCGAGACCCATGACGATCTCGTGGCCTTGAGCGAGATGATCGAGGCCGGTCACCTCACGCCCGAGATCGACCGGATCTACACGCTCATCGAGGTCCCCGATGCGCTGGCGTATCTCGCCGCGGGGCACGCACGCGCCAAGGTGGTCGTGACGGTCTGAGGCCCGCGTCCGAACCCTCTTGGCTGCACGCGGCGGTCCGGCCCCGTAGCGTTGGTCACATCAGCCGTTGGGAGGATGCTTCGTGTCCGCGCTGCACGAGATCGCCGCCAGGGTCCGGACCCCCGATGTCGTCGACTCCATCGGGCGCTTGCATCGGCACCGTGCTCACGTGCTGGACCTCGTGAGTCCGACGCCGGGACGTGTGCTCGTCGGTCCGGCGGTGACGATCTCGTTCTTCCCGACCTGCGAGACGGCCCTCGACCCGGCCACCTACAACTTCGCTCGGCTCTTCTACCAGGCGATCGGCGCCGAGGGGGCCGGCAAGGTGCTGGTGATGGCGAGCAACGGCCATCCAGATACCTCCCTCGGCGGTGGCACCAAGATGTCACGAGTACACAACCACGGCCTCGCCGGAGTCTTGACCGATGGACGCCTCCGCGACTTCGACCAACTCGCCACGTACGACTGTGCCATCTACTGCTCGGGTGAGGCAACGCACTGGGGCGGCGACACGCTCACACCCTTCCAGGCCAACGTGCCGGTGGTGGTCGCAGGGGTGGGCGTCATGCCCGGTAGCTACGTCTTCGCCGACGTCTCGGGAGCGGTAGTGATCCCCGCCCACCAGGTAGAGGAAGTGCTCGAGGGTGCCCTCGAGGTGCAGCGGGAGGACGCGGCGGCGATGGAGTCCATTCAGCACGAGGATCCGGAAACCGCCAGTGGTGACCACTGAAGACCGGCCCGCAAGTGGCGAGATCGTCCGGCCCGGTGAATGGGGGAGATCCCGGATGGACGGCGCACCCACGTAGCCACCAAGATCGCCTCGTGATGGCGACGCTCAACCGATGACGCATGGCACCGCCCCGACCGTGGGAGTGGTCGCTTCTCGACGGGAGGGGCGGCTGTGGCTCCTGGTCGGGCTGGTGGTGGCAACGATCTACTCGACCCTGGGGCTGGCGCGGGTGCTGGCGGCCGAGCTGCGCACCCGCGAACTCTTCGACACGATGTTCGTCGTCGGATTCCTGCTCATCTGGGTGGCGATCGGCGCCGTGGCATTGCGAGTACGTCCCGGTGGTGCGGAGATCGGGGTGGGGCTCGGCATCGCCGCTGTGTACGTGATGGTGTTCGCACGCATGGGCATCCCCGAGGAGCGAACCCATCTCTTCGAGTACAGCGTGGTGGCGCTGCTCATCTACGAGGCGCTCATTGAGCGGAACAGCCACGGGCGCAGAGTCCGCGCTCCGGCGCTGGTCGCATTCGGCGCGGCCTCGCTCGTCGGCATCCTCGACGAGGTCATCCAAGGCGTGATGCCGAGCCGAGTGTTCGATGTGCGCGACATCGGCTTCAACACCCTGGCCGCCGCGATGGCGGTGGGCGCAGCTACCGCGCTGCGACGGGCGCGCCGACGTCGGGTGTCGACCTGATCCGCCTTGTTCGGGCGTTCGGTTGGGCAGCCCACGGGGTCCGGCGGGTTCGGCTAGCGTCCGGCTCTGCGAGGGGAGGTGATGATGCCGGGCGGATCCGAATACCCAGGACCACAGCGAGCGCTCGAGCTGTACACCGCGGCGGTGGACGCAAGCTCCGGCGACGCCGTGGTGAAGGGCGCCAAGAACCCCTACACGTCGCGCAATGGTCACATGTTCAGCTTTCTCGACGCCGAGGGAGCGATGGCCTTGCGACTCTCCGATGACCTGCGCGACGAGTTCGGGACGCGGTACGACATGGCACCGGTGGTGCAGTACGGCAGCGTCATGCGAGGCTACGTGGCGATTCCGGATGAGCTCCTGGAGGACACCGATGCCATCCGGGCGTGGTTCGACAAGAGCTACGAGTGGATCGGCACCCTGGAACCCACGCCGACCAAGAAGGGCTGATCCGCGTCTGTCCCTGAGGCGCTGCCGGGCAGTTCCCTGAGTTTGCCGCTCGGTGGCGTGGGTAGGTTTACTGGTGTAATACGATCGGATGAGACGGCTGAGCGCAGGGTTCCACCGTGGCCGACACGAAAGAGCGAGACCCGGAGTGGCGAGTCGAGGGGTTGCCCGACGACGACGAGTCACCGCGGCCGTGGTGGCGCACGCCGATGCCTGGGGGCCGTTGGTTCTGGGCGGTACTCCTCGTGCTTTTCGTGGTCAACTGGTTCGTCACGAGCTGGATCCTCGGCCCCGAGCCGCCGATTGCCATCCCATACACCACGTTCTTGGAGGAGCTCGACGCAGGCAATGTGGAGAGCATCGTGTCGACGGGCGAGCAGATCCAAGGGTCATTCACCGCACCGGTGACGGACCCCAACGATCCTGAGGTCACCTCGTCGTCGTTCCAAACCCTGCGCCCGGCGTTCGCCGAGGACGACCTGCTGCAGCGCTTGATCGACGCCGACGTGGTGGTGAACGCCGAGGCGCCCGACGGCACCCCGTTGTGGCAGCAGCTCGTGTTCGGCTTCGGGCCGACGTTGCTGCTGTTGTGGCTCTTCTTCAGCTTCTATCGACGGGCCGGGCAGGGCCTGGGCGCGCTCGGTGGGTTGGGAACGAGCCGGGCGCAGCGCTACGAACCGAGTCGTGACCGGGTCACATTCGACGATGTCGCCGGCATCGAGGACGCCGAGGAGCAGCTCGTGGAAGTCGTCGACTTCCTCCGCGATCCGGAGAAATACACGAGGCTCGGCGCCGCGATCCCGCGGGGTGTCCTGCTGAGCGGGGCTCCCGGAACGGGCAAGACATTGCTGGCCAAGGCGGTCGCGGGAGAAGCCAACGTGCCCTTCTTCTCGATGGCGGCGTCCGAGTTCATCGAGATGGTGGTAGGGGTGGGCGCCAGCCGGGTTCGCGACCTGTTTCGGAAGGCCAAGGAGGCCGCACCCGCCATCGTGTTCATCGACGAGATCGATTCCATCGGCCGTGCCCGCGGCGGTGCGATGTCGTTCGGCGGCCACGACGAGCGGGAGCAGACCCTCAACCAGATCCTCTCCGAGATGGACGGCTTCTCGGGCAACGAGGGCGTCATCGTCATCGCAGCCACGAACCGCCCGGACATCCTCGACCCGGCGCTGCTGCGTCCCGGCCGGTTCGACCGGCATGTCACCGTATCGGCACCCGATCAGGTGGGCCGCACGGCGATTCTCGAGGTGCACACCCGGGACGTACCGCTGGCCGATGACGTCGATCTCGGAGTCATCGCCTCTTCGACCCCGGGCATGGTGGGTGCCGACCTGCGCAACCTCGTGAATGAAGCGGCACTGATGGCGGCTCGTCGCGGCCACGAGCGCGTCCATCTGGCGGACTTCACCGACGCCATGGAACAAATCGTGCTGGGAGCCGAGCGCAAGATCATGATGGACGAGAAGGATCGGCAACGCACCGCCTACCACGAAGCCGGTCACGCGCTGCTGGGAATGCTCGAGCCAGGCGCCGATCCCGTGCGCAAGATCTCGATCATCCCCCGGGGCCGGGCACTGGGCGTGACGTTCCAGAGCCCGGAGGCCGATCGCTACTCCTACAGCAAGGACTACCTGCTCGGCCGTATCGTCGGTGCACTCGGAGGTCGCGTCGCCGAGGAACTCGTCTTCGGCGAGCGCACCACGGGCGCCGAGAACGATCTCGTGCAGGCCACGCAGATCGCCCGCAACATGGTGGGACGGTGGGGGATGTCGGAGAAGATCGGTCCGGTTGCGGTCGTCAAACAAGGGGAGTCGTCGAATCCGTTCGGTCCGGACGAGCTGTCCGAGCATACCCACCGCTTGGTGGATGAGGAGGTACGGCGCATCCTCGAGGAGTGCGAGGGTCGCGCCAAGGACGCGCTCGAGAAGCATCGGGAAAAGCTCGACGCTCTCGCCGCCGCGCTGCTCGACAAGGAGACTCTCGAGGAGGATCAGGCCTACGACATCGCCGGCATCGTTCGCGACGAGGTCGAGTAGCGCCGGCATGGACGAGTCTCTCCGCCGGCGCTTGGCCGCTGCAGGCGTCAACGCCGATCGCGTAGTGACCGACCCGGCGGCTGCGTACGCCGCGCTGTATGCGTGCGAAGGCGACGATGCCACGCTCGAAGATCGTTTTGCCATCGAAGCGGCCGCGCTCGGAACGGAAGTCGACGGTCTCTCCGGCGTGGACAGACGGAAGGCGATGGAGGACTTCTACGGTCACCGCTGGGATGGATTCGAGATCGTCGGCACCGAGGATCGCAATGACGAGATCGAAGTCGTGGAGTATGACCCGACGTGGGGCCAGGTGTTCGCAGAATGGCGCGACCGCATCGCCCGCGAGCTGGGCGAGGTGGCCGTGCGCATCGACCACGTGGGCTCGACAGCCGTCCCGGGCCTGCCGGCGAAGCCCATCGTCGACATCCAGGTGAGCGTCACCGACGTGTCCGCCGAGGACACGTACGTGCCCGGGCTGGCCGTTGCCGGCGTGAGCCTGCGGTCACGGGATGCCGAGCACCGCTACTTCCGTCCGCCACCCGGGCGTCCCCGAGACGTGCACGTCCACGTCTGCCGGATCGGGGGTCGATGGGAGCGGGACCACCTGCTGTTCCGCGACCACCTCTTGGTGCACGATCAGGTCCGCCGCGAATACGCCGCGCTCAAGCGGGACCTCGCCTCGCGTTTCGTCGACGATCGGCTGGCCTACACCGAGGGCAAGAGCATCTTCATCCGGTCGGTGATGGAGGAAGCCGAGCACTGGGAGCGAGAGCGCTAGGTGGGTTGGTGGAGCCTGCCCGGGTGGGGACCCCCGAACCCCGTCGGAGAACCGCCAGTGGGCATGGGTCTCCGCGTGCCGTCGCCGATGGTGTGGGCGAGCGAGCGCGTAACGGACACCCGCCGGGAGCAGCTCACTCAGGTCGTCGGCGGCGTCTCATGGAGCCGCCCTTGTCGCTCGGCGTACTCCCATACCGACACATCCGGCGGCTCGACGCCCAAGGTGGTGAGGATCGTGCAGATCTGGCTGCGGTGGTCGGTCCCGTGGTGGAGCGCCTGGGCGAGGCGGACACCGAGCGGGGCGTGGCTCTCCGAACCGTCCTCCCGATGACGGATCACATTCGTGTCGGGGTCGAGGTCCTGCTCGAGTAGAGCGGCCCACTCGGCCTGGTTGGCTTCCATCTCGAGGCGTAGCGCCACGAGTTCCATCTGGTAGGCGTCGGGTGTGGCGGTCCGCCCCCCGGTGAGGGCATAGAGGTAGCCGTTGTCGGCCGCAACGATGTGACGCATCGTGTCGACGATCGACCCGTAGGTACCCGGTGCCGTGGCGTCCACCTGATCGTCGTCCAGCGCGAGGCAGGCGTCGATGAGGCGCACGGTTGCCCAGATGTGGTGACCGAAGGCGTCGGTGAGGATCGGTCTGGCCATGGAGCCGACCCTACTCGGTACGGGTCGTCGTCCAGCCTTTGGAGGCGTCAGCCACGACCGACCGAGTTCCGCAGCCGGCGCAGTTGGGACCGGATGTAGGGGCGGGCGCGGCGCTGGCCGCCTTCGGTGGTGATGCGCCGCTCCAGAGCTTCGAGCGTGGTGATGAGCCGCCGTCGATCCGGCGCCCAGCCGAGCCCATCGCACGTGTCGGCCCATTCGGCAAGCGTGCGATGTCCCCGTCCGGCGTTACAGCGACGGCACGCGGCAACCTCGTTCTCCATCCAGCTCGGACCGCCCTTCACCTTCGGTACCACGTGCTCCGTGGTGGCTGCCACGAGTCCGGCGTCGACGGCTCGCCGGCACCACACACATGTTGCGCCATCCCGCTCGAGGATCTGGTCGAGTCGGGTGCGTCGATTGAGCTGCGCCATGGCGAGAGAGCGTAGCGGGGGTCCGGTCCGGCCGGTTGGCGCAGCTGCGTGGGGAATGCGGACCTTCGTGGGCCGAGTGACGGTGGACTGGTCGATCCCGGCTCTACGCTGACGAAATGACCGTCCCCGGCGTAGGAACCCTCAAGGAGTCGCACCTCCACGCTGCGTTGAAGGAGTGGTGTGCCGAGCCCGGAGACGAGTTCGAGGTGGCGGTCGGAGCGTTCGTCGTCGACATCGTTCGGGGTGACAGGCTGATCGAGATCCAGACCGGCGGCTTCTCTGCGATGAAGCGCAAGCTCGAGACCATGCTCGACGAGCATCGCATCCACATCGTGTTCCCGGTCGCCGCCCGGAAGTGGATCGTTCGCGGCCCTCACGCCGGCGAACCGAGCAGCCGGCGCAGATCACCGCGGCGAGGCAGCGTGCACGACGTCTTCGCCGAGCTGGTGAGCTTTCCCTGGCTGATCGATCACCCCAACCTGACCCTGGAGGTCCTCCTCACCGATCAAGAAGAGGTGCGCAGGTTCGATGGCAACCGGAGCCGACGGCGCAAAGGCTGGGCCGTCGTCGAGCGCCGACTCCTCGGCGTGACGGGTCGGCTACTGATCGAATCGCCAGACGACCTCACCGATCTGCTGCCGGGAGAACTGCCCGACCCGTTCACGACCGGTGACCTGGCGACGGCGATCGGTCGCCCGAGGAGGATCGGCCAGCAGATGGCCTACTGCCTGCGTGAAGCTGGCGCCATCGAGCTCGCTGGGAAACAGCGGAACGCACTGCTGTATCGGCGGGTCACGTCGGGATAGCGACCTGCGGCGGTGCTTGCCGGCGCCACCTAGGCTCGGCTTCGTGGCGAGGACTCGACGGGCAACGGTGGCAGATGTGCACGAGCTGGCCGCCTCGATGCCCGGCACCGTGCGGGTGGAGGGAACCGCCGGCAACCCCATCTACCAAGTACGCCGTAAGAGCTTCGTGTTCTTCCGCAATCCTCGGCCGGATGCCGTCGACCCCGAGACCGGGGAGCGCTACACCGACGTGATCGTCCTGTGGGTGGAGTCTGAAGTCGACAAGCATGCGCTCGTCGAGGATCCGGCGACTCCCTTCTTCACGACCTCGCACTTCGACGGATACCCCGCCGTGCTGGTACGCGCCGGC
Organism: Acidimicrobiia bacterium; assembly: GCA_041581135.1. Classification (GTDB taxonomy): domain Bacteria; phylum Actinomycetota; class Acidimicrobiia; order Spongiisociales; family UBA5794; genus JBFGCM01. Next base: position 28,981 of record JBFGCM010000011.1, read on the forward strand.
CGCATCGGTGAGTTGGACCGAGCCGAGCTGGCCGAGGTGATCGCAGAGGCCTGGTTGGCGCGTGCTCCGAAGCGGCTGGCCGCAGACTGGTTGGCGGATCATCCCAACTGGCCCGAGGAGGGCTGATTGCACGGTGACGGTCGACCGGCGATCTCGGCGGTCTGCACCTCGATCGCCGCCTCGCCACATCAGGTGGTTGGCGACAAAGCCGGCTGGGGATAGCTTCTCAAGCAAGCGGCTGCGGCGCTTCGGTCCGTGAGTGCCGCGCCCACGGAATCGAAGAGACAAGGACAGAGAGTTGGATCTCGGCATCATCCTGGTGACGTTCGTGCTGGGATTTGCCGCCGTGCGCGTCGGCCTTCCTCCGCTGGTGGGCTACCTCGGCGCCGGGTTCGTGCTGCACGCACTGGGCTACGAGTCGAACGGCGCCATCGAAGTGATCGCCGATCTCGGCGTTCTGCTCCTTCTGTTCGGAATCGGGCTCAAGTTGCGCCCGGCGAGCCTGGCCCGGCGCGAGGTGTGGGTGGTGGCCAGCGTTCACATGGCCGTTACGACAGCGGTGATCGGGGCGTTGTTCCTCTCCCTCGGTGCACTCGGCTTGTCGCTCGCCGATTCGCTCGGTCCGGCCGAGGCCGCCCTCGTCGGCTTCGCCTTTTCGTTCTCCAGCACGGTGTTCGCCGTCAAAGCGCTCGAGGAGCGCAACGAGGCCGCTTCACTGTCCGGGCGGCTCGCCATCGGCATCTTGATCATCCAGGACCTGTTCGCCGTCGTGTTTCTCACGATGTCGGCCGGCGAGGCGCCTTCGTTCTGGGCGGCGGCTGTGCTGTTGGGCATCTTCGCCGCTCGACCCCTGTTCGGATGGATCTTGGACCGCACTGGCCATGGCGAGCTGGTGGTGCTGCTGGGCCTGGTGCTCGCCGTTGGAGTCGGCGCCGAGTTGTTCGAGACGGTTCGCCTCAAGCCCGATCTCGGAGCACTGATCGTCGGAATGGTGCTCGCCGGCCATCCCCGTGCCAACGAGCTGTCCGATCAGTTGCTCGGCTTCAAAGACGTGCTTCTGGTGGGCTTCTTCCTCAACATCGGATTGGAAGGCGCACCGGACCGGTCCGCCCTCATCGTCGCTCTTGTCGCCCTGACGCTGGTCGCCGTCAAGTCGGCCGGGTTCTTGGTGCTCTTGTCCCGCTTCAACCTCCGCGCCCGCACGGCGCTGCACGGGTCCCTCACCCTGGCCACCTTCAGCGAATTCGGGCTCATCGTCGCCGCGGCCGGCGCCGAGCAGGGCTACCTCGACCGGCGTTGGCTGGCCGCGATCGCGGTCGCAGTGGCGGTGTCGTTCGTCGCGGCGTCGGTGCTCAACACCCTCCGGTATCGCCTCTACGGGCGTTGGTCGAGTTGGCTCGTCAGGCTCGAGCGGCACCCGATCCAGCCCGAGGACGCCCTGGTCGAGCCCACGGCCGCCCGGATCGTCATCTTCGGTATGGGCAGGGTCGGCCAGGGCGCGTACGACGAGTTCATCAGGCGGATGGGGGAGGTCGTTCTGGGCGTCGACCGCCGCGACGAGACGGTCGACACCAATCTGGCCGCCGGTCGCAACGTCATCCGCGGCGATGCGTTGGATCGAGACTTCTGGGAACGACTCTGTCTGCGACCCGGCCTCGAGCTTGCCGTGCTCGCCATGAACGATCACGAAGCAAATCTCGAGGCGGCGCGTCGCGTGAAGGACTTCCTCCCCGACATACGTATCGCTGCCACTGCTCGGTATCCGGATCAGGTGAGCGAGCTCCATGAGGCCGGGGTGGCAGTTGCGAGAAACCTCTACGGCGAAGCCGGTCAGGGTCTCGCGGACGACGCATCCGACCTCCTCGAGGGACGACCCACCGAGTGATCGGTCCCGCCGGTTCTGAGCCCATCGGTGCTGCCAAGCTGTTGCGACGCGTGAAAGGAACCCAATGCCGGCCAACGTGCTGCTGCTGGGCCGGACCGGCATCGTGCTCGACTCCGTGGAGGCCGCTCTCCAGGTGTCCGGCGTGACACTCTTCGCCGGCACCACCCTGGGTGACGTCTCCGAAGTGATGGCTACGAACCACGTCGACCACGTCATCATGGGCGCCGGCATCGACCTCGATGCCCGACTCGCCATCGTGCGACACGTGTTCGAGACGTCGACGTCGACCACGGTGCACATGAAGGACCGGGACTCGGGACCTGCCGGCAGGCTGCCGTTCGTGGACGGGATCCTGACCGGTTTGGTGGCCGGGTCGGCCGACTGGTGAGGGAGCGCATACGAGTGCCTCGGCCATGGGAGAGGGCATGCTCGAGAGTCGCACTCCGGTTGAGTCAGCCGGAGTGGCCTCTATCCAACGTCCGGCAGTAGGCGTCGATGCGGGCGCACGCCTCTGCCAGGGTCTTCTCGGCGGCAAGGACACTCAGGCGGACGAAGTTCGCGGCGGAAGGACCAAACGACGAGCCGGGCATGACGGCGACGCCCATTTCCTGTAGCAAGCGTTCGGCCCATTCGGTACCGGTGAGTCCGCTGGCACCGATGTCGGCCATGATGAACATGCCGGCTTCCGGTCGAATGCACGCGATCCCAGGGGTGTCGGAGAGGTGGTCGATGATGAGGTCGACCCGTTCCCGATAGCTGTCGCGCATTGCGGCCACCTCGCCGTCCTCGGTGGAGAGGGCGAACGCGGCGGCATCCTGCAGGAAGGGCTGCGACCCGAACAGCATGGCCTCGGCGAGCGGAGTGATACGACGGATGCAGTCCTCCGATCCGACCGCCCAACCGCACCGCCAACCCGTCATGGCATGGCTCTTGGACAGGCTCGAGACCACCACCGTGCGTTCGGCCATGTGGTCGAGTTCGAACATCGAGGGAGCCCGGCCGGCGAATGCGAGGTCGGCATACACCTCGTCAGATATGACCCACAGGTCGTTGGCGACCGCAACGTGAGCGATGGAGTCGAGTTCGGCGCCGGAAAGCGTGGCTCCGGTTGGATTGTTCGGCGAGTTGAGCAGCAGGACTCGACTGGCGGACGTGATGGTTGCCTCGAGTGCGTCGATCCGCAGGTGGAAGCGGTCGGCCGCGTCGAGCGGCACCGACACCAAACGGGCGCCGGAGGCGGCGATCACGCTGGGGTACGTGGTGTAGTGAGGCTCGGGTACCAACACGTCGTCGCCTTGTTCGGCAAGAGCCAACAGCGAGGTGAACAGTGCCGTCTGGGTCCCGGGGAGGAACAGCACCTGTTCGGCCGTGATCGACCGCCCCGTAGTGGTGCGGTAGCGGGCGGCGATGGCGTCCCGTACGGCCGGCACGCCACTGCCGGGGGCGTAGCCCGTTCGTCCGGAACGCAATGCCGAGACGGCGGCGTCGACCACGGAGACCGGAGTGGCGAGGTCGGGCTCACCCAGGGTGAGCAGGATGACGTCTGCGCCGACATCGCGCATCTCGAGTGCCCGATGGTGCGCCTCCCACAGCGCACCGCCGAGCCCGTCGACTCGGTCGACCATGGAGGAGTAGCGCATCGGACGGCGAGCCTAGTGGTTGGCCTCCGGTCGGCTCGGTGCGGCGTTAGGTTGTCGGGCCATGGCTGACGAAACGGTCCAGGGCATCATCGAGGGTGTTTCGCATTCGGGACGCCGGGCGGATGCGACCGAGCTGCTCGATCTGATGACGGCTGTGACCGGCGAGGAGCCGAAGGTGTGGGGCAAAAACACGATCGGCTTCGGCGAGTACCACTACCGGTACAAGACGGGCCAGGAAGGCGACTTCTTCACGGTGGGGTTCTCGCCCCGCAAGGACCGCGTGACCCTCTACGTCATGTCCGGTCTGCGTGGGTTCGACGACATCCTGGAGCGGCTGGGGCCACACCAGGCGAGCAAGTCGACGGTGCACCTCAAGCGGCTGTCTGATGTCGATCGTGACGCGTTGATGGATCTGATCAGTGAGTGCGTGAAGCACATCGAGAAGGTCGAACGCGAGGTGGGAGCCATACCTCGGATGAGCGACATACCGCCACGAGAAGCGTGATCGTCGCCGTCGCATGACGCGTGTTTCGTGTCGCCATCAGCGGGTACATCGTCGGCATGGACGATCACCACTTCGCCGAGGCGCGGCGACATCTCGATGCCGCCGGAATCGACTACGAGGTCGTCGACCGCTGCCCCGACCCCGCCTGCATCGTCTGCACGGTGAATTTCTTCGCCGACGTGGCGTGAGGGCGGGGCGCCGGAGAGCGACCGAAGGCGGCGCAGCGACGCGCCTCCGGCGTCGATGATTCAGTCAGCCAACTGCCGGGCGACGACCCGAACCGCTCCGGGATCGTGGCGCTGTGTGGTCGCGCCGGTGCGAAGGCTTGTCTGCGGTCAGCGCACGTCGCTGCGTAGCTCGGTCTCCAGCGGGATCGACCCATCGGTGGCGTGCAGGTCGTCATGGATCGCCAACAGCTCCTCCCAGGCGGGTCGTTCGTCCGGATCGACGGCTACGAGGTGCCGGGTGGTGGGGCCGCCGGTGCGATCGAAACCAGATGCCCGTTGGATCACTTCCACCGCGGCGGCATCCATCCGCTGGTGTTGGCGAATGTGGTCCTCCCAGGAAGCAAGCAGCATGAACTCTGACATTCGGTGCGGGTCCTCGGCATTCCGGTACAACCGCCACCGGTAGGCCCCGGTGCGGAGTCGGATTCTGCGCAGCTCGTCCATGACCGCCAAGAAGTCGTCGAGCTCGTCGTGCCGGATCAGCCAGGTGTTGATGACCATGACCGGCCCGCCCCGAAAGCGCTCTCGATGTGGCTGACTGGTCCACTCCGGCGGCGGCGCTACCGGGGCGCTGTCGCCGAGCCGCGGGATGCCCACGACAGCGATGGTCACGCCGAGCGCAACCGTGCCCACCGACAGCGCAGCCACAGCTTGCGCCGCCCCGATCAAGTCGCCGAGAGCACCGCCCAGGATCGAGCCGATGGGCAGGAATCCCACGAAGGCCAAGGTGTAGAGACTCATGGCTCGTCCCCGCACCCATTGAGGGGTCATGAGTTGCACGGTGGCATTGAGTGTGGCGAGTGCCCACACCCAGCAGATCCCGGCAAGGAACAGCGCAACAAATGTGAGCGGGATGGACCGCGACAGACCGGCCCCGATACCGGCGAGCCCGAACACGCCGATCGAGCTGGGGACCATGTGGCGGCCGAGTCGCGCCAGTAGGGCACGGCGGGTGAAGGCGCCGACGAGCGCCCCGGCGCCCATCGCTCCCAACAGGTAGCCGAAGAGCGACGCCTCTCCACCCAACGTGTCTGCGGTGACGTTCGGCAACAGCGACTGCACAACCGCGCTTGTCACGGCGAACCCGGCTGCGACCGCCAGCAAGCGGCGGAATGGCGGTGTGTGGCGGGCATAACGGAGGCCGACGGCGATGGCATTGCCGATCGTGTCGTCGTCGAGGTCATCCGGGTCGGCAGGTCGGAACCTGGCCACGACGGCGATCACCCCGACGAACGAGACGGCATTGATGGCGAACGCGAGACCCGCACCACTGGTGGCGACGATGAGGCCACCCAGCGCCGGACCGACCGCCCTGGCAACGTTGAATGCCACCGAGTTGAGTGCCACCGCGTCGGCGACCATGCCACGGGGGACGAGATCGGGGACCATCGCCTGCCACGCGGGCTGATTGAGCGCCAGACCAACGCCGAGGATCAGGCCCAATCCCAACAGGAGTCCGGGGCTGATCGCATCCGCGTACCAAGCGACAGCCATGGCGGTGGCTGCCAACCCCATGATCGATTGCGCCACCAGCAGCACGCGCCTCCGATCGATCAGATCGGCGATGGCGCCGGCGGGAAGCGCCAGGAAGAGCAGCGGAAGGGTGGACGAGCCTGCCATGAGCCCCACCCAGAGGGGGGATCCGGTCAGTTCGAGCATGGCCCACGAGGCCGCCACGGCATGGAGAAACGTCCCGACATTCGAGAACACCGCCGCGGTCCACAGGGCGCGAAAGCGCCTGACGCGCAGTGGTTCGATCGATGAACGCATCGTCACGGCATTCCTCCAGAGGACGTCACACTAGGGCCAGTCGAACGTTGGTTGACCGAGCCGGACCGGGTCCGGTTGCGAGCGGATCCGGGCGGTGCGAGCCGGCGCGGTTCTCGACGAATCAGTGGGCCGTTGCCGCCTTGTCGAGGATCTGGGCCAGCTCGGCGGGCCGGGTGACCATCGGCCAATGACCGCTGTTGATGTCGACCAAGGACAGCTGACCGACCCGGCTCAGCTCAGGCACGTCGCCGCCGTCGATCCACCCTCGGGCCTCGTCGGGGCTGTACTCGGGACACACCAAGAGCACCGGTACGTCGAAGCGTCGCTGGTCGCCGAGCTTCACCGTGCCCTTGGCGACGCCTTCGAAGACCGGAACCGTCATCGCACCGATCCGCTCCCGCTCGCCTGCGTCCAGGTCCGCTGCGTCGGCCCCTTCGAATGGGTCCCAGCCGGGGAACGGCACGACCCCGTCGACGACGGGGAAGAAGTCGGCATAGGTCTCGCCGGCTGACGCCGGGAAGCCCCCGATCAGCACGATTTGATCGATGGCATCCGGACGCCGGTCGGCGGCGAGCCAGGCCAGCGTGCATGCGGCAGAGTGCCCTACGACCATCGGTCGGTTCGTCCCATCGATCGCGGCGACGGTGGCGTCGAGTTGATCGTCCAGCGTCGCCCAGGCGGATCCGTCGTCGACGCCGGGCAAAGCGACCGGCACGGGCCGGTGGCCGCGACGCTCCAGCTCCTCGCTCACTTCGCCCCATATGGACTCGGGGAGCCACAGGCCGGCGATGAGAAGGATGTCCATGTCGAGGACTCTAGAAAGGCGAATCCCTCGAAGCGGTTCGTCCTCCTGGCGTGGGCCCTAGACGGATCGAGTCGTCCGGAGCCCGGCGCGTCTCCGTCGGTAGGCTCGCTGGCGATGAGCGTCCATCGCCTCACTCGGGAGCAGGCTCGCCGGCTTGCGGTGCGCGCTCAGCTCCTCGACGCCGACCGACCACGTGACCTCGTGGGGATCGTGCACCACCTGACGTTGCTCCAGATCGATCCGACCGCGGCCATTGCGCCCAGCCCGGATCTCGTCGCCTGGAGCCGGCTCGGTACGTCGTACCGGCCGGAACAGCTGCGAACAGCACTCGAGGTGAACCGCACGCTCGTGGAGCTCGACGCCATGATTCGCCCGATGGGCGATCTCGCCCTGTACCAGCCGATGATGGCGGCCTCGCCCACACGGGCGAAAGTACGCCTGTGGCTGGAGGCGAACGAGCGGTTTCGTCGCGACGTCCTCTCCCGGCTCGAGTCCTCAGGACCCATGCTGTCGCGCGAAATCCCCGATACCGCTCAGCAACCGTGGGGATCGACCGGGTGGACCAACAACCGCAACGTCACTCAGATGTTGCAACTCCTGATGATGCGCGGTGAGGTCGCCATCTCCGGCCGCCAGGGTCGACAGCGGCTCTGGGACGTCGCGCATCGGGTCTACCCCGCCGACCTGCCGCAGATTCCGGGTGACCAGGCGTTTCGGGAGCGCAATGAGCGCCGACTGCGGGCGCTCGGCATCGCTCGTGCCACGACCACCAAGGTCCCGGGGGAACCGTGGGACGTGGGCGACATCGGGGAAGCCGCGGCGGTCGAAGGGACCGAGGGGGAGTGGCGGGTGGATCCACAAGCGATCGACCGATTGCGTTCGGTGCCGTTCGAGGGACGGACGGCGCTGCTGTCGCCGTTCGACCGGCTCGTCCACGACAGGGGACGCGCCCAAGAGCTGTTCGACTTCGAGTACGTGCTCGAGATGTACAAGCCGAAAGCGCAACGGAGGTGGGGCTACTACGCGCTCCCGGTGCTGCACGGCGATCGCCTCGTCGGCAAGCTGGACGCCAAGGCCGACCGGAAGGCCGGCGCCCTCCGCGTGCACGCCCTTCACCAAGACGTACCGTTCACCAAGGCCATGACGGCTGCTGTCCATGCCGAGATCGCCGAACTCGCCGCCTGGCTGGAGCTCACTCCCGCCATGCCGTGAGGGGCACCTCATCGATCGCCCGCTCACCGGGTGCTTGGAACGTCAGGGACCACCGGTGGCATCCACCGCCCCTATGACGCCTCGACCACCATGACGATCTTCGGTTCTTGCGGGCTGGCGTAGCGGCGGGCACAGCTCCATCGCAGCAGCGCGACCAGGGCCCGATCCATCCAGGACAACGGCTCCGGGCCTGCGCCCTGAGAGGATCCCCACGCGGCGTGCGACCAGATCCACGTCGCATCGATGAGAGATCGCGTTCCGATCGAGAAGAGGACCACCAGGACCACGAACTCCGCGAGGCTGGAGAAGGAGGTGCTGAAGACCACCAGCCATGATGAGAGCCCGATCACCACACGCCAGCGGAAGCGAGCTCGCCGCAATCGGTGGAGGTGATCACGCTGCAGCGTGGCAGCGCTCGCGGCGGGGTCCACCGCTACGGAGGTCACTGCCGGTAGGCGGGAGGAAGACGTGCCGGCGGCGTCGGAGCCTCGGCACACCCCATACGCCGCCGCGAACGGCTCCAACAGGCGACCGATGCGGTGTCGATCGGTTGCGAACCCGAAGTCGGTGTGCCGCGTATCCATGTCGGACCTCCACCCTCAGCGTACCGGCCGAGGCACCCCGTCACCCCGGACAACCTCGGGAACACCACAACGCTTGGTCTGATGGGCCGCCCGCGCCCCTTCAAGCCTCGAGGCGAGTGTCAAGCCTTGAGGCGAGTGTGGTCCGGGTCGAACTGCGGACCCCTCACGATGGTCGCGGTATGGGGCGAGGGTCAAGGCGCGGTGGCCGGAGGTTCGGCCGCGTGGCGTCTACGGACGGCCTTTTCGACCTCGACCGCGATCAACACGCCCGTTGACGCAACGAGGACGATCAGGAGTTCGAGGGCGCTGAGTGGTTCCGCGGTGAGGAGGTTTTGAAGCGGGGCCCAGTACACGACGAGGAGCTGGAGGGCCAGCGTCCCGATCACGGCGGCGAGGAGGGGACGGTTGGATCCGAGACCCAAGGCACGGAGAGAGTCGAGTTCGGACCGGACCCCGAGTGCATGGCCGAGCTGGAGCAGCGCAAGCGACGTGAACACCATCGTCTGCCAGGGGCGTCCGGTGGCGTGGCCCCAGATGCCGAGCGCGAGCGGGATGATCCCCATGAGCAGTCCGACGAGCAATACGTGCTGCCACAGGCCGCGGGCGAACACGCTCTCGGAGGGAGGGCGCGGGGGTCGTCGCATCACGTTGCGTTCGGCCGGCTCGACGCCGAGGGCGAGGCCGGGAAGCCCGTCGGTGATGAGGTTGATCCACAGAATGTGGACGGGGAGCAGGGGGAGGGGCAATCCGACGAAGGGCCCGAGGAACATCACCCAGATCTCGCCGGAGTTCGAGGTGAGGGTGTAACGGACGAAGCGGCGGATGTTGTCGTAGATGCGGCGACCTTCACCCACGGCGGTGACGATGGTCGCGAAGTTGTCGTCGGTGAGCACCATGTCGGCGGCCTCCTTGGCCACCTCGGTGCCGGCCATTCCCATCGCAACGCCGATGTCGGCGGCTTGCAGCGCAGGGGCATCGTTGACGCCGTCCCCGGTCATGGCGACGATGTCACCCCGCGCCTTCCAGGCTTGGACGATGTCGAGCTTCTGTTCGGGTGAGGTCCGGGCGTAGACGGCGACCTGATCGACATATTCGGCGAGGCCCGCCGCATGCTCCGTTGCGAGCTCGGTGCCGGTCATCACCCGCTGGTCGTCGAGGATGCCGAGACGCTGCGCGATGGCGCGTCCGGTGGCCGGATGATCGCCGGTGATCATGACGGGAGTGATGCCGGCGGCCTTGCAGTGAGCGACTGCTGCGTGAGATTCGGCCCGGGCCGGATCGGCCATGGCGACCAGCCCGTAGAGGATGAAGGCGGCTTCACCTTCGTCGCGGTCGTCTGGTACACCTTCGGCGATGGTCTGGCCGGCGATGGCCAGGACCCGGTAACCGTCGGCGGCGTAGTGCGACGCCTGCTCGGCGAACGCGGTCGTGACGTCATCGGTGAGTTCCCGAGTGCCATCAGGTCCGGCTGCGGAGGCGGTGACGTCGAGCACGACTTCGAGTGCGCCCTTGGTGGCGATGAGTCCCGCAGCTTCGTCCCGACAACGATGGATGGTCGTCATCCGTTTGCGCTCCGAATCGAAGGGGACCTCGGCCACGCGTGGATAGCGGTCGTGCGTGTCGTCGAGGCCGATGCCGGCCTTGACCGCCATGGCCAGCAGGGCGCCTTCGGTGGGATCACCGGCCACGGACCATGCGTGTTCGGACTCGGACGGAGGAATCAGGGCTGCGTCGTTGCAGAGGACCGCCGCTGTGACGAGCCGCCCCAGCGGACCGTCCTTTTCGATGGCGACCGGTTGGCCGTCGGCGATCAGGTCCCCGGTCGGGTCGTACCCCGTGCCGGTGATCGAGGCCTCACCCTCGAGCGTCCAGATTCGCTCGACGAGCATGCGGCCCTGAGTCAGGGTGCCGGTCTTGTCGGTGCAGATCACGGTGACCGACCCCAGGGTCTCGACCGCCGGCAGTTTCCGGACGAGGCCGTGCTGGTACGCCATCCGCTGGGCACCAAGAGCCAGTGAGATCGTCACCACCGCAGGCAGAGCCTCGGGGATTGCCGCTACGGCGAGGCTCACCGCCGTGAGGAACATGAGCGTGACGTCCTCGCCTCGCAGCACCCCGGCCGTGAACACGACGAAGCAGACCAGCAGCGCTGCGGCGGCGAGTCGTCGACCCAGTACGGCGAGTCGCTTCTGAAGGGGGGTTCGCGGCGGCTGGTGGGCTTTGAGCAACCCGGCGATGCGGCCCAATGCCGTGCGCATTCCGGTGGCGACGACCACGGCGCGGCCTCGGCCGTACACGACTGCAGTGCCCTTGAACACCATGTTTCGCCGGTCGGCGACCATCTCGCCCTCATCGGGGGAAATGGCACCTGAGGTCTTGTCCACCGGGACCGATTCGCCGGTCAGCGAAGCTTCGTTGACGCGAAGGTTGGGGCTCTCGATGAGGCGGGCGTCGGCGGGAATGACGTCGCCGGCTTCGAGCACGATCAGGTCACCGGGAACGAGTTGTCCCGAGGGAATCGTGATCTCTCTTCCGTCCCGCATGACCCGGGCGGTCGGCGCCGCCATGGTTCGTAGCGCGGCCATCGCCTGTTCGGCCCGGTACTCCTGCACGAATCCGATGACGGCATTGAGGACCACGATGGCCGTGATCACGATGGCGTCCTTGATGTCGCCGATGGCCACCGTGACTGCAGCTGCGATGAGCAGCACCACGATCATGGTGTTGGCGAACTGGGTCGCGAAGATGAGCCACGGGCGGCGCATCGGCTCGCTGGCGAGCTCGTTGGGGCCTACTTGGGCGAGTCGGGTCGACGCTTCACTGCTTGCGAGGCCGGTGGGGGTCGACCCCAGGTCATCCAGGATCTGATCGGTGCCGATCGACCACCACGGGGGGTCACCCATCAGCGGCGTTGTCACCATGTGGTTTCCTCGTGGTCACTGACTCCTATGACAGTCTCCCAGGTGCCGGCCCGACCATCCGTCGGCCTGTGGCCACTCGGCCGACGACGAGCTGGAGCCCTCCGGTTGCCAGTCGCTCCGCTCTGGCTGCGTAGGCCGATGGCGGTGAGCGAAGGAACGTCTACGTCACCGGCTCGACCCCTCCGATGGTATGTCCGGTTGGACCGGGGAGACGAACCCTTCCGGCTTGAGGGCCAACACCGAGCTGTCGACCGTGCGGAGGATCGTCTCGGCCGTGTTGCCCATGAAGAAGCCGCTGAGGCCGGTGCGGGCCACGGTGCCCAACACGATCAGATTGCTCTTGAGCCGCGCCGCCAAAGCCGGGAGTACATCTCCGGGCTCGCCCTTCACCAGATGGGCATGGCCACCGCTTCCCGCCACGTCGTGACGATCCATCACGGCTCTGAACCGGGTTTCGTGCTCGACGGCCACCGCCTGCACCATCATCTCGAGTTCTGCCGGCGACGTGGCGAGAAAGGAGCTCGATCCGAGCGTCCCCTCACCGGGGAGCGACCAAGCGTGAGCCACATGCAACTCGCCGTTCTCTCGCCGCGACATGGAAGTCGCCAGCTCCAGGACGAGATCGTTGAGGCCGTCGCGGACCGGGTCGCCCGGGTCCGGGTCCACCAACGCGAGGATCCGCAGCTTGCGCGCCCGCGTCGGCCGCATCACCCACACGGGCACCGGGCATTTGCGCAGTAGTTGAAGGACGCCGACGCCGACGCCGGTGATCTCCCCCTTCGAAGCAGCGGGGTCGGCCACGATCACGAGGTCGCAGCCGTCCGCCAGCACTCTGCGGATCACCTCGATGAGAGGCTTGCCGGCCTTGACCACGACCTCGGCGTCGTTCAACCCGGCGACCTCGATGAAGTGCCGCAACTGGTCCTCACGACCGTGCAGCAGCATCGCTTCCACGTCGACATCTCTGCCTTCGACGTTCACGACCCGCCGCCAGCGCGGAAGGGCTTCGACGACGTCGAGCACTGTCACTCGTGCGTCGTTGGCGGCAGCCAGCTTTCCCACTCGCCGCAGCGACACGGCGTCGAGCCGGCCGGGCGCTGACGCCACCAGGATGTTCTTGAGCCTCTCCATGCCTTCCCTCACGTGCCGCGGCCGGTCCACTGAACGGAACAGCCGCCCGCTGCTTCACACCGACAGCCGGCGGGAACAGTGGACAGTCCTGGGGCGGAGAATAAACGTCTGCAGCGGCACCGATCCGAGCGACGTGCGGGGCGTTCATCCCACAGCACGGAGCCGATGCAAGCCGGCGCCGGCTCGCGGCGGCGCCGTCTAGTTGGTGGCGACGATCTGTATGAGGTTGCCGCAGGTGTCCTTGAACACGGCCACGGTGGCCTCACCGAGGTCAATGGGTGGTTGGGTGAATTCGACGCCCGCAGCCGTCAGCCGCGCGTATTCCTTCTCGACATCGTCGACGGCGAACTGTGCCAAGGGGATTCCGTCGGCCATGAGCGCGTCCCGATAGGGCTTCACGGCGGGGTGGCCGGCCGGTTCGAGGAGCAGCTCGGGACCATCAGGTGCCGAAGGCGAGACCACCGTGAGCCAGGAGTGTTCTCCGAGGGGAATGTCACGGTGTTTGCGGAAGCCGAGCACGTCGGTGTAGAAGGCGAGTGCCGTGGCCTGATCGTCGACAAACACGCTGGTCAACTCGATCCTCATGCGCATCCTCCTTTCCTGCGTGGGACGGCCGGCGTTTCCAGAACCGCGCTTGTGCGGTGACACTAAACGACGTATCCGGCCTGCCCATGCACGGGGACCGCTAGGAGGCGACGCCGGCAGCCGGTACAGACTGCGGACCTTCGTGGTGTCCTGTGTACCGAACCGTGTCTGCCAGGTTGGTCGCGCCGTACCGAATCACCACGACGGCCACCGCCGCCCATGCCACGAGCGCCGGGATCCAACCGGCCCGTAACGGCAGGAGAACGTTGAGGGAGAGATTCAAGGATGCGTGGGCGACGAGCATCACCGAGAGGTTGCCGCCACTGTTGTTGAACATCCAGGTCATGAGAATGGAATGGGCGATGATCCCGGCCAGGTAGGGGAGGAATGGGTCTCCGTAGGCGATGACGAGCGGGAGGTGCCAGACGCCCCACACCAGGCCGAGGACGGTGCCGGCGATCAGTGCCCCGACGCGACCTTGCAGACGGGGCAGGGCGTACCCGCGCCAGCCGGCTTCCTCCAGTAGCGGGCTCGAGAAGAGCTGCGAGGCGAGGACCAGTGGAAGCAGCGCCACGGCAGCGATCCAGCCCATGTCGCCTGCCATCTCGGCGAGCCCGGCGTCGGGGTCGACAAGCGGTTGCGAGGACACGATGGCTTGAACGGTCATGGCCACGAGGGTGAGCGATGGGACCGCCAGAGCGGCAGCTGCGTACCACCTCATCAGCTTCCGGTCAGGTCGGAACCGGCGGAGGAGGGCGGTGACGGCGGACCGGCCTCCCATCCGCTGTGTCAGCACCAGTGCCACCAGTGTCGGCGCGACCGCCCCCATCGTTTGTAGACCGACCATCAGCGGTGCGGTGACCACTGGTTCCCCGGGGTTCACGGAAAACAGCAGCGCCGAAGGTACCCAGAACGCCCAGCTGAGAGCGAACGTGAACAGCATGAATGCTGCAAGCTCATGCGTGCGAGTCGAGCCCCGCACGGTGACCTCCTTTGTGGTGACGATGGCAGCGTATGGCACCATCGATTCCCCCGGAGAGGGGAGGAATGCCCATCTTCTGCACGACAGGAGGTTGACGCTCTTGCGGGCGGGACTCAGGCTGCGAAGCCTCGGCACGCGACTCGACCGCCACGGAGAGGCCGTCGGTCGGCCATAATCGGCACCTCGACCACCCAGGGGGTGTCTCGGTGACACAGCAGTGGATTGTCTCGTTCGACGAAGGCGCAGAGGCGGAGCGGGAACGCCTCGGAGGCAAGGGCCTGGGGCTCGTGAGCATGACGAAGGCCGGCTTCCCGGTGCCGCCGGGATTCGTGATCACCACCGACGCCTGCCGGGCGTACTACGAAACGGACCATCTGGCGCCTGCGTCGTTGTGGGATGAGGTGGGCAACGCAATCGGCGATGTGGAGAAGGCGACCGGCAAACGGTTCGGTGACCCGACCAACCCGCTGCTGTTCTCGGTGCGCTCCGGAGCGGCGGTATCCATGCCGGGGATGATGGACACGATCTTGAACCTCGGCCTCAACGAAGCGACGGTGGACGGGCTGGCTTCGCTGACCGGCGATGAGCAGTTCGCCTGGGACGCCTACCGGCGATTCGTGCAGATGTTCGGTGACATCGTGTACGGCGTGCCATCGGAGCTGATGAGCGACGTCGTGGAGCGCGCCCAAATGGCGGCCGGTGGCTTGGGAAGCAAGATCCCGCCGACACAGTCGAAGGTCCTGGTGAAGCGCCTCCTCGACATCGTCCAGGGCCACGGCGGGAGGCCCGTGCCGCAGGATCCCATGGAACAGTTGTCTCTCGCCATTGCTGCCGTCTTCGCCTCGTGGGAGAACCGGCGCGCCATCGATTATCGGAGGATCAACGGGATCCCGGATGACATCTACACGGCCGTCAACGTCCAGGCCATGGTGTTCGGCAATGCCGGCGCCCGGTCGGGCACGGGCGTTGCGTTCACGAGGAACCCCACGACCGGCGAGCCGACGCTGTACGGCGAGTTCCTGGAGGATGCACAGGGAGAGGATGTGGTGGCCGGCATCAGGACTCCGCAAGACATCGCATCACTCGCCGAGGCAATGCCCGACGTGTACGCCCAGTTCATGGACATCGCCGGTCGGCTCGAGGATCACTATCGCGACATGCAAGACATGGAGTTCACCGTCGAACGGGGGAAGCTCTGGATGCTGCAAACCCGCACGGGAAAGCGCAGCGGGCGGGCTGCCATTCGCATCGCCGTCGACATGATGTCCGAAGGTTTGATCACGAGCGACGAGGCCGTGCAGCGCGTCACACCAGACCGGTTGGAGGAGCTGCTGCATCCGGTGGTGGTCGCCGGTGAAGACGACGAGGTGATCACCGTGGGGTTGCCTGCCTCTCCTGGCGGTGCTGCGGGGGTGGTGGTGTTCGATGCCGATGAGGCCATCGAGCTCGCTGCGGAGGGCACACCGGTTGTCCTCGTCAGGCATGAAACCAGCCCGGATGATTTCGCCGGCATGGTCGCCGCGGCCGCCATCGTCACGAGCCGCGGCGGCGTCACGTCGCACGCCGCAGTGGTGGCGCGCGGCATGGGGAAATGCTGTGTGGTCGGCTGCGAGTCCATGTGGGTGGACTACGGCGAGCAGATGTTCAAGGTCGATGACCGAGTCGTGTCGAAGGGGGAGTGGGTCACCGTCGATGGCAACACGGGTCAGGTGCTTGCCGGCCGCGTCGACACGGTCGAACCCGAGTTGGACGATTACTACGAACAGCTGATGAGTTGGGCCGATGAGCTGCGGACTCTCCGGGTGAGGGCCAACGCCGACACTCCCACCGACGCCGCCGCCGCCCGGCGCCTCGGAGCGGAGGGTATCGGCCTGTGCCGGACGGAGCACATGTTCTTCGGTGAGGAGCGAACGGAGGCGGTTCGGGAGATGATCATGGCTCCCAACGCCGTGGCACGGGCGGACGCCTTGGCCAAGATCGCCCCGCTCCAAACCGCCGACTTCGTCGGCCTGTTCGAAGCCATGGATGGCCTCCCGGTGACGATCCGCCTGTTGGATCCTCCGCTCCATGAGTTCCTACCGGGCCACGAGGAAACCGTGCTTCGCATCACCGACCTGAAGCTGAAGGTCGCCCATGCCAAGAGCCTCAAGAAGATCAACCGGCTGTTGCACGAGATCAATGAGCGGGAACGGATCCTGGCTCAGATCGAGCGGCTCGCCGAAGCGAATCCCATGCTCGGCCACCGGGGATGCCGGCTCGGCATCGCGTACCCAGAGGTCACCGAGATGCAGGTGCGGGCGATCTTCACAGCGGCGGTGCAGTGCTCCGAGCGCGGCATCGAGGTCCGCCCGGAGGTCATGATCCCCCTGGTGGCCTTCGCCACCGAATACGAGCATCAGGAGGCGATCGTTCGGCGAGTCGCCGATGAAGTGCTCAGCGCCCACGGTCTCCAGGTGCCGTACTCCGTGGGCACGATGATCGAGCTCCCGCGAGCGGCGTTGACGGCCAATGAGATCGCGGAAAGGGCGGAGTTCTTCAGCTTCGGGACCAACGATCTCACCCAGTCGACGGCCGGGTTGTCGCGCGACGATGCCAGCCGGTTCCTTCCCGGCTACGTCCGCCGTGGCCTCATTGCGACCGACCCGTTTCAGAGCTTGGATCAGGGCGGGGTCGGCCAGCTCGTGCGCATCGGAATCGAGCGCGGCCGATCGGTCCGGTCGGATCTCAAGGTCGGTGTGTGCGGAGAGCACGGCGGCGATCCTGCATCGATCGAGTTCTTCCGGACCGTCGGCCTCGACTACGTCAGCTGTTCCCCATACCGAGTCCCGGTCGCGAGGCTCGCAGCAGCCCATGCGGAGCTCGGCCGCGACTGACCAAGTGGCGGCCGTGCGCTCTCCGCACCACAGCCGGCTGCGCGCCCTGCGGGGGAGCGCGCCGTGCGCCGCAGCGACCCGAGCAGTGCGCAGGCACACGCCAACCTGCCATTCCACCTCAGAGGCGAAGCCGCACAGGCACGCCTCCGGATCTATTGGAATCCCCGCCCACGGGCGCAGCTGCGTTGCGGGCTACGCCACCGCCAGCTGGCTGGGGGTGACGATCACCGGCCGGCCGCTGTACTCAGCCAGACGCTCCGCCAGCCGATTGTCGACCAGGCTGGCCGGGACCGCGATCGCGGTGGTATCGGCGGTGACGTGGTTCACCACGTCGCTGCCGATGGGACCAAAACGTATCTCGACGTGCGCCGGACCACCAATCCGCTCGCTGCAGTGGGTCCGCAGCTGATCCAAGGCCAGCGACTCGGCTTCGTACCGACCGATATCCTCTGAGTCGGCGAACTCCCGGATGTCTCGCTGAACCCGATCGGTGATGACCATCACCACCGTTGCGCGGCCCCCACGAGCAACGGTCTCCCGTGCAATTCCGAGGGTGCCATCACCACCAGTCGTGGGCTCGACGATCGTGAGCAAGTGTTCACGTGTGGACATGTCGTTTCTCTTTCAGTGTGAGACGGCGGCGAGCAAGTCACCGCTGTCGTGGTGCGTAGTTGATTCCTCCCAGGCGTTCTCGTCGTTCCCTGGGATGGCGACGACGAGTTCCCACAGGTATTCGTCCGGGAGATCTGCGTGGGTCAGTAGTAGTCGGTAGTAGATCGGCCCGAGGAGGCCGTCGAGGCTCGCTTCCACGGCTTCGTCGGTGGCTCCGGCCCCGAGGACGTCCCGCACGAGGGAGGCCGCGACGGCCCGCCGGCGGCGCCAGAACTCGGCGAAATGACGAGCCACCTCCTCGTTGCGCGCGGCCTCTCCGACCAATCCGGCGACCAGAGGACCGAAATCGGTGGTGCGGTAGAGCCGGACGATGTCCTTCACGAACATCAGGAGGTTGAGACGCGGATCCGGATCGATGGGGGCCGGCCGAACCGCCTCCCTGGCGAGCGTGTCCACCAGATCGAGCGCCAATTGCTCCTTGGACGACCAGCGGCGGTACAGGGTGTCCTTGCCCACCCGAGCGAGCTTGGCGACGCCTTCCATCGTCGCGCCGGTGTAGCCATCCGAAGCGATCAGTCTGCGAGCAGCGGCCAGGATGGCGCGGTCCCGAGAGGGATCACGAGGTCTTCCGCGCGTGGTCGTCATGGCCGGCATTATAACCATACGCTAGCGTTTGGTAAATGATCTTCCACTGAGCCCAAGAGCGACACGCCGTTGTACCGGCTTCGACCGGCACGGTGCGCCGAAGGCGAGGGTCGGCGGGCTCGCTTGGTCGGCGCTTGTGTGTGAGGATCTGCACCCGAGAGGGGAGCGCCATCACTGCACCTTCAAGTAACTGGGCGAACAATGTCGAGTATTCGTCGCGCGCCGTGCTGACACCAGGGTCGGTCGAGGAGGTGCAGGAGCTGGTTGCCGCACACCCCAGAGTGAAGGCACTCGGCACGCGACATTCGTTCACCGACATCGCCGATTCACCCGATGGCGTCCAGATCTCGCTGGAGGCCATGGCCCCCGACATCGTGGTGAACGCCGACGCGGCGACGGCGTCGGTAACCGCCGGTACGTCGTACGGCGTGTTGGCTCGAGAGCTCGAATCGCGGGGCTACGCCCTCGAGAACATGGGAAGCCTGCCCCACATCTCCGTGGGCGGCGCCGTGGCCACCGGGACCCACGGCTCAGGTGACTCCAACGGGATCTTGTCGACGTCGGTGACGGCCCTGGAGCTCGTGCAGGCGGACGGCTCATTGACGCGTATCGACCGCTCGAGTCCGGACCATCCTGCGCTGGCAGTCGGCTTGGGAGCGTTCGGGGTGGTGGTACGCGTCGAGCTCGACATCCAGCCCTCGTTCGTGGTTCGTCAGCACGTCTACCGGGACGCAGACTGGGACGGTGTCCTGGAGGCGTTCGACGAGGTGATGGGCTCCGCCTACAGCGTGTCGTTGCTCGGCGACGTCGGCGGACCGACCATCGAGTTGCTGTGGCAGAAGCACCGTGTCGAACGCGCAGACGACACCGAATCGGCACCCGGGTCACTGCACGGCGGCCAGTGGATCGAGGGCAGCGATCTGCCGTCCGACAACAGCCTGACGACGATCGGCGGCATTGTCGGGCCCTGGTTGGAGCGCCTTCCCCATTTCCGGCTCGACGGCGTACCGTCGGCGGGCGGCGATGAGCTGCAGTCTGAGTACTTCGTGGACCGGCGCCATGGCGTGGAGGCGCTGCGGGCGATCCGTTCGATGGGGGAACGCATCTCGCCACATCTGCACGCGGCGGAAATCCGCACGGTGGCTGCGGACGAGTTGTGGGTGAGCCCTGCGTACCGGCGCGACGGCGTCTGCATCGGATTCACGTGGAAGAAGCATCAGACCGAGGTAGGTGCCCTGCTCCCTGGGATCGAGGCCGCGCTTGCGCCGTTCGAACCGCGAGCGCATTGGGGCAAGCTGTTCACCCTCACTGCGTTGTCGAATCGGTTTCCGCGCCTGAGCGACTTCCTCGACCTCGCCGCCACCTACGACCCGGATCGCAAGTTCTGGAATCCGTTTCTGGAACGTCTCGCGGCGAGCTGATTCGGGCCGGGAGGCGATTGGCGTGCTCTCCACAATCCCCGGCTCGCCCGTACCGGGGGGTCGCGTGTGGTCCTCAGGCGTCGAGGTCGGCGACGAGACGGGCTGGTGCGGTGTTGCGGTACGAACTCTCGGTGAGTTCGGCATTCTCGTCGAAGTCGTCATCTGTCGATAGATCGAGCCCCAGCCATCTGTTGGGCCCCACCTAGGCCGGAACATAGGTCGGTGACTCCTCGAGGAGCGCCGCACGCTCCTCGGAGTACCCGATCCGACGCCTGCGTCCTCGCCGTCAGTTCTCGTCGGTGGCAACGGCCGCCGCCGCCGCTTCGACCTTGGCGTGATAGGCGGCCCACCACTCGGCGTCGCCATCGGGGAGATTCATGGCCTCCGGGCGGAACCCGACTGCTCCGTCGATGAGCTCCCGGATGATGTCGGCGTGTCCTGCGTGGCGATGGGTCTCTGTGGTGATGTGCACGAGGACCTGGTGGAGCGTCACGCGTCGATGCTCCTCCGGCCACCAGGGCACCTCGCCGACGCTGTCGAGCGACAGCGCCTCGATGGTGGCGTCGCTGTGGGCCCGGGTCCGTGTATAGAGACCGAGGATGTCCTCCCGCCTCTCGTCCGGGGTGACCCACATGTCGGCATTGTCCTCGGCGCCCGCCTCGAACCAGGGGAGTGACTCTCCCGAGGGGCGCCCGAAGACATCACCGAGATAGCCGTTCTCGACGCTCGCCACGTGCTTGACGATGCCGAGGAGGTTGCTCGCCGTCGGAGTCAGGGGGCGGCGAACGTCGTATTCGGACAGTCCCTCCAGTTTCCACACGAGGGAGTCGCGGGCGACGTCGAGATAGTGCTTGAGGGTGGCCTTGGCGGCAGCTTCGTCCATGGAGCGATTCTGCCAGAGGCTGCGGGACGATGAAGGTACGCAGCGATTACGACCTCGCTGCCCTCGTGTTGTCGCTACTACGTATGATCTCGCGGATGTCGTTCTATCGAGTCGAGGACTGCTCGCTTCCCGAGTTCGCAGCGTTGTGCGAGGCGCCGGTGGTCCTCCACGACTACGACCTCGCGGCCCGAGTGGAAGATCGGGTGCTCGTCTACGAAGGCGAGGCGTTGGCGGCGGCCGCCGAGCAGGATGCCGAGGCCGTGCACACCGAGTTGGCTCGGGCCCTCCTCGACGGGCCCGGCGCCATCATGGTGGAGTCGGCCGTGGCCGTGGAAGCGATCGATCGTGCCTCGGCCGTCTACCACGACCTGATCGCCGAACAGCGCGCCGCCGGTGGACCCGCCGGCGACCACTTTGCCGAGAGTGGCGTCAATGATCGGGTGTGGAACTCGCTCGAGAAGCTGGCGCTCGCCGCTCCGGAGGTCTTTGTGGACTATTTCTCCGCGCCGGCGATCGACATCGTCTTCACCGCCTACCTGGGACCGGGGTACGGGATGAGTGCTCAGGTCAACGTCGTCAATCCGGGTGGGGCGGCGCAGTCGCCGCACCGCGACTATCACCTGGGCTTCCTCGACGAGGGCGACGCGGAGCGATACCCCGATCACATCCACCGCCTGTCACCGCTGTTGACCCTGCAGGGTGGCATTGCGCACGACGATGCACCTCTGGAGACGGGCCCGACGATGCTATTGCCGGGCTCGCAACGGTACGACATGGGCTACATCGCCTGGCAACGTCCCGACTTCATCGAGTACTTCTCGCAGCACCACACGCAGCTCCCACTGTCGAAGGGCGACATGGTGTTCTTCAGCCCGGCCCTGTTCCACGGTGCCGGGGAGAACCGAACGACGGATGCGCACCGGATGGTGAATCTGCTCCAAGTGTCCTCCGCCTTCGGCCGCAACCTCGAAGCGATCGATCGTCGGTCGATCGTCGAGGCAATCTATCCGACGCTGCTGGAGCGAGCTGCGGCCGGCGACGCTGATGTGGTCCGCCGGGCGGTGGCGAGTGCTGGCCACGGTTACCCCTTCCCGACGAACCTCGACCGCGACCAGCCGGTCGATCGCCTGAACCCGGCGTCGCAAGCCGAGCTCGTGGTCAGTGCCGCCCTGACCGGGCGGACCCTCGACCATTTGCGAGCGGAGCTCGACCAGTACGACTGGCGACGTCTGAGCCGCTGAACCGTTCACGCTGACCGAGTAGTGAGACCAAGTGGTGCCTCTCGACTCTGGTCGTCGGCTTCATCTTTGCGTTACACGTGTGGCAGGGACCGCTACGCGATGGCGCGTCGCGGGCCGGCCTGTCGACGGAGGAGATGTGATGGCGATCAGTGCTG
Source organism: Acidimicrobiia bacterium (assembly GCA_041581135.1). GTDB lineage: Bacteria > Actinomycetota > Acidimicrobiia > Spongiisociales > UBA5794 > JBFGCM01. The sequence goes on from JBFGCM010000011.1 coordinate 51,058, forward strand.
ATGAGATGTTGATCGACGAGGTCATGGCGGAGTTCGATGCCACGATCGCCGAACACGTTGTGGTCGACGCCCCACCCGGCGTGGTCTATCAGGCTGCACGCGACATGGACTTCCTAGGAGTGCGCTCTCCCGTGGTGGATACGGCCATGTTTCTCCGGAGTCTCCCCGACAAGATTGCCCGCAGGATGCGCAGGGAACCGCCACCGCCCGCTGCCGACGCCATGCGGCTCAGCGACATGTTCGACGGCGAACCCGGCGGCCTCGAGGGATGGCTGGCTGTCGGGGAGGTTCCGGGTCGCGAGTTGGTCTTCGGTGCGGTTGGGAAGGTCTGGCAGCCCGACATCGACTGGAAGACGGTGACTGCCGAGGAGTTCACGAACTTCGACGAACCGGACCATGCCAGGATCGCGGTCGCCTTTTCGGTCCGCCCTTATGGCTCGGATCGGACAGTGCTGAGTTACGAGGCGAGGACCGTGGCGACCGATGACGAGGCTCGGCGTAAGTTCCTTCGTTACTGGTGGCTCGTCCGGAGGGTCGTCAAGTACGTCATGCGAGCTGCGCTCCTCACTGTCAAGGACCTTGCTGAAACGCAAAAGGTGCCGGCCTCGGTCTGAGCCGGACGTTGCCGGGCGCGACAGAGTTCGCCGCCTGCGCAAGAGCGTGTACCGACCGACAGCGCTGTGCGCGCCTGGCGACCGTCGCCTGTCAACGGCTCCATCGGCGGCGTGAGACGTACCGAGACTCGCTGTTGAGCTCGGTCACTCGACGGCCTGGGCTCACACTGCCCAGCGCCGGGCGTGGGTCCATGACGGACAGTGGTGTGTGCAGTACTTGCTGAACGGCGCCGGTCGGTGACCGTGAGCCCGGAGGAGCCGGTCGACGTTGGTCGGGGGCACGGTTGTCTCGGATTCGACCAGGACGTGCAGTTCTGTCTCACCGGTCGGGGTCATCGAACGCGGCGGTGTCGAGACCGGTAGCCGCACGACCACGGTGGCGGCGGTGCTCGACCCGTTGATCAGAACTCAGTGATGACCGTGATCCCGAGTGGCGGGTCCTCGTCGAGGCGCGTGAGCATCTCGACGCCCGCGCCGAGGTCGACCTGGCGCCCGATGAGTCGATCAGGTCGTAGCTTGCCCTGTGCGGTCAGCTCGAGCACGGCCGCGAGGCCGGATGGGGCGATGCCATGGGAGCCGACGATGGAGAGCTCATGCCCGATCACCTTCGCGGCCTCCACCTCGCGAAAGTCCGCAGTGCCGGGCAGCAGGCCGACCTGCACGTGGCGACCCAGTCTCCGCAGGCTCGCCACGGCATCGGCGACGACGACTGGCGCCCCGACGGCATCCAGGGTCACGTGGGGGCCCTCCCCGTCGAGGTGGGGGAGGAGCTCCCGTGCTTCGTCCGGGTGGTAGGCGAGCGCAGCCCCGGACTCGATGGCCAGTTGGCGCGCTTCGGGTCTCGGGTCGACGGCCACCGGCTTGGCGCCGAGTGCGGCGGCGATCATGACGGCGGATAGCCCGACGCCGCCACTCCCGTATACCGCTACCCATTGACCCTCCGCCACTTGGCCCTGGTGGACTACTGCTCGGTACGCAGTCGAGAAACGACACCCCAGCGATGCGGCGGAGTCGAATTCGATCGAGTTCGGCAGCCGGACGAGATTGAAGTCGGCGTTGCGGATCACGACTCGTTCTGCGAACGACCCCCAGTGCGTGAAGCCGGCCTGGGTCTGATCCGGGCAGACTTGAGACTGGCCGGCGACACAGTACCGGCACCGGCCGCAGCCGGAGACAAAGGGGACAGCCACCCGGTCGCCTGGCGACCAACGCATGACATCTCGGCCCACCATGGCGACGACACCGGCGAACTCGTGCCCAGGGACGTGGGGGAGTGAGGTGATGTCGGGATCATGGCCCTGCCAGCCGTGCCAATCGCTTCGGCAGATTCCGGTCGCCCGGACCTCGATCAAGGCGTCCGCGTCGGCGAAGGAGGGTTCGGGGAGGTCTCCGACGGTGATCGGCCCGCCGAACGACGAATAGGACGCCCCACGCATCCGGGGAGTATCACAGCACTTTCCACCCGGGTGCAACGATCGACCCGAGACCCTGCAAACTCTGCAGGCAGCAAGGAGCGAGAATTAGTGCCGAGGTTCGCCTGCGGGCGGCCGTTACGTGGACCGCTCGCGTCCCGCGAGAACGCAGAATTCGTTGCCTTCAGGATCCGCCAACACGACCCACGAGACATCGCCCTGTCCGATGTCGACACGCGAGGCTCCGAGCTCGACGAGCCGCCGGACCTCTCTCTCCTGGTCCTCTGGTCGAAAATCCAAGTGGACGCGATTCTTCTGCTGCTTGGTCCCGCTGACTGGTTCGAAGATCATTCCCGGCAACCGATCGGCCGCCGCACGAATCTCGAACTCGTCAGGGTCGTCGCTCACGATCACCCACCCCAGGGCTTCGGCCCACCACCGTCCCAGCGTTGCGGGATCGAGTGCATCGATGACGGCTTGCTCCCATCTCAGACTCATGGACGGATCCTACGACCACCGAGATCGACGGCAGGGTCGAATGCAGATGATCAGCTGCTGCGGTGGTAGCCCTGGCGTCGGGAATGTCCAGGCATCTCACGAGGTGCGGACCTCATTCCCGGATTCTGCACCGGACATCACGGCTGCCACGTTGGCGAGGGTGGTCTCGGCGATCGCCGTCAGCGCCTCTCGGGTGAGAAACGCCTGGTGAGCCGTGATCAGGACATTCGGGAAGGTCAGGAGTCGTGCGAACACGTCGTCGTCGATGATCTCCTGGCTCCGATCCACGAAGAACAGGTCGGCTTCCTCCTCGTAGACATCGAGCGCTAGCGACCCGATGCGGCCGGACTTGAGCCCTTCGATCACAGCTTCGGTGTCGATGAGCGGCCCCCGGCCGGTATTGACGAGCATCGCGCCCTCCCGCATCGTGGCGATGCTGGCAGCGTCGATGAGGTGGTACGTGTCTTCGGTGAGTGGGCAGTTGAGGCTGATGATCTCGCTCTCGCGAATGAGCGTCTCGACATCGACGTATTCGACGCCGAGCTTCAGGAGATGGTCGTTCCGGTGGGGATCCGATGCCAACACGCGGCACCTCAGGTGCCACAACAGCCGCGCCACGATGAGGCCGACCCGGCCGGTACCGATAACGCCTGCAGTGCGCCCGGCGAGGTCGAATCCCACGAGACCTTCGAGCGAGAAGTTGCCGTCGCGTACTCGGTTGTAGGCGCGGTGAATGCGGCGGTTGAGGGCGAGGATCAGTGCGATGGTGTGTTCGGCGACGGCGTTCGGCGAGTACCCGGGCACCCGGACGACGGTGATGCCGTGCTTGGCGGCGGCCTCGAGGTCGACGTTGTTGAACCCGGCGCACCGCAAGGCGATGCACCGGGTGCCGCCTGCTGCCAGCGCCTCGATGACCGGGGCGGAAACCTCGTCGTTGACGAAGACACAGACCGCCGGAGCACCGGCCGCCAGGTCGACCGTTTCCGGGCCGAGACGCGGCTCCAGGTAGCGGATGTCGAGGCCTACATCAGCGTTGGCCGCTTCGAACGCTTCCCGTTCGAAGGACTTGGCGGAAAAGAACGTGAGAGCCGTCATGGGATGTCCTGAAGTGGTGGTCGGCGGCACAGTACGGCGCCCTGGAAGCGCTCGAGCGCCCCGTCATGCGGTGCGATCGGCGCAACACTAGGACTTCGATCTCGGCATCTAGTCGCTGGAACGGACGGGCGCTGGCCATGTGCCGGATCGATCGGGCTCTACCTGCGAACGTCCGGCTACTCGACCTCGATGATCGCCACCGGGTACGCCCGGTCGGTGTCGTTGGGGGCTGTGTTCACCCAGACCGAGTAGATGCCAGGCTCCAATCTGTGCACTTCATCGACGATTCGATCCCCATAGGTGGCCAGCGTCATCCACAAGCTGCCGATGAATGGAGGACCCACCGACGCTTCGTTCTCGGTGGCCCACTGCTCGAGATCCGCGAGCGTCAAGCTCTCGTCGCGTAACTCGGCCACGATCAGCGCCGCGCCGGGCTCATAGGCGCTGGCGTCGATCGTCCATGTGATCTCACCTGCGTCGAGGATCGCCGGGCCATCGTATGTTGCGAGTTCGCCGTCAAAGGTCACGGTGGGACTGCCGTCATCGGCCGACAGGGCCCACCACACACCGCCGGCTGCGACGACGAGCACCACGACGAGCGCGAACACCCACGGCACGCGGGAGCGTGTCGTGGGTTCAGCCAAGGTGACGGGAGGCGCCGGGGCCTCAGTCTGCATACACACCTCCTCCGGTCTGCCTTCAGCTTGCTAGCTGGGAGGCCACTCGCCAGAGTCGTTCGTCCTGATGGGCCGGAGGAGCCCGCCGACAACGATCACGTCCCCGCAACTGTGCACAAACTTTACATAACGTGGATTATGGGACATATGGATCCCGTGTCTCGCTCCGCTCCTCCGGGCGTAGGCTTGGCCAATGAGCGGATTCGCCGTGACCGTACGAGTCACGCTGGACGACTCCGGCGGAAGCGTCGACGGAATTGCACCTGGCGCTCCCGTAGCCGGCGGGACTGTCGAGCTGGCCCGCGCCGAGGGTGACCGAGATATTCGGTCGGGTTCACCGGATGACAGCGGCGTCGCCAACGTCGAGATCGCCGGAGCGGGCACCTACCTCGTCAACTACACCCACAACATCACCGGCGGAGCGCTGCTGGCGGATGACCTTGTCGACGTCGAGGCTCCGGACACGGTGATCGACCTCGTGGCCCGACCGTTTGGGCTCGAATAGCCAGCAATTCGCCGCTCCCCTCCCGATCGTCCGTCCATCTCCGTAACGGCAAGTATCCCTTTGCTCGACAATGTCGGGCTGATGTCAGACTTCTGGAAGCTGCGCGAGTAGGCCAGGCCCGCTGGCCATCGGGGCGCGTCGCCGACACCGGTCAGACAACATCGCGTCTCTGAACGGCGACCAGCCCGATCGCTGCCGGCACGATTGCCCAAGCGGCGAGTGCGACTATCGCGGCGACAACGCTCACCTCGGTGGTGATGCCCGACACCACGGTGTTCAGTGTGTTGGGAATCCACGACGCGGCCTCTGATGCGAGTTGAACGACGAGCGGCGGCGCGATGACGAGCACCACGACGGCTCCCGCGACCGCGCCACCGGTGTTGCGCACGACCGCACCGATGCCCGCTCCGAGTAGCGCCCCGGTAGCCCCGGCGAACGCTGCGGCCGCAAGCACTTGCGCCACTCCCCCGGCTGTCATCAGGAAGCCGAACTCGGTGGCGGGCAGTGACAGCGCCACTGCCGCGACGGTCAATGCGGCGCCTGCGAAGCCGAGCACCCCGCCGCCGACCAACACGGCCGTGAACTGAGCCGAGACCGCCCGGTACCGGCGAGGCTCGGCTAGGAACGTGGGGACCACCGTGCCGTGCCCGTATTCACGAGCGACTGCGATGGCACCGAAGAGCCCGGCGATCATCATGGCGTTCCCTGCAAAGCCAACGAGCGACTGCTGGTCCTCGGCGGTGGCGATGAACGCCTTGCTGCCATCCATGTCGGTCCCGAAGGCCACCGCAATGGCGTTGATGGCGCTTAGCGTCACGAGGACGGCGAGGAAGCCCCATGGCATCTTCGTGCTGGTGAGTTTGCGAAGTTCTGCTCGAACGAGTCGTGACCATCTCATAGTGTGACGACCTCACGTTCCGGGGTGCCGGCGTCGTGGCGGGAATCACCACTGGTCCAGTCCAAGAACAGCTCCTCGAGGGACCCCGCATGTGGCGACAGCTCATGCAGCACCACACCGGCGTGGTGCGCGTGTTCGCCGACTTCATCGATCGGTAGGCCGCGGACGACCAGCGCGTTGAGGCCGTGGATCTCCACGACGCCACCGGCGGACTCGAGGACAGTCCGGAGCGTGTCGGGTGAGCCGGTCCTCACCAGCGACGCCGTCTCCTGCAGGTCGCTAAGGGGACCGCTTGCGACGAGCTTGCCGCGGTTGATCACGATGACGTCGTCGGCGAGATGCTCTACTTCGGCCAGGAGGTGGCTCGAGACGAACACGGTGTCACCGTTGGCCGTTCGCGACCGCAGCAGCTCTCTCAACTCGCGGATCCCCTGTGGGTCCAATCCGTTGCCCGGCTCATCGAGCACGAGCACGGGTGGATCGCCCAGCAGAGCCGCGGCGAGTCCTAGACGCTGCCTCATCCCGAGCGAGTACGCCCCGACACGCCGGTCGGCTGCGTCCGCAAGGCCGACCAAGCCCAGCAAATCCTCTACCCGGCCGGACGGGACACCTGCCGCATCGGCGACAACACGAAGGTGATTCCTTCCGCTGCGCCCGGGATGAAACGCGTTCGCTTCGACGAGCACTCCAACGGTTCGCACCGGGTCGACCAGCTCCCGATACCGGCGCCCTCCGATCGTGGCCGCGCCACCGTCTGCCGATGCCAGGTCTAGGAGGATCTTCATCGTCGTCGACTTGCCGGCACCGTTCGGGCCAAGGAAACCGGTCACTCGGCCGGGCTCGACGGTGAACGACAGGTCATCGACCACCGTGGCAGCTCCGTAGCGCTTCGTCACGTGGTCGATCTGAAGCTGGTGTGATGGTCGTGTTGGGCCGTGCTCAGGTCTCATGGTGGGCTCCTGGTGGGCTCCGATCTGATCGCACGCAGGTCAGGGAGAGCGGTTGCTCCGTAGTCGCCGGCGTAGCACCTCCTTGATGTGGCCGAATCTCCTGTCGGCAGTCGGTGGTGACGTCAGTGGCGATTGCTACTTCCTCACGCTGGCCGGCCTGCGAGCGGAATACCAGGGTCGAAGGTCACAGTGGCCGTCGCTGGTGCCGTGCGGTGGAGGTCCGGCATGCCTCGACCGCGCATTCAGTACATCTGAGCTGTCACACCGCGGCGTCGACAGCCGGCTCCCGGCCGTGATCCCAGGGCTAGAGCAGCCGCTCGTCCCAGGGCACTTCGAACGGATCCGAAAGCGCTATCGCGACGGCAACCCGGGCGAGTTCCACCGGGCGCCGACCAGTCGGGCTCCGATGTCGTCAAACGGGTGGTACCGGACTTTGAATATTCGCCACGCCCGCACGCTCAAGCGGGCAGGCCATATTCGAGCCTCCAGTGCAACTCCTCGACCCCACCGCCCAGATGGCATGGCCAATTGGGCGTATCTGAGCCGCCACGCCCGCCTCTCGTTCACAGAGGGGGTTTCCATGCGAGACGACGGACCGTTTGGGCATTTCATTCTCAGCATTTCACTCTCCCCTGGGACCTAGACCTAGATGCCATCCGGGCCCCGGTTCACGTCTGGCACGGAAGCGACGACCGCAACGTCCCTGTCGCCCGTGCGAGCGTGATCGCCCGTCGTGTCCCCACCGCCGCCCTGCACGTTGTCGACGGTGGCCATCTGCTGCTCGCCTCGCACCACGAACCCGTCTTCGAGGCGCTGCTCGACGGTTGATCCTCGGCGGACGGCGTCAGATCCTCAACGTGACACGGGCGGTTGAAGCCGCCCTCCATTCGCCACGGAGACCCCGGTACCGACTCCACACGGTCGGGGTGAGTGACAACGAGCGGCCTGTCGAGGGCTTTCGACCCCTGGGCGCCGCCGGGCCCACAGAGCACGATGACAGTGGTGTGCACGAGAAGGAGAGACCCATGTCGGCTACCACCGAAGAGGTGTGGGAGGCCCTGGACCAGGCGTTCTTCGGCGTTCTGGCCTTCGTGAACGGTGCCGGCCAGCCGCGGACCGCGGGCGTCTGCTACGTGGTCGATGGCAGGTCGTTGTTCATCAGCACCGACAAGAAGACCTGGAAGGTACGCCACATCGCCGCCAACCCCAACGTGTCGATGACGGTCACGCTGCCGAAGCGTGTGCCCTTCCTGCCCTTCATCAAGGTCCCGGCGGCCACGATCACCTTCCAGGGTGAAGCGACGCTCCTCGAGGTCGGCGAAGTCGATGCGGCGCTGTTCGAGCGGCTGCCGCGCGGCAAGGAGCGCGATCGTCAGGTGCTCGAGAACACCTCCATCATCCGAGTCGTCCCGCGTGGCGAGTTCGTGACGTATGGCATCGCCATGCCCATCACCCAGATGCGCACGCACGAGAAGTCCCATGGGCGGACGGCGTGTGGGACCGAGCAAGAAGTGCTCTCCACTCCGTGACTAGCTGGCGGCGACCTCGCATCGGCGAGTCACGTCACCCGTAGGACCATGAGGGTGATGTCGTCATGGGCATGAGTCTCGGTGAGCCCGTCCTTGACCGCCGCCAACAACGCAGGCGCCTCTTCGTCCCCGATGGCGGCCACGCAGTCGACCATCGTCTCCGGGAGGGCTGCGCCGCGGGCGGCCACGCCGTCGCTGTAGAGGATGAGTGAGTCGCCCGACGAGAGCCGTGCAGAGGCCGTAGTGATGTCGATGGACTCGAACACGCCGAGCACCGTGCCGCGGGTCTCCAGAGGGGTCGCCTCTCCCC
>JBFGCM010000012.1:0-57196 GCA_041581135.1 Acidimicrobiia bacterium
GGCCCGCAGTGGAGGTGCACATCTCCAATGTGCGCTCGAGGGAGGAGTGGCGGCGCCGCTCGGTGGTGGCTCCGGCGTGCGTCTACACCATCTACGGCCGCGGCACCGATGGGTACCGCGATGCGATTCGACACCTCCACTACCGCACCCGGGGAGACCCCGATCTCGTGGCGTACGGGCCAGACGCAGAACAGGTGGGTGATCTGCGGCTTCCGGCCGGGGCGGGCTCCCACCCCGGGGTGATCCTGCTCCATGGCGGGTTCTGGAAAGACCACTGGACCCGCGATCTGATGGATGGCCTGGCCGTGGCACTCATCGCCGACGGCGTGGCCACCTGGAACGTCGAGTACTCACGTGTCGGCTGCGGCGGTGGATGGCCGACAACGCTGCACGACGTGGCACGCGCCGTCGACAACGTCCCGGACGCGATCGACCGGGAACGTCTGGTACTCATCGGCCACTCCGCCGGTGGCCAGCTGGCCTTGTGGGCGGCCGGCCGACGCAGCCTCGCCGCCGGCACCCCCGGCGCCTCTCCCGAGGTCGACCCGGTCGGGGTGGTGGCACTGGCGCCGGTCGCCGATCTCACCACTGCGGCCGGATACGACAACGGGGCGACCGAAGCGTTCCTCCGCAGTCCCCCACCTCACGTGCGCTACGAATCGACCTCCCCGCAGCAGCTGAGCCTGGGCGACATCCCCGCTGCCCTCGTCCACGACGTACTCGACGACACCGTGCCCATCGGAGTGTCGGAGGCCTACGCCGCAGCCCACCCTGGCGCCGAGCTGTTCGCCATTCCCGACGCCGGTCACATGGACGTCATCGACCCGGGAGCAGCCGCGTACCCGACCATTCTCGAGCAGGTCCGCCGCTTGGTCGATTGACCTCAGCCGGCGGCGACGAACGCCTGGAAGCGGCCCAGGCCCTCGGCGAGGTCGTCGTCGGAGAGGGCGAACGAGAATCGCACGAAACCCGGTGCACCGAACGGATCGCCGGGCACCACCGCCACCTGGATCTCGTCGAGCAGGACCGCCGCAAGGTCGAGCGAGCTGGCGACGTGCCGTCCCGCCCACTCCCGGCCCAGCAGACCGGCCACCGACGGAAACGCGTAGAACGCCCCTTCGGGCTCGCTGCACACCACGCCCTCGATGTCATTCAACATCGTCACCATGGTGCGACGCCGCCGATCGAAAGCTTCGCGCATCTCCATCACGGCATCCAACGGTCCCGACACTGCGGCCAGGGCTGCTCGTTGGGCGAGGTTCGACACGTTGGAGGTCATGTGTGACTGGAGCCGTCCCGCCGCGGCGCTGACCTCGGGGGGGCCGATGAGCCAGCCGACGCGCCAGCCGGTCATGGCGTAGGTCTTGGCGACCCCGTTGACCACCACCACCTTCGCCTCCGGGGCCTGCACGGCGAGCGACGAGAACACGGCTGAGCCGTAGACGAGGTGCTCGTAGATCTCGTCGGTCAGCACCCAGATGCCGTGCTCGGCGGCCCAGGCCCCGATGGCAGCCACCTGGTCCGGCGGGTACACCGCCCCCGTCGGATTGGACGGCGACACGAAGATCAGCATCTTGGTGCGTTCCGTCCGGGCCGCGTCCAATGCGGCCACCGACACCTGGAACCCCTCCTCCTGCGTGGTGGGAACGACCACCGGCGAGGCACCGGCCAGCTTGACCGCCTCGGGGTACGTCACCCAGTACGGCGCCGGTAACAGCACGTCGTCGCCGGGATCCAGCAGCACCTGGCAGCTGGAGAAGACGGCGTGCTTACCGCCATTCGTCACGATCACGTGCGCCGGATCCACCTCGTAGCCCGAGTCACGCAGCGTCTTACCGGCAATGGCTGCGCGCAGCTCAGGGAGGCCGGCGGCGGGCGTGTACTTGTGGTTCTTGACGTCACCGGCTGCGTTGATGGCAGCCGACACGATGGCATCCGGCGTCGGGAAGTCGGGCTCCCCGGCCCCGAACCCGATCACGTGGGCTCCCTCGCCACGTAGCTCCGCGGCCCGGCGCGTGATGGCCAACGTAGCCGACTCGGTGATATCGGCGGCCCGGCGTGAAATGTCGCCCATGTCAACCTCCAGTGCGGCATCGCACCCTAGTTTCCAGGCATGGGGCACATCACGTTCCGAAGCCGATGGCCACTCGACCTGGCCGCTTCCACCGCCCGTTACCTCCGGTGGGGACCGGATCCCATGACCGTGATCGAGGACGATCGGGTGGGGCGCATCGTGGCACGCGACGACGGTGCCTTCCCCTACGTCGTTTCCCAACGGGCGGACGGCGCGGTCGAGATCACGAGCCCGCGCCCGGAGGACGCCCTGATGGACCTGCGCGCCCGGCTGGCAGAGGATCTGCCGCGAGACGGCATCGAGGCGCTCGCCGCCCGTGATCGACGCATCGGATCCCTCTATGCGAGCGCCGGCGGCTACCGCCCGCCGCTCGAACCGGACCCGCTGCAGTCGCTGGTGACGGCCGTCACGGCCCAACAGGTGAACTTGCGGTGGGCCACCACGACCCGCACACGCCTCGTCCATCGATTCGGCACGGCTCACCGCTTCGCCGGGCTGGACATGTGGGAGTTCCCCGGCGCCGAGCCGCTGAGCCGGGCCGACCCGTCCGAGCTGCGGGCCCTGCAGTTCACGACCCGCAAGGCGGAGTACATCGTCGGTATCGCCGCCGCCGTGCACACCGGAGCCCTCGACGGCATCCACACGGACCCGGCGGACGCCGTGATTCGCCGGCTCACTGCCATCCGAGGTGTCGGCAGATGGACCGCGGACTGGTTCCTGGCGAGGTGTCTGGGGCGACCGGACGTCATCGCCGCCGGCGATCTCGGCGTTCGCAAGGCGGTGAGCCACGTGTATATGGGAGTCGAAGGCTTGCTCTCCGAAGACGAGGTGCGCGACGTGACGGCGCCGTGGGGTGATGGCACCAACTGGGCGGTCCACCTGTTGTTGGAGCGGCTCAATTCATGACAGTTGGGATAGGCTCCGGGGCCATGCCGAGCATCATGTGGCGCCGGGCCGACCATACGGGGTTGGAACGCGCCGTCTTCGAGTTCCGCGCCGACGGCACCCGACTCTCCGGTACCACGCTGGTGGTGAGCCAGGACGAGCCGTTCGAGATTCGGTGGAGCGTCATCACGGCGCCCGACGGCTCGACCGTCACCGTGGGGGCGCACCTCCAGGGCGAGAGCACGAACCGCCATCTGTCGTTGAGCAGCGACGGCGCCGGCGCGTGGAGCACGGGTGACGACCCGGTGCTCGAGCTGTACGGCGCCACCGACGTCGACCTGGGCTGGACGCCGGCGACGAACACGCTGGCAATCCGCCGGCTGGGCCTCGACATCGGTGAGACCGGCGAAACCACCGTGGTGCGCATTCCCTTTCCCGAGCGCGACATCGAACGGATGACGCACCGGTACACCAAGCTGGCTACCGACCGTTACGAGTACCGGTCCGGCGAGGCGACGGCCACCCTCACCGTGGACGAACACGGCATCGTCACGGACTATCCCCAGGGGTGGATCGAAGTGGCGAGGAGCAGCCCATGAAGCTGGTGGTGCTCATGCGCCACGGCAAGTCCGATTGGGACGCCGGTGCCCGCGACGACCACTCCCGTCCGCTGGCTCGGCGCGGCGAGCGGGCCGCGATCGCCATGGGCCGGCTGCTCGCCGAGGCCGGCGTGGTCCCGGACGTGGTGGTGACCTCGTCGGCGACGCGGGCCCGCACCACGGCCGAGCTGGCGGTGCAGGCGATGCTACGTGCCGTGCCGATCCACATCACCGATGCGCTGTACGGCACCAGCCCCGGGATGGTGTTCGACGAGATTCACCGCCTCGACGAACGCACCGAGTCGGTGATGCTGGTGGGACATGAACCAACCTGGTCGGCAACCGCACGGATCATGACGGGCGGCGCGGTGGTGGTGAAGACGGCGACGGTGGTCGGCATCGAGTTCGGGGCGTCACGCTGGGCCCATGTGTCGCCGGGTGCAGGGTCGCTCTGGTTCGTCCACCAGCCTCGCCTGTTGGGCTGAAGAACGTCAGCTGCGCTGGGCCAGCTCGACGCCCTTCTGATACCACTGCGGGATCTTGAGCCCGGCCCATGCGTTGGTCTTCGGCTTCACCTCACACTCCCGGGCCAGCGGGAGGAGGCCGATGTGGCGGGCGCCGGCTTGGCGGAGTGCGGCGGCGAAGGCCTCTCGGGCCGTCATCTCGGCGTCTTGCTCCTCGAGGCCGTCCACGTCGGCTTCGAGACGAAGCTTGGCGGTGAGTAGGTCACCCCTGATGGCGGCGTTGTGGAGGACGGAGCTCTTGTCGATCTCAGCCTGTACCCGATCGAGATGTTCCCGCAGCGCCGAGAGGTCGTTCTCCCACGCGATGCGGCGAGTGACGGTGAACTCGACGGAAACTCGGAACATGATTCCCCCTGTCTCGTAGGCGTACCGAGGGAGCACTCGGTGGGGTTGTGCTACTACTCAAAGTAGTGGAAATGCCACAGAAAGTGAGGGATCATCCTCGCCGGTGCCACGCTGACTGGTCACCGAAAGTCGCGCGACGGGATGGAGGTGCCGTCACCGACGCTCCACTCGGCGAAGCGATGTGCCACGAGGTTGGTGACGCCATCTTGGAACTCCAGTCGGCCCTCGATGACGACGCCCACCGCCTTGCGAGCGATCTCCCAGTTCGCGTCCCACACCTGGGGCATCACGATCACGTTGAGCAGGCCGGTCTCGTCCTCGAGATTGAGGAATCGCACCCCCTTGGCGGTACCCGGACGCTGCCGGTGGGTGATGATGCCGCCTACCCGCGCCTTCGCCCCGTGTGTGCGCAGGGAGAGGGCGTCGGCGATCGTGAGGCAGCCCTCTGCATCGAACCGGTCCCGCACGAACGCGACCGGGTGCGTCACCGAGATCCCGGTGGACCACAAATCCGCCTGCATCTCCTGGAATCGGCTCATGTCGGGCAGCTCCGGAGCGCCGACACCCTCGGCGAGCGCCAGCCGATCGGGACCCAGGCCGCTGAGGGGGCCGGCTGCCCACATTCCGTCGCGCCGCCCGACACCCAGCGAAGCCATGGCTCCCGCCGCCGCCAGGCCCTCGAGCGCATCCACCCGCAGACCGGTGCGTTGCGCCACATCCTCGACCGAGGTGAACGGCCCGGCCACCATCCGGGCCGCCTCGATCCGGGCGATGTCGGCATCCCCCAGGTTGCGCACGTAGCGCAGCCCGATGCGAACCGCCACGGCCAGCCGAAGCGGATCCTCCGCCGGCCCGCGGCCCCGCCGGTAGCGCCCGTCGAGGAACTCGACGATGTCGTCGGGGTCCGCGGTGGCGGGTTCGATGGTGCAGTCGAACGCGGACTCGTTGATGTCCGGAGGCCGTATCAGCACCCCGTGATGCACGGCGTCCTGCACCAGCGAATTGGGCGTGTAGAAGCCCATCGGTTGCGCGTTGAGGAGGCCGGCGAAGAACTCCGCCGGCCAGTGGTACTTGAGCCATGCCCCGGCGTACACGATGTACGCGAAGGACACCGAGTGGCTCTCCGGGAACCCGAACGAGGCAAAGCCCTGGAGCTTCTCCCAGATCTCATCGGCAGCCTCCCCGACGATGCCGTTGCCGGCCATACCGGCATACACCTCGTCCTCCAGCCGGTCCATCGCCTCCTGGGAACGCTTCGACGACATGGCGGCGCGGAGCCGGTCAGATTGGCCGGGCGTGAACCCGGCACAGATACGGGCGAGCTCCATGAGCTGCTCTTGGAACACGGGTACACCGAGTGTCTTCTCCAGGATGGGCTCAGTGGATGGGTGCGGATACACCACCGGCTCCTCCCCATTGCGCCGGCGCAGGTACGGATGCACCGAGTGCCCCTGGATGGGTCCGGGCCGGATGAGCGCCACCTCCACCGCCAAGTCGTAGAAGGTCTTCGGCTTCATGCGGGGGAGGGTGGCCATCTGGGCCCGAGACTCCACTTGGAAGACACCCACGGTATCTGCCTTGGTGAGGGCGTGATACACCACCGGCTCCTGCGGTATCCGGGCGAGATCGATGTCCACCCCGTGCAGATCCCGAATCATGTCGACGGTGATGTGGAGACCATTGAGGGCCCCGAGGGCGAGCAAGTCGAACTTGACGACGCCCATCGCGGCGCAGTCGTCCTTGTCCCACTGCACCACCGAACGGTCCTCCATGCGCCCCCATTCGACGGGAACCACTTCCCACAGGGGCCGCTGCGCGATGACCATGCCACCGGAGTGGATGCCGAGGTGGCGAGGGAAACCGTCGAGACGGTGGCACATCTCGTAGATCCGATCGGCGGTGAACCCGGCCGGCAGATCCACCAGGCCGGCCAGTGCCTGAGGATCGCGGGTATCGACGTACTTGGTGAGGCCGTTGACCTGGGCCTGGGTGAGACCGAAGGCCTTGCCGACGTCCTGCAGCACCGACCGCGCCCGGTAGGTGATGACGTTCGCCACCATGGCGGCTCGCTCCCTGCCGTATCGCCGATAGCAGTACTGGATCACCTCTTCGCGACGCTCCGCCTCGAAGTCGATGTCGATGTCGGGGGGGCGGCCTCGTTCTTCCGAAAGGAAACGCTCGAACGGCAGCGACAACCGGATCGGATCCACCCGTGTGAGGCCGATGCACCGACACACGGCCGAATCGGCACCCGAACCCCGGATCTGGCAGTAGATGTCTTGGGAGCGTGCGAAGGACACGATGTCCCACGCCACCAGGAAGAAGCCGGCGAAGCCGAGCTGCTCGATGACCTCCAGCTCGTGCCGAAGCCGCGCGACGGCGACGGGGTCGATGCCACCTGCGCCGTCGGGATACACGTCCCTGGCTCCCTCCAGCACGAGATGCTCCAGGTATTCGATCTCGTCGGTGAACGGTCCCGGCATCGGGAAATCCGGAAGGCGCGGCGTGAGGAGATCCAGATCGAACGCGAGCTCACGGCCAAGCTCGGCCGCACGCCCCACCGCGCCCGGGTAGCGGGCGAAGAGGCGGGCGATGTCGGCCCGGTCCCGCAGATACCGCTCATCGGTGGCGGGCCGGAAGCCGTCGGCGACATCCAGGCTGCGGCGCTCGCCGATGGCGGCCAAGACCTCGGCCAGCTCAGCTTCGGACCGGTACGCATGGTGAACGTTGTTGGTCGCCACGGTGGGGAGACCCAGCCGGATGGCAACGTCTGCGAGCACGTCGTTGCGGAGGTCGTCTTCCGGCAACCCGTGATCCCACAGTTCCACGTAGAGCCGACCGGGGAACAGCTCGCGCAGGCGGCTCGCCTCGCGGGTGGCGGTGGCGACATCTGCCCGGGCGGCGGCGCGAGCCACGGCGCCATGGGCACATCCCGTCAACGCCACCAGGCGACCGCTTCGAGATGCCTCGTCGAGTTCCGCATAGGCATAGATCGGCCGGTCCTTCTCGCCACGAAACTGGGCCTTGGTGATCAGACGGCTGACGGCGACGTAACCCCCCGGGGACGGTGCCAGGAGCACCAGATGATCGGTGGGAGCCACATCGGTGGGCTTGGAGCCGTGCATGCGCCGGATGCGTCCCCGACGGGTGGGATCTCCCTGCGGGGCCCAGATGTCGGTCTCCGGATGATCGACCGGTCCCGGGATTGCTGCTTCTACCGATGGGGCGGGATCGGGGTGACGCGGCATGCCGACTTCGGTGCCGTACACGATGGGCATGCCGATGGCCTGTGCCGCGACGTGGCTCTTGACCACCCCGTAGAAGCCGTCGTGGTCGGTGACCGCCAAGGCCTCGTACTCCAGCTCGGCTGCTCGGGCCACGAGTGTCTCCGGGTGAGAGGCCCCGTCGAGGAAGCTGAAGTTGGTGTGGCAATGGAGTTCGGCGTACCGAGGTGGCTGCATGGCCTCCCGCAGTCTATCGAACATATGTTCGATCGGCGAGCGCCGGACTCGCCAACCCGGCTACTGTCGGACCCCTATGGGGGACACCGTTGACGGCATCGAATGGGCACGCAGCCACTGGCCGGAAGAGGACTGGCCGGACTGGCCCGACGCGAGCGATGAGCCCGCCGCCTCGCCTGCCTGGAGCCGGCGGCGCCTGCGCATCATCGCGCTGATCGTGGTCACCGCCATGGTGCTCGCCGCCGTCTTGCCGGCCGTGATCTCGGCGCTGCGTCGACCGCCGCCCGAGCCGTCACCGCCGGCGGTGACCACGCTCGTGGATTCCTTGCCACGGAACGTGTTCAATGGTGTAACCTGAGGCCAGTTGTTCGGGAAAGGGGAGGCATGAGCTTCAATTCGACGAGTGCGGAAAAGGCGCGGTTCACCGAGTCTCGCAAGGGCTTCGACAGCGACGAGGTCCTGGCGTTCCAAAAGAGTGTGACGAACGCGCTCCGTGGCTACGAGAAGGAGCTCGCCGACACGCGTACCGAGCTCGAGAACACGAGACAACGCATCGCCGACCTCGAGATCGCCGAAGAGGCCGTGAAACGCACCTTCATGGCGGCCGGGCTCACCAAGCAGGAGATGCTCTCCGAAGCCGAGAAGGCGGCCGCTGAGACCCGATCCGCCGCCAAGGCGGATGCCGAGGAGATGCGCAGCACCGCCGAGGCGGACAGCAACCGGCTACGAACCGAGGCGCAGAAGGAATCCGAGCAGATGCTCACCGAGGCCAGCAACGAGGCGGCTCGGTTGCTCTCCGAGGCACGAGCAGAGGCCGACCAGACGTCGGTACGTGCCGCCGCCGAGCACAAGCGGCTCGAGAAGCGAATCACGCAGCTGCGGACGGCCCTCGGCTCGTTGGAGGAACGGCTCCAGGTCTTCGCCACCGGTGCCCTCGACGAGGTCGCCACGGCCAACGACATGATCGATCTCGAGACCAAGACGCTCGACGAGATCGCTGCGTTCCAGGACACCGAGGACGCTCCCACCGAGGAGGCGCCCGCCGCCGAGGGAGAGAGCGCCCGCGAGCAGGTTCATGCCCGCGCCACAGCTCGCCAGGAAGAGGCAGAAGCGATGGCCGAAGAGCTGATCACCGATGCCGAGACCCTGCCAGCCGGTGGCGACGCTCCAGAGGCCATGGAGGCTACGGCCACGGAGCTGAAGGGCGATGCCGAGTCCAGCTCAGGTCGCGATTCGTTCTACTCGCGGCGGATGGGTGGCCTGAAGCAGCGCCTGGCGGACTCGGACAACTAGACGCCGTCCACCGCCGACACGGCCCACGCAAGGTCGTCGCGCGCCACGGCCAGGTGAAAGCCCCAGCCGGTCGACTGGCTGCCCGGATCCCAGCGGTACCAGGTGAGCCGCCCCAGGGCGTTCTCCAGCGCGTCGGGATCGACATCATCGAGCCCGGCCACCGCGGCGACTGCCCACCAGGCCGTGGATCGACCCACGGCGGTACCGCGCCGTTGGCCGTAGGCCCCTCCGGAGGCGGCGGTCCACGTCATCGCCGTCAGGGCCTCTCGTGCGGACACCTCTGCCATCCGCACACGATGCGGCCCCAACGCGCGCACTGCTTGCTGCGCCGTGCCACTGACGGCGACGACCTCGTTGTGACCGTTGGATTGCTCGGCCCAGGGCCGGGCGATGGCATACAGCGCCTCCACCACGTCGTCCTGGTCTTCCCGGCGCTCCCCCGGCGACCCCAGCTCGACCGCGACCAGCGGGGAGTACATCGGTTCGGGGAAGTCCGCCTTGTCGGGCCGATACGTGGCGACCGGATACACCGGCTCCCAGGCCTCCAGCCCCAGGGGCACGGCCAGCACGTCGGCATCGTCGTCCGCCTCCTCGGCCGCCACGTCACCCCGCAGCGCACGTTCGTGGGCCACCAGTCCCCGAGCCGGTCCCGGCGCCAAGGCCGCGGACAGCTCATCCCATGTGTGGGTCGAAGCCGCCACCTCCCACAACGGCCCCAGGGCGAAGCGGCCCGCGCCTTCGACGACGACGTCCGTCAAGTAGTCCGAAGGCGCCTCCAGCGCCAGGCGGTACTCGGCGTACTGTGCTGCCGCCCACACCTGCTTGCCACGTTCCACCGCCTCTTCACATCGGTGTCGCAGCTCCACGAGGCCGTCCCAGTCCCGGGCGGCACAGCGGCCGTCGACGTAGCGGACGAGCCCGTCGAGGTCGCTCGCCTCGATCAGCTCCGTGAGCGACGCCACGCTCAGCTCACAGCTTCTCGGATGCGTTGGGCGTAGAACTCGGTCCAGGCGCCGCCGGCGTGGTCGCGGTCGGCCTGCACGAGCACGTGGACCAGATCCGACACCGTCACCTCGATGCCGTGGTCGGACTGCAGCCGTGGTTGGAGATACTGGGCGTACCAGAGCGGCCATTCGGGGTCCTCGCCGTTGGTGACGACGAAGGCCTCGTGGTGGGCATGACTCGTCGCCGCCAACAACTCGGCGAGCGACATCAGGCAGCGACCTCGGCGAGTACTCGCAACGTCTCGACATCCTCGGTGATCGCCAAGATCGTGGCCACACCGGCCGCCCGCCACACGTCCAGCCGGTCGCGGATCTGCTCCGCGCTGCCGATGAGGCTCACCTCGTCCACTAGCGCGTCGGGCACTGCGGCAATCGCCTCTTGCTGCCGGCCGCCGAGGTACAACTCCTGGATGTGCGCCGCCTCGGCCTCGAAGCCATACCGGCACGCCAGGTCGTAGTAGAAGTTCTTGCCCTTCGCCCCCATGCCGCCCACGTACAACGCCAACGCAGGCTTGACTCCCCAGTACGCCTGCTCAGGAGAGTCGGTGACGGCCACGGCCGCCGCGACTGCAACGTCGAACCGTTCCGCCTTCGAGGCGTCACCAGAGGCCGCGAAACCGGCGTCCAGGTGGGGCTTGAACACGTCAGGAGCGCGGAATGGCGAGTAGAACACCGGCAGCCAGCCATCGGCGATCTCGGCGGTGAGTGCCACGTTCTTGGGTCCGATGGCCGCCAGGTAGATGGGAATGTCGTGGGTCGATCGAGTGATCATTCGGAGCGGCTTCCCGAGTCCGCTCGCCCCCGGTCCGACATACGGGATCTGATAGTGCTCCCCGTCGTGGGTGAGGCGCTCTTTCCGGGCGAGTGCCGCTCGCACGATGGACACGTACTCCCGAGTCTTGCCCAGTGGCTTCCCGTAAGGGACGCCATGCCATCCTTCGACCACTTGGGGCCCGGAGACGCCCAGCCCCAGCTTGAAGCGCCCCCCGGACAGCTCACTGAGGCCCACGGCCGTCATCGCCGTCATCGCCGGTGTTCGGCCCGGAATCTGCATGATGGCGGAGCCCACGTTGATGGTCTCGGTGTGCGCCGCGTACCACGTGAGCATGGTGATGACGTCGTTGCCCCACGCTTCTGCCGCCCACACCGACTCGTACCCGAGGCGCTCGGCCTCTCGCACCAGCTCGACATTCGCCCGCACCGCTCCCCCGGCGTATCCGACATTGAGACCCAGCTTCACCGCAACTCCTGTTCTGGCGCTGCGCGCATCCTATTGCTTTGCGCCGCATCGAATAGAATCCACGTCCTTGAAACGGATTGCCTCCACTTTGCCGCTTGCATTCGCCGGCTTCCTGGTCGGCCAGGTTCTCTATGCAGCTCATCGCAACGACCTGCCAAGTCACGAGAACCAGGATCCGTCGGGGCGGTTCGGCGCGCCGACCATGCCCCTACTGCGGCTGGTGGCGCTCGGCGACAGCTCGATCACCGGGCCCGGCGTCGATCGCCTCGACGACATCTGGGTGCGGCGCGTCGGCCACCATCTCGGCGAGCGTTACCACGTCGAGCTGCAGAGCCTGGCCGTTGGCGGCGCCAAAGCAGGTGACGTGCTGCGGGACCAGGTGCCGCTCGTCACCGACGCCGATATCGCCTTCGTGTCAGTCGGTGCCAACGACGCCATCAGAGCGACGCCGGTGCGACGCTTCGAACGCGAGCTCGACCACATCATCGGTGCCCTCTCCCCCAAGGTCCGCGCCATCGTGGTGTCCGGCGTCGGAGATCTGGGCACCATTCCCCGGCTTCCCACCTTGCCCAGCGCCGCCATCCGCAGGCGAGCTCGGGCCATCGACGACGCTATCGCCCGGGCCGTGGCGCTCCATCCACCGGCGGCCAAGTGCCCGGCATGGTCGGAGCCCTTCCACGCGTTTCGCAGTGACGATCCCGAGCTGTGGGCGGGTGACCAGTTCCACGCGTCCGGCAAGGGTCACGGCATCTTCGCCGAGGCCGCGATCCCGGTGGTCGAGGAGACGCTCGGCCGGCTCTAGGCCGACGCGCGAGCCGCCAGGAACAACGCGACCAGAGAGTTCACCGCACCGACCGCTCCCTCGTTGTAGCCCTCGGGAATCACGATGTCCGCATACCGCCGGCTCGGCTGCACGAACAGCAGGTGCATCGGGCGTACGCTCTCGCGGTACTGCTTCATGACCGATTCCATGCTGCGGCCCCGCTCCTGCACGTCCCGCTCGATCCTCCGCAGCAACCGGATGTCGGCGTCGGTGTCGACGAAGATCTTCAAGCCCATCTCTGCTCGCAGCTCCGGCTCCGCCAGCACCAGGATGCCGTCGACGACGATCACCGGTAGCGGCGGCACCGTCACGGTCTCCTCGAGCCGGGTGTGGTTCGTGAAGTCGTAGACGGGAACGTGTACCGCGTTGCCGGCGCGGAGCTGCTTCAGGTGCTCCACCAGCAAGGACGTCTCCAGCGAATCGGGATGGTCGAAGTTCACCCGACGCCGCTCCTCCAGGGAGAGGTGGTTGAGGTTGTGGTAGTACGAGTCGTGCTCGATGAATGCGACGCTGTTGCGGTCGACCCCTTCGACCAATGCGTGGGCCACCGTGGTCTTCCCGGACCCGGAACCACCGGCGATGCCGATGACGAGCGGTTCGCCACTCTCCCATGCCGGGTTGGGGATCTTCATTGCGGCCCAAGCTATCGGGCCCCGGCGTTGAGCGCCACACCGCGGCGGCTCACCCGCCGGAGCGAGCTGCCTCGTAAGCGGCAAGGGTGCGCTCTCGGGCGAACCCGTGGTCGATGATCGGGTCGGGATAGTCGACCCCCAGCGTGACGCCACCGGCGGCCAGGTCGAGCGGAGCTGCCTCCCATGGGGCGTGGATGATCGCGGCGTCAACCCCGGCCAGCTCCGGCACCCAGCGCCGCACGTAGTCGCCGGCCGGATCGAACTTCCTGCCCTGGCTCACGGGGTTGAAGATCCGGAAGTACGGGGCGGCGTCGGCGCCCGTCCCGGCCACCCACTGCCAGTTGCCCACGTTCTGGGCCAGGTCGCCATCCACGAGCAGGTCACGGAAGTGGCGCTCGCCGCGGCGCCAGTCGATGAGGAGGTCCTTCACCAGGAACGAGGCGGTGATCATGCGGACCCGGTTGTGCATCCAGCCTTCACCCAGGAGCTGACGCATGCCGGCGTCGACGATCGGGTACCCGGTCTGACCGTTCCTCCAGGCGTCGAAGGCTTCATCGTCGTCGATCCACTCGATGCGGTCGTATTCCGGCCGGAGTGCCCGGGTCACCGTGTGGGGGTTGTCCGCGATGATGTTGGCGTAGAAGTCGCGCCAGCACAGCTGGCGAACGAACGCCGCTCTGCCCTCGGTCTCGGTGCCCACCCGGCGAGCGACGTCCCATGGGGCGATAGTGCCGAACTTCAGATCGGCGGACAGGCGGGACGTCTCATCCAGATCGGGCCGGTCCCTGGTCTCCGGATAGTCATCCACCCGCTCCAAGAACACAGTGAGCCTCGACTGGGCCGCACGCTCGCCACCATCCATGAGCGGCGGTCTTTGCGCGTCGGGCACGCCCTCGCCCCGCTCGGAGCTCAGTGAGGTGGGTGCGGTGTCGGCAACGGTGGGCATGGGGAGCTGCTGCCAGCGCCGGTAGTACGGCGTGAACACCTTGGGCGGGGTCCCGGCCTTGGTGAGCACGGTTCCGGGCGGTTGCACCACACAGCCGTCGAAGCGGTGTACGGCCGTGGTGAGAGACTCCTCTATTGCCGCATCCCGCCGGGTCGCATAGGGGGAATAGTCGTCGTTCCAATACCAGGCATCGACCTCCACCGGCGGCAGAGCTCGCACGGGATCGCCGTGGACCACCCGCAGGCGCCCACCCTGCTCCTGCAGCTCTGTATCGAGCGCCTGCAGGTGAGCCACGAGCTGATCGCGGCGGTGCGCGCCGGAGCTCGACCACAAGTGGGGATCGACCACGAAGCAGGCCACCACCGTGGCTCCGGTCGCCGCCGCCGCGGCCCATGCCGGGTTCTCGGCCAACCGAAGATCGCGTCGAAACCAGACTCCAACGGTCATGGGGGCACGCTAGACCGGCGTAGGCCGTTGCGCTGACGTACGCTTCCGCCGGTGAGCACCACGACCCGCACAGCCGTACTCCAACGTCGCGTGGTGTCTGTCGGGCGGGTCGTGGGGCTGTGGCTGTTGCTGACACTGCTGTCTCCGTTGCTCGTCTCCGTGGCGGCACTGGTCGACACCGGCCGCTTCGTGATGGGTCGACGAGACTGGGTCACCCTGCGGCTGTTGGCGTTCGGGTGGGTGTTCTTCTTCGTGGAGACCGTCGGGATCGTGCGGTTGGCAGCCACGTGGTTGCCCCGGCGTCGTCGCGTTGCGGCGGCCTACCGGATCCAGCGGTGGTTCGCCCGCACTCTGCTCGATGCGGTGCTCGCCATCTTCTCGATGCGGCTCGAGGTCGAAGGCGAGGAGCACATCACGCCGGGCCCGGTGATGGTGTTCGTGCGCCACGCCTCCATCGTGGACAACCTGCTGCCGCCGGTCATCCTCTCGGACCGGAATGGTCTCCGCATGCGGTGGGTGCTCAAGCGCGAGCTCCTCAGCGATCCGGCGCTCGACATCGGCGGCAACCGCCTCCCCAATCACTTCGTGGATCGCTCGGGCACCGATTCGCAGACCGAGGTCGCCGCCATCGCCGACCTCGGCTCCGATCTTGCCGACGACGAAGGCGTCGTCATCTACCCGGAGGGAACACGATTCACGCCGGAACGGCGCGCCCGCGTCGTGGAGCGCCTGCGCCGGCGGGACCCCGAGTCCCACCGGCGTGCCCAGGCCCTGCGGCACGTCCTGCCTCCCCGGCTGGGAGGTCCCCTGATGCTGCTCGAACACGGCACCGATGTGCTGTTCATGGCACACCATGGATTGGAGGGGTTCTCGCATCTGGCCGACATCTGGCGGGGTGGGATGGTGGGCGCCACCATCCGCGTGCGAGTGTGGCGGGAGGCGGCATCCAGCGTGCCGGCGACTGCGGACGAGCGCTCGGAGTGGTTGTGGGCGCAGTGGGCGGCGCTCGACGATTGGATCGACGCTCAGGCGTAGCGTCCCTCAGGCGGGGTGCAGGGTGATGTCGCCCGACAACGTCTTCAACTTGAGGCGAGAGCGTCCCTGCCGTGGACCCGAGGAGGGCGCGAGACGGTTGTGGATGTCCCCGGTGGTGGACTGCAGCTCGACGTCGAGGGTCCACGCTTCCGGGATTCCGACCTCGATGTCCCCGGAGAGCGACACGACCGAGAGATCCTTGCCGGCGAACCGGCCCACCACGATGTCACCTGATGCGGCCTTGATGGCACCCGAGGCGGCGAGGTGGCCGATGCGAATGTCTCCCGAAGCGGTCTGGCATTCGCAACGATCCGCCAGGTGGTCGGCGCGGATGTCGCCCGCGGCGGCCGACGCGTTGAACGGTCCACCTATCGCACTCACCGTGACGTCGCCCGAGGCGACAGAGATCTGCGCTTCGTCGAGGACCTCCGTCACGCGGACGTCACCGGACGCAGCCTTCACTCGCAGCGTGGTGACCCGCTCGACGGCGACATCGGCACTGCCGGCGTGAACCTCCAGCGCGATGTCCGACGGTGCGGTGACGTGGACATCGGCCCGCGCCCAACGGCGGCCTCGCCGCGACCCGGGACCTATCGAGATGCTGTCACCACGCTGCACCACCTCGAATGAGTCGACCACGTCCTGGCGGCCGGAGAGCTCGACGCCCACCTCGCCGGGATCGCCGGCACTGACGGTGATGTCCCCGAGCGCGAGCCGCAGCTCGATGCGGCCGCGCTCTCCCACCTCGAATCGCTCCGTACGCTCGTTCATGTCTCGATGGTCCCAGAGAAGCGGCGTCCAGTGCTGTGACTGGTCGACCGCTTCGCCAACGATTTGACGACGTAGGAGTTGATCGAGTCACCGGCATCGCTGGCCGCCTGCTCGATGACCGATTTCAGCTGCTCCGGGAGGCGTACGGTGAGGCGAGCCTCGAGGTCGGAGGACGGCACCACGACCGGATCCTCCTGCGGCATGATCTCGATCACGGGTTCGCCTTCGGAGAGCACGACTCGGACCTCGTGGCTCGGGAGCTGCGCCGCCACCTCGGCGGCGGCCTGCTCCGCCAGGGTCATGGCGGCGGCATCGATGGCCGGACGCAGCACCCGCAAGAAGGTCTCGGCGGCCTCCTCCACCGCCGGGTCGGATGCGGTGAGCATCAGCTGGTCGGTGACCGCAGCCTCGATATGGCCGAGCGCGGCGCGGACATCCATCAGCGCCGGCCGGTCCGCACTCGGA
This sequence comes from Acidimicrobiia bacterium, assembly GCA_041581135.1. Taxonomy (GTDB): domain Bacteria; phylum Actinomycetota; class Acidimicrobiia; order Spongiisociales; family UBA5794; genus JBFGCM01. The sequence continues at coordinate 16,545 of JBFGCM010000012.1, forward strand.
TGGTGATGTCCCGCGCGCTCTCGAGCATATGTGGCCTCCGGTCGACGCCGATCCGCCCTGCGGCCTCTGCGGCGCGACGGTCGTGGTACAGAATCATGTCGCTCCTCCGCTGACACATATGACATCTGTTTGATGTCACTTTGATGTCAACATAATGCCAGACTGGCGTCGGTCTGTCAAGCCCTGTGTCCGCGTCTTCGCCGCAGAGCCGTTACCATGTGGCAAACCACCCGGGGAGCTCGCCTCGAGCTGAGAGGGCGGCGCCGACCGATTCGACGCCTCCGACCCGTGGAACCTGAACTGGTTAGTACCAGCGGAGGAAGCTGTGGATCGTGCCATCGTCTTTGCCGGAGGTGACGCCGTTGCCGACGGTGCCGCCGCCGAACTCCCCGACGACGCCCTGATCATCGCCGCCGATTCGGGCCTTCACTCCGCCATGACGCTCGGGTTGTCTGCCGACATCGTCATCGGCGACATGGATTCGGTCGACCCTGCGGCGCTCGCCGTGGCCGAGGCACGCGGCGCCAAGGTCGACAGGCACGACGTCGACAAGGACGCCACCGACTTGGAACTGGCCCTGCACCGGGCCCTCGCCGAAGGCGTCACCGATGTCATCGTGCTGGGAGGAAGGGGCAGCGACCGGTTGGACCACTTCATAGCGAACGCTCTCCTCCTCGCCTCCTTCCCGGAGCTGCAGCTCGAGTGGCGGCTGGGGAGCACCCGGCTGGTGCCGGTGCGCTCCTTCTACCGGCTCGAGGGGCGACCGGGCGACATCGTGTCGCTGCTCCCGATCGGTGGTCCGGCGAGCGGGGTGCACACCACCGGCTTGCAGTGGCCGCTCGACGGCGACTCTCTCGCTCCCGGATCGACCCGGGGCGTGAGCAACGTGCTGGAAGCCACCGAGGCGACCGTCGCTGTCGAGTCCGGGGTGCTGCTGCTGATCCACGAACCACCAGAGAAGGGGCGTCCCTGATGCGCACTCTCGTCGCGCTCGTCGTGGTGCTCGTACTTGCCGCCGCCTGCGGGGACAGCACTCCGTCGGAGGTGGTGCTGATGACCCACGATTCCTTCGATGCTTCCACCGAGGTGCTGGCTGCATTCGAAGAGGAGACCGGCATCGCCATCCAGGTGCTCCAAGCGGGTGACGCCGGCTCGATGGTCAACCAGGCGATCCTCACGAAGGACAACCCGACCGCCGACGTGATGTACGGCGTCGACAACACGTTCCTGTCGCGGGCCATGGCCGAGGGCATCTTCGAGCCCTACGAGTCACCGCTCACCGCGCAGGTTCCGGCCGAGCTTCACGCCGAAGGCGTCACCCCGATCGACTTCGGTGACGTGTGCCTCAACTACGACCGCGAGGGCTTGGCCACCGCCGGCGTCGCCGCACCTACGGCGCTCACGGATCTCACGAACCCGGAGTATGCCGGGATGCTCGTCGTGCAGAACCCCGCCACGTCGTCACCCGGTCTGGCCTTCCTCCTGGCCACCATCGCCCGCTTCGGTGAGTCCGGGGACTACACGTGGCAGGACTTCTGGCGCGATCTCCGCGCCAACGACGTGGACGTGGCCGAAGGCTGGACCGATGCCTACTACGGCGTGTTCTCCGGTGGCTCCGGCGAGGGCGATCGCCCACTGGTGGTGTCCTACGCCTCCTCTCCTCCCGTCGAGGTGATCTTCGCCGAGGATCCGCCCGAGGTCGCCCCCACCGGGGTGATCACCGACGGGTGCTTCCGCCAGGTCGAGTACGCCGGCGTGCTCGCCGGGACCGAGCATGGTGACGCGGCCCGCCGGCTGATCGACTTCCTGCTGTCGGTGCAGTTCCAGGAAGACATGCCATTGCACATGTTCGTGTTCCCCGCCAACACCGAAGCGGCCCTGCCGGAGGTCTTCCTCGAGCACACCAGCGTCCCCGAGGCGCCGCTCAGCATGACGCCGGCGGAGATCGAAACAAACCGGGAGCGCTGGATCGAGGAGTGGACGGAGATCGTGCTCAGGTGAGAAAGCTTCTCATGTGGGCACTCCCTGTCCTCTTTCTCGGCTACTTCTTCCTCTACCCACTCATCAGCATCCTGCTCACGGGCCTCGTCGTGGACGGCGGACTCGATCTGACGCCGTTCTCCGAGCTCGTCACCCGCCGGTCCCTCCTCGGCGTGGCGTGGTTCACCGTCTGGCAGGCGGCGGTCTCCACGCTGCTCACCCTCGTCCTGGCGATGCCGGGCGCCTACGTGCTGGCCCGGTACCGGTTCCCCGGCCGGAGCCTGGTCCGGGCACTGGTGACCGTGCCGTTCGTGCTGCCCACAGTCGTGGTGGGCACCGCATTCCTCGCCGTACTGGGACCATCGGGTCCGCTCGGCATCGACCTGGTGGGCACCGTGTGGGCCATCCTCATCGCCCACGTGTTCTTCAATTACGCCGTGGTGGTGCGCACCGTCGGCGGGCTGTGGGGACACCTCGACCCGCGTCTGGTGGAGGCTGCTCGCGTGCTCGGGGCGACCCGGTGGCAGGCATTCCGTCGCGTCACCCTCCCGTTGCTGAAGCCGGCCTTGACTGCGGCGGCATCGATCGTCTTCTTGTTCACCTTCACGTCGTTCGGAGTGGTCCTCATTCTCGGCGACCTACGACACGCCACCCTCGAGGTGGAGGTGTACCGCCAGACCACCGCATTCCTCGACCTCCCACTGGCAGCGGCGCTGGCCATCGTCCAACTCGTCGGTGTCGGCTCGATCCTCGCCTGGTACTCGCGCGTGCAACGTCGCAGCGCGCAGCAACTCTCCTTGTACCGCAGTGAGGAAGCGGCGCAACCGATTCGCACCCGGGGCGATCGGCTCATCGTGGGCGCAGTGCTGGCGTCCATGGCCGTGCTCCTCGGGGGGCCGCTGCTGGTGCTGATGCGTCGGTCGCTCACTGCATCGTTTGGCCTCGACTACTACGCGGCGCTGGGCAGCAGCCGGGCGGGGTCGTTCTCGTTCGTGGCACCCGCCGAGGCCATCGCCAACTCACTCATGTTCGCCATCGTGGCCACCGTCATCGCCCTCGCGGTCGGCGGCACCGCTGCCGCCATCGTCGCCTACGGGCGAGGCCGCGCGGCGCAGTCCTTCGACGTGTTGCTCATGCTGCCGCTCGGTACCTCGGCGGTGACCATCGGCTTCGGCTTCCTGGTGGCGTTCGACTGGCCGGTAGATCTCCGTACCTCGGCCGCCCTGATACCGATCGCCCATGCCGTGGTTGCCGTGCCGTTCGTGGTGCGCACCGCAGTGCCGGTGATGCGCTCGGTGCGTCAGCGGCTGCGCGAAGCAGCTGCGGTGCTCGGCGCCCCGCCAGCCCGGGTGTTTCGCACCGTCGACCTGCCCATTGTCTCCCGGGCGCTCCTCGTCGGAGCCGGATTCGCCTTCGCCGTCTCGCTGGGCGAGTTCGGCGCCACGACGTTCGTCGCCCGCCCCGACACGCCGACCATGCCCGTGCTGATCTTCCGTTTCCTCGGGCTCCCGGGAGCGCTGAACCTGGGACAGGCGATGGCCATGAGCACGATCCTCATGCTGGTCACCGCCACCGCCATCCTGGTCATCGAGCGAGCCCGCATCGGCGGCTTGGGGGATTTCTGATGCTCGAAGTGATCGATCTCCGTGTCACCTTCGGAGCCACGGTTGCGCTCGACGATGTGAGCCTGACCGTGCCGGACAGCAGCACCACCGCGGTGCTGGGTCCTTCGGGCTCCGGCAAGAGCACGTTGCTTCGGGCCATTGCCGGCCTTCAGCCGCTCGATGGGGGACGCGTGCTGTGGGACGGTGTCGACGTCACGAACGTCGCCGTACATCGGCGCGGGTTCGGGTTGATGTTCCAGGATTTCGCGCTGTTCCCGCATCTCACGGTGGCCGGGAACGTCGCCTTCGGCCTCGAGATGTCGGACCACCCTGTCCCCCGGGCACGGGTCGCCGAGGTGCTCGGGCTCGTGGGTCTGGAGGCCTTTGCCGACAGAACCATCCATGGGCTGTCCGGCGGCGAGCAGCAGCGCGTTGCTCTCGCCCGCGCGCTCGCCCCTGAGCCCACGCTGCTGATGTTCGACGAACCGCTCGGATCCGTCGATCAGGCCCTGCGCGGCTCGCTGGTCGCAGAACTCCGCCAACTCCTCGACGAGCTGGCGACCACGGCCATCTACGTCACCCATGACCAGGAAGAGGCATTCGCGGTGGCGGATCACATCGTGGTGATGCGACAGGGGTACATCGAGCAGGTGGGCACACCGGAAGAGCTTTGGCGGCGTCCGGCGACACCATTCGTGGCGACTTTCCTCGGTTTCGATGCCGCTACCACCGCCCAGGTGTATGCCGGCCGCGCCGACACGCCGCTCGGCCCCTTCCCCGCCGACATCGCCGACGGGCGGTACACCATGGTGATCCCGCCCGACGCCGTCGCCACCGGACCAGGGATCGAGGCCACCGTGCAGGCCGTGTCCTTCCGAGCAGGTGCCTACGTGCACCGGGCGGCGGCCGGCGACACCATCTTGACCGTGCATTCCCTAGAGCGCCACGAGCCCGGCACCACCATCGGGCTCACCATCGACACCGACCGCCTGCTCTTCTATCCCGCCTGACGCTCAGCGGTCGGCAACGTCGACCCACTCGGCGTCACAGACCTCCACCAGCCGGTCGAGATCGACCGGAAACACCGTCGTGGGGGTGCCGGCCGCCGCCCAGACCGTCGGGTGCCGTCGCAGGCTCACATCGGCCATCTTCGCCAAGGACGTGGCATGACCCAAGGGTGGAACGCCGCCGGCAGCGAACCCGGTGGCGGCACGCACCTCCTCGAGGGTTGCCCGCCGCGCCGTGGTCGTCCCGGCATGGGCGGCCAGCTTGGCGGTTGAGACGCGTTGGTCGCCGGACATGAGCACCAGCAGGGGCGCATCGTCGGCTACGAAGACGAGCGACTTGACGATCGCGGCGACGTCGCACCCGATGGCGGCGGCGGCCGCTGCAGCCGTCTTGGCGCCTTCGGGGAAGTGCGTCGGTTGCACCCGGATGCCGGCTGACGCCGCGGCGGCAACGAACCTGCGCGTGGCTTCCGGAAGCTCCACTACATCGACGGTATCAGCCTCCGGCACTCACCGGGTGCTCGGGCTTCTCGATGGGCAGCCGCACCGCATTGCCCCACTCGGTCCACGATCCGTCGTAGTTGCGGACATCGGGGTAACCCAGTAGCTGCGACAGCACGAACCACGTATGGCTGGAGCGCTCCCCGATCCGGCAGTACGCCACGATCTCGTCGTCGGGGTCGAGGCCTTGCTCATCGGTGTAGATGGCCCGCAGCTCGTCGACGGACTTGAACGTCCCGTCCTCGTTGGCGGCTCGCTTCCACGGCACGTTGGCGGCGCCGGGGATGTGGCCACCGCGGAGTGCGCCCTCCTGCGGGTAGTTGGGCATGTGGAGCAGCTCTCCGCGGAACTCCTCCGGCGAGCGAACATCCACCAGCTTGCCGCCGCCTTCCACGTGGTGCAGTACCTCATCGCGGAACGCGCGAATGGGAGCATCGGTGCGGTCGACCACCGGATAGTCGGTGCGGGCCCGATCAGCGACATCCCGCGTGAGCTCGCGACCTTCGGCCACCCACTTCGCCCGCCCTCCGTTGAGCAGTCGCAGGTCCTCGTGCCCGAACAGGGCGAACACCCACAGGGCGTACGCCGCCCACCAGTTGAAGTTGTCACCGTAGAACACGATGGTGCTGTCCCGATCGATGCCCTTGCTGCTCATCAGCTCCGCGAAGCCCTCGGAGTCGAGATAGTCGCGGGCGACCGGATGTTGCAGGTCGGTGTGCCAATCGATCTTGACCGCGCCGGGGATGTGGCCCGTGTCGTAGAGCAGGACGTCTTCGTCCGACTCGACCACCACGAGTCCGGGGGAGCCGAGGCGGTCGGCGAGCCACTCGGTCGAGACGAGGCGTTCGGGGTGGGCGTACTTCTGGAACGCCGGCGACGGATCTACATCCACTGTTGACCTCCGTGGTGCGACAACGTTGGCGCCATTTACACTACGGCAGTAGTGGTTAGAAGGCCACCCTAAGATTTGCGCCATGAGCGGCCTGCCACCTGCGCTGGAACGGATCGTGACCCTGTTCGCCGGTGCTCCCAAGCAGGTCAAGGCGGAGGCTCTCGTCGACTACTCGGATCGGTTGCCCGACCTTCCCGAGCGATTCGCCGATCGTGCCGGGATGCAGCAGGTCCACGAGTGCCAGACGCCGTTCTTCGTGGCCACCGAGATCATCGATGGAGCGGTCGTGCTCCACTTCGAGGTGCCTCGCGAGTCTCCGACGATCCGTGGCTATGCCGGCATCCTCGCCGCCGGGCTGAACGGCGCGTCACCTGAGGACGTGTTGGCGATACCGGACGTCTTCTACCTCGAGATGGGCATCGATGACGTCGTGAGCCAGCTGCGGCTCCGTGGCATGGGGGCGATCCTCGGCACGATCAAGCACCAGGTCCGGGAGCTGGTCGACAGCTGAGCGTCACACGAGGTCCTCGACCGGAGCCACGACCCAATGCCCCTTGATGCACACGAGGGTGGCCCAGACGACGTCCTCGACGTCGAACTCGATTCGACTCTCGGTGGGAAGGCCGCACAACGCGCAGTCGGTGATGAGCTCGGACATGTGGTGTGTATCGTCGCCGGCCGGCAGGCTCTGGAGGACCATTCGCCGAACGCACAGACATGTCAGACCGACTCGTCAGACCGGCCTGATTCCCGTTTCTGTCGCCAGATGCGTCATCGGCACGTCGTGGGCCTCGGTGGGCAGGTGATCGACCACGACCGCTTCGGGTGCAATGCCCACCAGCAGGGTCTCCGGGGCGACGGCGGCGAGGAGCCCGTCGTAGTAACCGGCGCCACGGCCGAGCCGCCCGCCGTCCAGATCGAACGCGAGACCCGGCACCAGGACGGCATCGATCTCGGAGACCGCCACCTGAGGTGCCGAGCGATGGGGCTGGAGGAAGCCGAAGCGATGCACCTCCAGCGGGCCGCCGAGCTCGTGCACGGTGAGGCCGCCATGTTCGGGGGTGCGCGTGGCGGCTAGCCTCCACTCCCCTTCCGCCAAGCCGGCGAGATCCACCTCATCGCCCATGGCGAAGTAGGTGACCACCGTGCTGCCGGGCCGGATCGCCGACCATCCGGCCAGCGCCGTCGTCACGAGTGGGGACACCGCGGTGAAGTCGACCTCGGCTCGAGCGGCGCGCGCCCAGCACCGCCACTCGTCCTTGGGGGCGTCAGGGGCGGGCCGGTTCACCCAAACAGCTTGGGGCCGAGCTTGGTGAACTCGTCCTGGTTCGAGAACGGGACGAGGTAGTCGTCCATGTCTCGAATCGTCTCGACGTTCCCTTCGATGTCCTCGATGGTCAGCGGCCCTTCGTTCTGAGGGTGCTTGAAGTAGCCGTCCGTGAGGCCGATGAAGATGCGGCTCACCGAGCCTCCGCCGACGCTCCAGATCTCACCATTGAGCTGGCACGCCTCCGACACGAGGTAGGCCACCGCCGGCGACACCAGATCGGGTTCGAACATGTCCGCCATGGCTCCGAGCAGCTCCATCGTCATCCGCGTCTTGGCGATCGGGGCGATGGCGTTCGTCTTGATGTTGTACTTTGCGCCCTCCTGTTTGAGGACGTTCATCAGGCCCACCAGCCCCGCCTTTGCCGCTCCGTAGTTGGACTGGCCGAAGTTGCCGAAGAGGCCGGACGCCGACGACGTCATCACGATGCGGCCGTACGCCTGTTCGCGCATCTGGGCGAATGCCGGCCTGGTGACGTAGAACGCACCGCGCAGGTGCACATCGAGCACTGCGTGTAGGTTGTCCGGCTCGAGCTTCCCGAACGACTTGTCGCGCAGAATGCCGGCGTTGTTCACGAGTATGTCGACGCGGCCGAACTCGTCGATCGCCTTCTGAACGATCGCGGCCCCGCTCTCGGGACTGCTCACCGACGAGTACTCGGCCACCGCCACTCCCCCGGCGGCCTTGATCTCCTCGACGACCGCGTCCGCCGCCCGAGCGCTGGAGCCCGAACCCTCCACCGAACCTCCCAGGTCGTTGACCACCACCGCAGCGCCGCGGCTCGCCAGCAGCAGCGCATGCGCCTTCCCCAAACCCCCGCCTGCCCCGGTGATGACCGCCACCCGGTCCTGAAAATCAATCACTGCCAGTCCTCTCTCGAATGCGCCGAGCACCCTAGTCGGGCACCAGTTGCCTCCCGGTGGCGTTACTTTGTGACCATGGATACGCGGATTCGAGTCCTCGAACCCGATGGCAGCAGGCCGCCCGCTCCACCTGAGCGACGGCCTCGACCGGCGACGGTCCGCACGTTGCCCACGCTTCCCATGGTGGTGGTCGTCGGCGTGCTCGGGCTGCTCGTGGGATACGTCTTCGGTGCCGCTCGGGAGCCGGCACCGCCGGCACCGCTCGAAGCTGCCGGCCTGAGCGGGATCGATCTCGACGATCGAGCTGTCGCCAGCTTCGAACCGACGCCGCAGACGACCGTCGTGGCGCCCGACGAGAACACCCCGCAGACCACCGCGGCGCCGACCACGACCACCGCACCGGCGCCGCGCCTACCGCTCGGCGAGCAGGTGCCGGGCTTCACCGGGACCATCACCTATGTCGACTATGGCGGATTCTCGCCCCGGCTCTTCAAGTGGCACTCGCGGGCCAGCGAGCCTTCGCAGGCGGACGTCCCTGCGGGAAGCTGGAACCATCAGTGGAGCGCCTTTGCCACACACGTGCTCTACATCGCCGGGAATCGGTCACCCGCCCTGTACGCCGGTTCGCCGGGTCGGGCCGAGCCGCTGGCCCTGTGGGTGACCTCCGCCGCGTGGCACGCCACCGACCCGTCGCGGCTGGCGTGGTTGGCGCCCACCGACCAACTCGTGGATCGCGAGACTTTCTGGAACACGGCACCCACCCTGACGACGCTCGACATGGGTGGCACCGGCGCCGCTGAGCAGATCATCACACTCACTCCTGACGATCGCTACGACCACACCGAGTGGTACCTGGCGGCATGGAACGACGACGGCTTCGCCTTGCACCAGAACTCGTGGTCCGACGACCCGAATGAGCACGGCACCTACGAGTGGAGTTCGTCCATCGTGGTCATCGACCACGATGGCGACGTCGTGTTCCAGGAGCAGGGCGTCGGTGGCCTCGCCACGCTTGGCGACGGATCGATGGTCATCATCCAGACCCAAGGGAACGATGAGGACCGCAACCCGAGGTTGCTGCGCCTGGACGGCACCGTCAGCGCAACGGAGCTGGACCCGGGCGCCTGGTTCGCCGCCATCAGCCCAGACGGCTTCTACACCGCCCACATCAGCGGCAGCGGCCGGCTCAGCATCGCAGGTCCGGTGGGCACGGTCACCTTCAGCCACATCGTGGAGACTGCGGCGTGGAGTCCGGATGGGCGCTTCCTCGTCGCGTCGATCAGCGGCGGCAGCGTGATCCTGTTCTACGACCGGGTGACCGCCCAGGAGTACTTCGTCAGACCCGAGGGCATGGCAAACAGCCTTCGGGTCCATTGAACCGGCAACACGCCATACTCCTGGACCATGGACGACCGGATCCGTGTCCTCGAGCCCGATGGCGACGAGCCGCCCCGCCACCACCGGCAGCCACGGGGCCTGCCTCCACTACGAAGCCTGCCGGTCCTGCCCGCCGCCGTGGCCATCGGACTTCTGGGACTGCTTGTCGGGTACGTGTTCGGAGCGGCGCGCGCACCGGCGCCATCCCCGCCGATCCAAGCCGAGGACCTGAGCGGCGTCGACCACAATGCCGATCCGGCTGTGGCCACACCGTTCGGCCAACCGGTACCGGAAGCCCACGTCACTGGAGAAACGTCGCCAGGAACCACGAGCCTGACCACGACCACCACCACCACGCCACCCGCACGGCTCAGCGAGCTCGTCCCCGGGTTCCGGGGCACGATGTCGTGGGTCGACTACGCGGGCAAGGTGCACCGCTGGAACTCCGGGGCTCGAGAGCCGCGCGCCATCGACGTGCCGATCGAGAGCTGGGGCCACGATTGGAACGCCGAGGGGACACGGCTCCTCTACGTGTCGGGCAACCGTACCCCCGCCCTGTACGTCGGCGTGCCCGGCGCCGAGGAACCACTCGCCCTCCAGGTCACCATGGCACGGTGGCACGCCACCCATGCCAACCGGTTCGCATGGCTCGGCTCGACAGACGCCCAGGCCTTCGACGAACGGGTGTGGGAGGCGCCGATGCGTTTGTCGGTGGCCGAACTCGAATCCTCCACCCGCCAGGTCGCCACCCTGGACGTCGCAGCCGGCTTCGAGCACACCGAGTGGTACCTCATGTCGTGGAACGACGACGGCTTCGCGCTGATCCGCAGCTCCTGGAACCAGGTGGGGCCGGAGTGGGAGAGCGCAGTGGTGATCCTCGATGCGTCGGGAGCGGTGGTCTTCGAGGAGGCCGGGCTGGAGTGGCTGGCATCGCGGCCCGACGGGTCTGTGCTGGTCGCCGAGGCCCGCTACAACGCCATCCCCACGCAGGATGACAGGAACGCCAGGATCGTCCTCCTGGATGGCTCGACGGAGCCCGTCGACATCGACAGCAACGTCTGGACAGTGGCGTACAGCCCAGACGGGAGCCACAGGGCCCAGATCGACGGCCACGGCCGATTGAGCCTGCGGAGCCCCTCCGAAACAACCACCTTCACACGATTGGCGCACAGCGTCACGTGGGGTCCTGACGGCCGGTTCGTCGTGGCGACGTTGAACGAAGGCCGCTTCTTCCTCTTCTACGACCTCGAGACACGTGCCGAGTACATCGTGAAGTCCCCCGGATCCGCCTATGACGTTGCGATCCACTGACCGTTTACCATCCGGGTCATGTCCGACGACATCGGACGGGTCCGGACCCTGCCCCCTGAGCCACCGGAGCGATCCGGTTCGACAGGTGCCGAGGAGGCCCCCGATCACGCTGCCCCACCACGGCTCCAGCGAGCCTGGCTCTCGTTCGCCCTGATCGCACTCCTGGGCGGGATCGCCATCGGACTGATCGCCGGCGGGCTCGGATCCGCCGACATGCCGAGCCCCACGACGACCAGCACTTCCCAGCCCGGCCTGGTCGGCGATGCCACGGAGGCAGCGCCACAGATCACCACGACCACGACCACCACCTTGGCCCCCGTCCTGCCACCTCCCGTGCTCGGCGATCTCGTGATTGATCTCTCCGGACGCCTGCTGGTCACCGGCGCCGACGCCGGCGGCGCCTATACGGCCGTGTGGCCGGCCGGCCTTGCCGAGCCCATTCGTGTAGCGGCACCGGTCGCGCCCTCCTTCGCCGCCTATGACGCCGAGCGACGATTCGTGGCGTTCCTGGCGCTCAGCGACGGCGACTCGTGGGTGCTGTTCCTCGGCCAGAGCGATCAGCTCCCACCCAAGGCCCAGCTCGCCGGCGTGCTGTCCTTCTCCTGGCACGACCGCCAACCGCTCGCCATCGCCTGGACCGCCCAGGATCCGGTCGGCGGCACCACGGCGCTGGCCACCAGCACGATCGCCCCCGGGTCCCGCAACATCGCAGAGATCGCCGAGATCGTGGAGGTCTCCCCCAGGTCACGCGTTGTCGCCTGGGGCGACTGGGGCTTCCTCCTGCAAGAGGATCAGTGGCTCTGGCGGTTGGCACCGGACGGCACGCGGCTACGTGCCGTCCACGGCCGATTCCTCGCCGCCAGTACCGTCGACACCCTCCTCATCGAGGCCACCCCGCCCACTGCCGACACGGTGTTCCCGGCCGAGTTCGTCGTGCCGCCCTCAATCGACCCTGAGCGCGGGAACGTCTATGTGGCAGACCTCGAGTTCACCTCGGTCGGCGACAGCGTGTTCCCGGTGGGCCATGGCTACACCCTCTCCCCTGATGGCGGCTGGGTCGTGGCGACATCGATCTCCCTGACACCGGGGGCCATACGCGCCGAACGAGTCGATGGGGCCGGGCGGCGTGCCACCTCGGTGACTGATGCGGAATTCGTCGGGTGGTCCGATGACGGCACCTTCTTGCTGTTCGGTTCGAGCGACGGCACCGAGCTCATCGTCGTGAACTGGCAGCGCGGCCCGCAGTTCCGCCTGTCGTGGCAAGGAGACATCGTCGCTGCCGTGCTCGACAACGACTAGGCCGACGGCTGCATCGCAGCGACTAAGTTCCTCGGGATGAAGGTCGGCTACGTCATCCTGGACGTCGTGGACATGGATCGCTCGCTTCGGTTCTACCGCGACACGCTCGCCCTGACCGTCCAGTCCACCGGTGGTGAGTTCACGTTCCTCGACTGCGGCAACATCGCGCTCGGCTTGCGCACGACAGAGCGGGTCGATGCCGGCAACGTCGAGATCGTGCTGTCGGTGGATGACATCTACGAAGCCTACGAGACGCTGAAAGACGCCGGCATCGTGTTTCGGGTCGAGCCACGCCAGGTCATGAGCGACGGCGAGCGATCGCTCTACGCCACCGACTTTCGCGACCCAGACGGGCATGCCATCTCGATCACCGGCTGGGTCGGCTGACGTCGGGACCTGCGGTCACCTCGAACGTGTTTCACACGGCCGGTGCCGGACACGACCTGCGCCGACACGGCTACGAGGCTTTGCGGAGGTCGCGGATGAGGTTGCCGCGACGTCCCAGTTGCACTCCCTGGAGACCGAGCCACGCGGCCACGTCGCGGAGTTCAGCGGCCAGCTCCCGTGCCACGCGAGCTTTGTCGACATCGGGCTCGGCGTAGGCGCCCTTCACGTGGAGAAACCCTGCCTTGCGCTCCGACTTGAGGTCGACCCGGGCCACCAGGTCGCCGTCCAGCAGGAAGGGCAGCACGTAGTAACCGTGGACCCGCTTCGGCTCGGGAACGTAGATCTCGATCCGGTAGCGGAAGTCGAAGAGGCGCTCGGTACGCTCCCGAGCCCAGATCAGCGAATCGAACGGGCTGAGCAGCGCCCGACCGCTGATCGACCTGGGGATCGTCGCCTCCGGGTGGGCGTAGACCGGGGGCTTCCAGCCGGGGACCTCGACTCGACGTAGCCGCCCCTCGTCGGCCAGGAGTTCGAGCAGCGGCCGCGCCTCGGGCGGACGGATCCGGTAGTAGTCGGCCAGGTCCTGCGCCGTGCCGACGCCGTGAGCTCGAGCCGCCCGCACGAGGAGGGCCTTCTGAGCTTCGTCCCGCGCCGGTGTCGGATGATCCAGGATCGGCCGGGGCAGATACTTCTCGAGCCCGATGTACAGCCGTCGGAACTCGGGGCTTCGGAACGCCGTGATCTTGCCTTTGCTGAACAGCCACTCGAGGGCGATCTTGCCTTTGCCGTATCCCCACCAAGGGCCGGTTCGGGCGCCGGGATCCTCGAGGTCGGACACCGACAACGGGCCTGCCTCCAGCACGTGCTCGTGGACCGCCTCGACGTAGCCTGGATTCTCTTCGAGCACTCTGCTGACCCGGCCCCAGCGCCGAGTATCGGCCATTCGCCACCGAAACAACGGTTGGGTGTCCAGTGGGAGCCACGAGGCCTCGTGACCCCAGTACTCGAAGATCTCGCCGCCACCGGCGGCGTACGCGTCCAATCGATTCCGGTCGTAGGGGCCCAGCCGAGAGAAGAACGGCATGTAGTGGGTCCGAGTGAACACGTTCACCGAATCCAGCTGGACGGCGCCGAGCTGATCGATCAGCCGTCGAAAGTGCCGCGTGTCCACCCGCCCGGACGGCCGGGCGCGATTGAAGCCCTGGGCGGCGAGAGCCATGCGGCGGGCGCGATCTGGACTGAGTCGTTGCATGGGGTGGGTCTGAGGTGCACCGCTACGCTACCCCCCAATGCGGGTGTTCTATGCGGTCCGGACGGCGGTTGTCATGCCTGTGTTCTTCTTGCTCACCATGGCGACCGCGGCCTACCTGACGCTCGTAGTCACCGTCCGTGGCGAGACCGAGCACGTGGACCACGTGATCAGATTCTGGGCGATCGCGTTCCTACGGTTGAACGGCATCACGTACGAGGTTCATGAGGCGTTCCATCCCGACCCGGCCCGGCCCGTGATCTACGTGTCGAATCACCGCTCCAACGCCGACATCCCCGTGCATTTCCTCGCCGTACCCGGGGACCTGCGCTACCTGGCGAAGAAGGAGCTCTTCGGCATCCCTGTCTTCGGCACCGCCATTCGCAAGATCGGCATCGTCGAGATCGACAGGAAGGCCGGGGCGGCGTTCATCGGTGCCATCGACAGTGCGATGGAGCGGGCGATGGCGCGGGGCCATTCGATCATGGTGTATCCCGAGGGCACTCGGTCCTCCGGCCCGGAGTTGAAGCCGTTCAAGAAGGGCGCCTTCCACATCGCCGTTGCCCACGAGTTGGACGTCGTGCCGGTGACCATCGTGGGTACGAGCGAGATCTGGCCACCGCATACGAGGGTCATCAGCTCGGGACACGTGGAGGTGACGATCCACGACCCGATCCCGACAGCGGGGCTCGACGCCTCAGACGTGGCGAAGCTGACCGAGCACGCCCGCGACATCATCAAAGACACGTTCCTGGCACGACGTCAGTCGTAGATGCCGATGAGGCAGGTGATGCCGTCTCTGACCTCGACGAGGAAGGCGCCGGCAGAGGTCACCAACTGATAACGATCGGACGCTTCCTCCCCTTCCCACCACCTCCCCATCTTGCGCCATGGCCCCGCCCACGACAGCACCGGCACCCACTGCGTCCGGAGCCGCACCCGACTGGGCATGCCGCCATCCCATTCCACGGTGAGCGGGGTCGACTGCGGGGGGACCAACGCCGGTGTCGGAGCCGGGATCGCCCCAGGCCACGGCGCGTCGGGATCTCGGCTTGGGTGGGGAGCAGTCTCTCCCCAGCGGTACCAGGAGACCCGCTCCGCGGGATCCCTGCCGCCTTGAGGCCGCGCCAGCAGCACTCGGTCCACACCGACGATGGACTGGGCCTGCGCCAACGCCCGGTCGGCTTCCGCCTGGGACACGGCGTCCTCGTGCAGGGAGAGCTGCCTGCCCTCGTCCGACAGGTCGTCGGGTGCGATCCGCAAGCGAACGACTCCCCCACCGATACTGCCCTCGCCTGCCAACCAGGCACGCAGCTGCCACCTGACCCGGTCTGCCAGCGTTGCCTCGTCGAAGGGGTCGTTGCTTCGCCACGTTCGGGCCCTCACCCTGCCGGTGGCCGATTCCGCCTCGACCACCACCAGATACGGCGACACCCCATCGGAGGCGAGTGACACGATCAACCGGTGCGCCATGCTGCGGGCGATGAAGAACGCTTGTTCGAGGTTGTCGAGCGGTACTTCGAAACGCTCCTCGACCGCCCTGTCCTGCGGAATCGCACGGGCCCGAGGCACCCTGTCTCTCCCCGACGCCAAGCGATGGGCCTCGGCTCCGATGCGTCCGAAGCGAGACACCACCGCGTCACGCGGCAGCTGCGCCAGCGCGCCCAGTGTGGTGATCCCCAGCCACTTGAACGTTGCGGCGATGTCCTCATGCCCGAGTGTGGCCACGTCGAGTGAAGCGAGAAAGGCTGCATCGTCCTCGACCACCAGCACCGGGGCCGCCCGCTCGGCGGCACGTCGAGCGGCAAAAGGCCCGGAGGCGAGGCCGATGCGGTACCCGGATGCCTCCGCCGCGTTTAGCTCCTTCACGATCCTCTCCACCAACGGGATCTCACCCCCGTAGTACCCGATGGCCCCGGCCACCGGCGCGAACACCAGGCCGGGGACGGTTACTTCGATCCGCGGAATCACCTCCTCGATGGCGGTTGCTACCGGTTCGAATGCAGCTGCTTCGGCACCTGGATCGCTCTGTACGGTGACGATGGTGGGGCACAACGCTTCTGCTTCCCGGCGACGCATCCCCGGTTGCACACCGACAGCTGCGGCCAGGTCGTTGCGCGCTACCACCCGGTTGTCGTCGCCGACTGCCTGACAGGGCTCATCCTGCGGCGCGTCCGGCCTCCGCAGTTGCCAATCCGGGTACCACACGCACAGCGTCCGCCCCATCGTCCTCCACCTCGATCCTCGTGGGTATCCCCCCGACTGCTCTCCCGGTTGCCATCACGTTCAGCCGGCGACGCACCAGCCTGCCGTGACCGGCATCGGTTCCCTCCCACGACACCCCATCGGTCTCGATACGGAGGTGGGCGACACCTGCGGGAAGCCCCCCGGCGAGGGGACGTAACACGACAGGTGTTCTGCGGTTGCGGGCCAGCGCGGCGAGCTTGCGGAGGACGGCATCCTTGGTTCGCTCCGGAACCTCGGCGTAGACGGCCTGCATCCCCTCCACCAAGGTGGCGGTGACACGCGCCCACTCCGCGGCATCACGGGGGCGGACCACGACGATGCGATCGAAGCCGATACCCGCTTCCCAAGCCGCCTGCGGACTGAACCATCCGCGTACGTCGAGCGCGGCCACCATCCCCCGCTTGGCCGGCTCGGCCAGCATGGTCAATGCCAGCCGGGTGAGTCCGGTTCCGGGCGGGCCAACCAGACTGAGTACCCGGCCCGCTTCCAGCGCCAGCGGCCCGGCTCTCTCCAGCCGTCCCACGTCCTGCAGATGCATGTGTCCTCCGCCAGTGGGACACTCAACACTAATCGAACATATGTTCGATCGGCAAGGGGGAACGGCACGCGTTCGTCGAATCCTGTAGAAAGGGTTGTGGGGGAAGAAAACGGAAGGGAGAGTCCGTGTCCGTCGCCAAGATCATCGAGATCACCTCGACATCCGACGAGAGCTTCGAGGATGCCATCCGCAAGGGCATCGCCAAGGCTCAGCAGAGCGTCAAGAACATGAAAGGCGTCTGGATCTCCGAGCAGAAGGTGAAGATCGCCGACGACGGGAGCATCGAGCACTTCCGCGTGGACATGCGGGTCACTTTCGTGCTCGACTGACGCACCACGCGGAGACGCCCCCGGAATTCCGGGGGCGTCTCTACGTCTCGTGTCTCGAGAAACCGGCCTCTCGGCTACGAGGAACCGGCCTCGAACTCGTCCTCGAACGACACCACGGTACGACCCGGCTTCTTGGCCGGACTCCGATCGCCGCCGTCGCGGCCCCGATCTCGTCCGCCACCACGTCCCCGATCCCGATCGCGCCCGTCACGCTCGCTACGACCGCGCCCACCGTCACGACGACCGCCGTCCTCGCGGCCGCCTTCGCGCCGACCGCCGTCCTTGCGACCACCGTCACGACGGCCGCCTCGATCACCAGATGGCTTGTCGGAGGCGGCCCCTTCCGGAATCTCGAGCTCGAAACCCTCGGACAGCTCGAGGCTGACCTTGCCCCGGTCGTCGATCTCGCGAACGACCACCTGGACCTTGTCGCCCAGCTTGAGCACGTCCTCGACCTGGTTGATCCGCCGGCCGCCACCCATCTTCGAGATGTGCAGCAACCCGTCGCGTCCCGGCAGGATGTTGACGAAGGCACCGAACTTGGTGATGTTCACCACTTCGCCTTCGTAGTCCTTGCCGATCTCGGCCTCCGGCGGGAAGCCGATGGCGAGGATCCGCTCCTTGGCCATCTCCATGGACGCGGAGTCGGTAGCACCGACTCGGACGATGCCATCGTCGTCGATCTCGATGGTGGCGCCGGTCTCTTCCTCGAGCTCGCGGATGACCTTGCCCTTCGGACCGATGACTTCGCCGATGCGGTCCTTGGGAATCTCGATCGCCTCGATCTTCGGCGCGTTCGGGGCGAGTTCGGAGCGAGGCTCGGGGATGACGGCTTCCATCGCGTCGAGAATGGTGAGCCGGGCCTCCCGGGCCTGGTCCATGGCCGAGGCGAGCACCTCGGAAGGCAGCCCTTCGATCTTCATGTCCAGCTGCATCGCCGTGATCATGTCCCGGGTACCGGCGACCTTGAAGTCCATGTCACCCAGCGCATCCTCAGCACCGAGGATGTCGGTGAGGGTGACGAAGCCGCCGTCATGGGCGATGAGACCCATGGCGATGCCCGCCACAGGAGCGGCGATGGGGACGCCGGCATCCATCAGGCTCAACGACGAGCCGCACACCGATGCCATCGAGCTGGAGCCGTTGGACATCAGCACTTCGGACACCAGACGGAAGGCGTACGGGAAGTCCTCCACCGATGGGATCACCGGGAGCAAGGCTTTCTCGGCCAAGGCTCCGTGACCGATCTCACGGCGCTTGGGCCCGCGCATGAAGCCGGTCTCGCCGGTGGCAAACGGCGGGAAGTTGTAGTGGTGCATGAAGCGCTTCGACTCCTCGATGTCGATGGTGTCGAGCATCTGCTCCATGCGCAGCATGCCGAGGGTCGTCACGTTGAGCACCTGGGTCTCTCCGCGCTGGAAGAGCCCGGAGCCGTGGCCCTCGGGAACGAGGCCCACTTCGACGCTGAGGTCGCGGATGTCGGTGGGCTTGCGCCCATCGAGGCGGATGCCTTGTTCGATGACGCGGCGCCGCACGAAGTCCTTCATGACCGATTTGAACGCGTTCTTGGCCTCTTTCACGGCCTCGGCGTCTTCGGCGTCCACGCCGATCTCCTCGAGCACGGCTTCACGTGCAGCAGCCTCGGCCAGCCCGCGCTCCTTCTTGTCGGCGATGGACACCACGCCGTCGAGGTGGCGAGCCGCAGCCGCGACGACCTTGTCGTAGGACTCCTGCGAGTAGTCGGACACGACCGGCCACTCGACCTGATCCACCTCGCCCACACGGGAGCGAAGCTCGTTCTGCAAGTCGATGAGCTGGCCGATGTACTCCTTGGCCTCTTCCAGACCGCGAGCAACCATCGCTTCATCGCTGGCAGGGGCGCCATCGGCCACGAGCCGCGACCCTTCTTCGGTGGACCCGGCCTCGACCATCACGATGTCGATGCCGCCGGCAGCATTTCGCTTGCCCACGACGATCAGCTCGAAGACCGACTCGTCGAGGTCTTCGAACGTCGGGAACGGCACCCACTCGCCGTCCTTGAGGCCGAGACGGACACCGCCGACCGGACCTTCGAAGGGGATGGGGCTGATCGTGAGGGCTGCCGAGGAGGCATTCAGGGCCGGCACGTCATACGGGTTGACCTGGTCGGCCGACAGGATCGTCGACAGCACGTGAGTTTCGCAGCGGAATCCCTCGGCGAAGTTCGGGCGTAGCGGCCGGTCGATCAGACGACACGTGAGGATCGCCTTCTCGGTTGCCCGGCCCTCACGCCGGAAGAACGAGCCGGGAATGCGCCCCACGGCGTACATGCGCTCCTCCACATCGATGGTGAGCGGAAAGAAGTCGGCGCCCTCACGGACGTTGCGACTTGAAGTGGCAGTGGTCAGGACTTCGGTGTCGCCGATGCGCACCACGACGGCGCCGTCTGCCAGGCGCGCCAGCTTGCCGGTGGAGAGACTGATCTCCTTGTCACCGACCATCCCGCGTACGGTGATCTCACCCACGCGATTCTCCTTTGTGTTCGGGAGGAGAGGGGCCGGCCAATTACCAGTCGTGAGGGCTCGAGCGGGACTCGAGCCCTCGCTACTAGCAACTGAACGTACCCCAATCCCCGGTGGTTCGACCGGACGTTCCGGTCATGCAATACGACGACCTCCCGGCCGCCGTGGAACTATCGCCGCAATCCGAGCTCGGCAATGACGGCTCGGTATCGCTCGACATCGTTGTTCTTGAGGTAATCGAGCAAGCGACGACGCTTGCCGACCATCATCAAGAGGCCTCGCCGGCTGTGGTGGTCCTTCTTGTGGAACCGCAAGTGCTCGGTGAGGTGGTTGATCCGCTCCGAGAGCAGCGCGATCTGGACCTCGGGTCGTCCCGTGTCCTTCTCGTGCGCACCGAATTCGGCAACGATGGTCTGTGAGTCTTTCACAAAAGGGGGTTCCTTCGTGAGGCGCGGACGAATGTCCGTGACGAGATTGTAACAGCTCCGCGTTGCCTTCCAACTCGCCGGCTCACCGGACGGCGGCGACCACGGCTTCCACCTCGATCTCAACGAGCCAGTCCGGCTCGAGCAACCCGGCGACCACCACCATGGTCGCCGCCGGCGCGTCGGCGCCGAACACCTCACGATGGGCACGCCCGACGTCATCGGCATGCCCGGCGTCGACGATGAACATCCGCGTGCGAATCACGTCTCCTCCCCCGAGCTCGGCGATGGCCGCCATGGCGATCTCGCCGCAGCGCAGCATCTGGCCGTAGGCGGTTGCCGGGAGCGGTTCGCCCCGAGCCGGAATGGGTGCGGTGCCGGCCACCACGATGCGATCGCCGGTGCGAACGGCACGGCTGAAGCCGTATCGTTCCTCGTAGGGCGACCCCGATGCGGCACGCATGGGGCGCAACCTAGCGTGGCGGCCACCGCACTAGGGTCCCGCTCGATGAGCTTCACTCCCGACCCTCTGGTCCCCGCCGTCGACGCCCCGGAGGCATCTCGGCTGTCGGAGGCCGGCGCCCTCATCATCGACGTGCGGGAGGCCCACGAGCATGCCGCCAACCGCATCGCCGACGCCGAGCTGAGACCCATGTCGCAGATCAACGACTGGTATGCCGCGCTGCCGCGCGACCGCACCATCGTGGTCCAATGCGCCACCGGGAGGCGATCGGAGCAGGTCGTGAAGGCGCTGACCCAGCAAGCGGGGTTCACCGATGTGTGGAACCTGGCCGGCGGCATCGTCGCCTGGCACGAGGCGGGGTTGCCCGTCGAGACCTAGCGGGTCGCAGTCTCCAAACGCGCCGACGCGGTGACCGGCCGTGACCACTGCTCGCGCCGGCTCCCATTCACCGGGAGGAGCCGTTCGCTAGCTTGAGCAACAGAAGCCGCACGGGAGGGCCAATGGCCAAGGAACCCATGAAGGACATCATCGTCGTGCTGCCCGGAATCCTCGGCAGCGTGCTACAGAAGGACGGCAAAGACGTGTGGGCGGTATCGCCCGGCGCGGCGCTGAAGGCGCTCTTCTCGCTGGGACGCAGCATCAAGGGCCTGGAAGTGACGGCCAAGGACGATCCGAGTCTCGACGATCTCGGAGACGGGGTGAGCGCGCCGCGGCTGCTCCCGGACATCCATCTGATCCCGGGTCTCTGGAAGATCGACGGATACGGCGTCGTCACCAAGCACGTACGCGACACCTACGACGTGACTCCGGGCGAGAACTACTTCGAGTTCCCGTACGACTGGCGGCGCGACAACCGGGTGCACGGACGACGTCTCCGCCGCGAGGCGCACGACTGGTTGAAAGCGTGGCGGGAGAAGAGCGGCAACGACGATGCCAAGCTCGTCCTGCTCGCCCACTCCATGGGAGGCCTCGTGTCGCGCTCGTTCCTGGAGCTGGAGGACGGGTGGAAGGACACCCGGGCGCTCATCACGTTCGGGACCCCCTACCGCGGATCGCTGAACGCGCTGTCATTCATCGCCAACGGGTTCAAGAAGGGCATCGGGCCGCTGGGTATCGACCTCAGCGCCTTCCTCAGATCCATGACCAGCGTGTACCAGCTGCTACCGATCTACAAGTGCTTCGACGGCGGCGACGGCGAACTGGTGCGCACGACCGAGACGACGGCGATTCCGCACCTGGACGCCGACATGGCCGGGTCCGCCATGGACTTCCATCATTCGATCATGGATCGGGTGGAGGACAACCGGAAGTCCGCCGAGTACCTCGAGCACGGGTACCGCATCGAGCCGATCGTGGGCATCGGACAGCCGACGCTGCAATCGGCGCGGCTGTCGGGCGACCGGGTGGCATTGCTGCGGAGCATCGGAGGAGACGACCTCGGCGGCGACGGCACCGTGCCGCGCGTGTCCGCGATGCCGGTTGAGATGAAGGACGCCGCGGGTGCGACGTTCTCACCGGCGGCCCACTCGTCGCTCCAGAACACCAAGCACGCCTTGTTCCAGGTGCGCGGAGTGCTGAGCGCCGACTTCGACCCGGATGCCTTCCGGGCCGCCGAGCTGGCCACCATCGGTATCGACATGGACGACATGTACGGCACCGACGAGTCGGTCGTCGTGCGCGCCACTGCCGCCAGCCCGGGGGTGATCCTGACGGCGAACATCACGAACACCGACACCGGCGAGGAGGTGCGGACCACGGAACTGACCGGGCAGGACGACGAGTGGCAGTTCGAAGACTTTGGTGAGCTGCCCGAAGGCCTCTACCGCGTGACGGTGACCGCGGATGTGGAAGCTCAGCCGGTCTCCGACGTGTTCGCGGTGTTCGAGTCCTAGGACTCCAGCGTCAGCGTGCCCCACTCCTGGGGTCGCTGGAACCCGGCGCCGGGCACGTTGCCGGTGATGATCGACTGGAGCGAGCCCTGCGCGCCCGTGACGAACTCCCCGAACTCCCCGTCGTTGTCGAACACGGCCAGCAACAGGCCCAGTGTCTGATCGCTCGGAGCTCGCGCCATGCCCAGCTCGGACCACGGTACGAAGGCCTCGAGCACGTAGCCGGCAGGCAGATCGACCGCGGCCACGTCGACCGTGTCGACGCGGTTGTCGCTGAACGCCGACCCGTTACCGACGAACACCACCGAGCCGGTACCGGTCCCATTGGCGGCGTCGCCCGGCGACATGGTCACTTGGAAGTCGTCCCCGTCGGGGCGTTCGGAGGCCGCCTGGGCAGGGCCGCTCATCGAGAGGTTGAGGTCGACGGCATCACCGTGCCAGATCTGGTTCCCGCTGTTCGGCTGAGAGCGCACATCGTCGGCAACGATCGCGCCCACGTACAGTCCCCGGTCGTCCCACGCCAGCATGAACTGCCCCTGGTTGTCGGATCCCAGCCGGGCCACCGAGCCGTTCTCGATCTGGCGATGGATGAAGATCACCGTGTCCGCCCGATACCGGCGCGTCACCATCCACTCCCCGAGGTCACCATCGATCACAGGGGACGTGGTGACTCGCTCGGCGACGACGTCGGTCGTGGTGAGCAGCTGCGGGGCCGCGGTCGTGGTGACCGTCGTCTGAATGACCTGGGTGGTGGCGATGGTCGTGGGAGCGAGCGTCGTCGCCGGTGGGGGCTCGGTGTCACCGCCGAGGAAGCTCATGGCGAGGCCGACCGCGGCAATCGTGCCGGCGACGCCGGACGCCACCTTGGTGGCCAGCTTCTGGCCGGCGCTGAGCCGCTGCCACAGACTCTGCCGCTGGGGCCCCGACCACGCCGGAGTTCCCGGCTCCGTGACCTCCGGCAGCTCAGGTTCCACCGCCTCCGGCAGCTCAGGTTCCATGTGCTCCGGCTCCACGACCTCAGGCGCCCGCTCCACCGCCTCCGGTTCCACGGCCTCGGGCTCCACCGCTTCGGGTAGCACGGGCTCGGGTTCGACGACCTCCGGTTCCACCGCCTCCGGCACCTCCACCGCCTCCGGCACCTCCGGTTCCACGGCCTCGGGCTCCACGGGCTCGGGTTCGACGACCTCCGGCTCCAGCGCCTCCGGCAGCTCAGGTTCCACGGGCTCGGGCTCCACCGCGTCGGGTAGCACGGGCTCGGGTTCGACGACCTCCGACTCCGGTGTCGCCGGACCGCTCACCGGTATGACCGGCGGCACCGGCGGCGTCGCCGGCTCCGGTGCAGATGGGGCCGGCGCCACCTCGGCCTCGTCCATCTCGAAGATCCGGCCGTCAGGCGTGCGCATGTAGAGCACGGGAGTCCCCCACTCGACGTCGTTGCCGAGACCGAAGATCGCCCGCCGGGCCTCGGCCAGCGAGGCATCCACCGGGAGCCCTTCCGAGATCGCCTGGTAGAACTCGGATGAGAACGTGACAGCGGCCGTGTCCGTGATCTCGAACTGCATCGCCACCACCGCCGGCACCCCCTGCCGCACCAGGCTCTGGGCAACGCCGGCGAAGGGATCATCGGTCGAGGTGCGGGCGCCCTCACAGGCGTTGAGGACCGCCAATCGGAGCGACCGGTGATCGTGGAGGATCGTTCCCAGGTTGCGCCCGGGCACGATGCGAGCGCGGCCCGCGCTGTCCTCCAGCATGAGGACGCCGTCCTCGGCCCGTTGATCGAACCCGCCGTGGCCGATGAAATGAAACACGTGATACTCGCGCTGCCGCAGGGCGCGCTGCAGCTCCAGCAGGCTGGCATCGTCGATGCGATCGACCTGGACGCGGCCGGCCGCCACCAGGTCCTCCAGCGTCGCAGACAGACGGTTCCACTCCCCCTCGACGTCCAAGGCCTCGTAGTCCGCCGGACTCGAGATCATCACCAGGACGCGCAGTGGGGGGGACATCTGGAGGGGCGACACCGGTTGCGGCAGGTCGACGAACCTCACGACGGGGGTCCAGGCCGACAACACGAGAAAACGGTCGCCTCGCTCGTTGTAGAGGTACTCCCACGGCAAGTTGGCCAACTCCGGAGCGTCACCGAGTCGCAGCTTGATCCGGAGGCCCTGACCGCGGCGCTCCGCCTCGTCGAGACTGCGGCGCAGCACGAGCGCAACGTCCTCGTCGAACAACGCCTCGTACAGCCTGCCCCCGAACAGTCTCGCCGTCTCCATCTCGGGCGAGTCGAGGCGGCGTGTGCCCGAGCGGGTCCGGCTCAGCTTGAGCACGAAGTTCTCCAGCTCGAGCGGCGAGAAGGGCAGTTCGAAGGAGTGACTGGCCTGGCCCGACGGTGAATCGACCACGCGCGCCCGGAATCCGCCGGACGGTGCCGGCTCCACGAGGACATCGAAATCGAGATATGACCGAGTCGTCACGTGACCCCAGTCCCGAACCCTACTCAGAGGTGGGCGATTGGAGGTGTCACCCGTTCAGGCGCCGAGCAACCCACGAGAGTGCTCGACGTCCCGGCCGATCTGTTCCACGAGCTCGTCGGGACTCGTGAATCGTCGCTCGCCACGGATCCGGGCGACGAAGCGGAGCGCCAGCTCGACACCATACAGGTCCTCGTCGTAGTCGAGCACGTGGATCTCGACCACTTCCCGCTTCCCGCCGAACGTGGGACGCACCCCCACGTTGACCACACAGGGGCGGAACTCATCGCTCCCGACGCGGGCGACCCGCCCGGCGTAGACGCCCTGACGGGGATGCACCTGGGCAGGCGGAATGGCCAGGTTGGCGGTGGGGTACCCGATGGAGTGACCCCGGCCGTCCCCGTGAGCCACGATGCCGCGAAGCTCGAACGGACGACCAAGCAGTCGGCTGGCTCCCTCGACGTCACCGGCGTCGAGCAGTTGGCGCACCGCCGTCGACGACACCGGTACGTCGCCACCGAGCAGCTCGACCGCCTCCACGTCGTAGCCGTGCTCTGCGGCGAGGCGCTCCAGTAGATCGACGTCACCCGCACGTTCGAACCCGAAGCGGAAGTCTCTGCCCACGACCACCTTCCGAGCGTGCATCAGGCCAACGATGAACTCCTCGACGAACTGCTCTGGCGCCATCTTCCGCAGGGCCATGCTGAACCGCAGCATGGCCACGATGTCGACGCCGAGGGACTCCAGCAACGACAGCTTCTGGTCGCGGCTGGTGATGAGCTGCGGAGCATGGTCCGGCGCGCTCACCGCCAGCGGGTGCCCGTCGAAGGTGAGGATGGCCACCGGGAGACCATCGGCCCTCTCGGCCAGACGGCGGATCACCGCCTGATGCCCGATGTGGATCCCGTCATACACCCCAATGGTGAGTGCGGTCGGGCCCTCGACGGTCCAGGTGTCGTGGTCGCCATCGAACACCTTCATGACAGCACCACGTCCGGTAGCAGCCGCGCCCCTTCGACGCGGTAGACCGCGAGGAGGCGACCATCCGGACCGACGACGCGAGACATCTGTCCTTCGTCGAGAGCGAGATCGAACTGTCTGGTCGTGAGCGGTACCCCGTTGCCGACCCCGACGGCGACATCGGACGACACCTCGATGGCAGCGAGATGAGACAGAGCCTTGGCCGGCGGGAGCACCACCGACTCGCCGGCGGCCACCGCTGCATCGAGCTGCCCAATCGTCCTCGCGTCGTCGACGCGGAGCGGTCCGTTGGCCGTTCTCCGCAGGCTCACCAAGTGTGCCCTGCCGCCCAGGGCGCGGCCGATGTCATCGGCGAGCGTCCGCACGTACGTGCCGGTGCTGCATCGGACACGGAGTTCCACCTCGGGATAGTCCGAGGGTGCGAAGTCGGTGATCTCGAGCGTGTGGATCTCCACGGGTCGCGCCTCACGCTCGACCTCCTTGCCCTGGCGCGCCAGCTCGTAGAGCCGTCGGCCCTCCACCTTGCGCGCCGATACCATGGGCGGCACCTGCATGATCGGGCCTCGGAACCGCTCCAGCACTGCTTCGACTTCGGCCTGTGACACCGGCAGCGGGCTCCGCTCCAGCACTGCGCCATCCGCATCGAGGGTGTCGGTGGCCACTCCGAGAAGGGCGCGAGCCACGTACTCCTTCGTGAGTCCTTGCACGAACTTGAGCAGACGTGTGGCCCGGCCGACGCCCAGGACGAGGAGCCCGGTCGCCATGGGGTCCAGGGTGCCGGCGTGGCCGATCTTCCTGGTGCTCAGGATCCCGCGGCACTTGGCGACCACGTCGTGGGAGGTCCACCCGGACTCCTTGTCCACCAGAACGAAGCCGTCACCCACGAAGGAGCTCTCGAATTCGCTCGAGGGCGGCCTCGGGCCGACCGTCGTATGTGAATCCGGATGCGTTGTGGTGGCCGCCTCCCCCGAACTCGGCGGCGAGCGTTGCGACGTCGATCTCCCCGCGGGAGCGAAGGCTGCCCTTGGTGCGACCGTCGAGTTCCCGGAGTAGACACGCCACGTCGCTCTCGCGGGCAACTCGGAGGGCATCGATCAGACCATCGGCGTCCTCGTAGCCGATGCCGGCTGCATCGAGGTCGGCCTGGTACAGCACCGATGAGACCAGCTTGATATCCGGATCGAGCTGGGCTCTCCCCAAGACGGCAGCGGCGACAGCGAGGTAGCCGAAGGGCGACTCCTCGTAGACATGGCGCCCGACCTCCTCCGGTCGAGCCCCGGCGGCGAGCAGCTCGGCGGCGACGCGGTGCACCTCCGGGTTCGTGGAGGAGTACTGGAACCGGCCGGTGTCGGTGACGAGGCCGGTGTACAGCGCCGTCGCCACGAGGGGGTCCAGCTTCCAGCCCAACTCCTCGATGAGATAGAACACCAGTTGGGCAGTTGCGGCCGCACTCGTGTCCAGTATCACCACATCGCCGAAGCCGGCATTGGACGCATGGTGGTCGATCACGATGAGTGCGTTCGACCGGGAGATGGCCTCGGCCGCAGTGCCCAGGCGCTCGACGGTCGCGGTGTCCCCGGCCACGAACACGTCGATGGCCTCGGGCAGCTCGTTCGGCGCCACCAACACGTCGAGCTGGAGGAAGCGATACATGGGCGGCACGACGAAGGGATCGCCGAACGTGGCAACGGCATCCTTGCCGGCCTCCCGGGCCGCAAGCGCGAGCCCGACAGCCGAGCCCAGCGCGTCGCCATCGGGTCCGACGTGGCCGGCGACGACGATCGAGGAGGCGTCGTCCAACAATCGGGCCGCCGCTCGCAGAGACTCCCGATCTGTCACTGTTGCTGTTCCTCTTCCTCGAGCCGATGGAGGAGCTCGTTCAGCCGCAGTCCTCGCTCCAGCGCCTCGTCTGGGTGGAAGGAGAGCTTCGGCGTGTACTTCAACCGTACCTGCCTGCCCATCTCCGCCTGGATCTTACGGCTGGCATGGGTGAGCGCTTCCTGGGTGTCCGCCTTGGCCTCATCGTCGCCGAGCACCGAGAAGAACACCTTGGCGTGTCGCAAGTCGGGTGCGGTGTCAACCGCGGTGATGGTGACGAAACCGATGCGAGGATCGGTGAGGCGGGTGACCTCGGCGGCGATGACCTCGCGAAGGAGCTCGTTGACCTTGCGCATGCGCTGGCTCATTCAGGACGCTCCAGATAGGACAGCGCAGTGTGCACCACCTCGACCTCCGGGTCTCCGTACAGGGCCCGCTCGATGGCATCGATCACCTGCTCGAGCTGGGTCGGCTGGGCGGCGGCGAGGGCGATACCGAGGGTGGCGCGTTGCCACGAGTCCTGATGATCGGTCTCGGCCACCGAGACCGGGAACGTGGATGTGAGCATGGTGATGACTCTCTTGACGACCCGGCGCTTGGCTTTCAACGATCCGGCGGCTGGAATTCTCAGTTCGACACGAACGGCGGCCGCAAACATGATGTGGGATCAGCTCCGGGCGACTTCCTGCACCTCGTACGACTCGATGCTGTCGCCTTCCTTGACATCCCGGAAGTTCTCCAAGCCGATACCGCACTCGAAGCCCGTGGCCACACTGGGAACATCGTCCTTGAACCGGCGGAGTGAGGCGATGGTGCCGTCGTAGACCACCACTCCGTCGCGAACGAGGCGAGCCCGGGCATTGCGGTTGATGGTGCCCTCCGACACGTAGCAGCCGGCCACCGTGCCGAAGCGTGGGGCGCGGAAGGTGGCACGAACCTCGGCCACGCCGAGCAGTGTCTCCACCGACTCCGGGGCCAACCGGCCCACCAGCAGGGCCTCCACGTCGTCCAGCAGCTCGTAGATGATGGCGAACGTGCGGATGTCGATTCCCTGCTCCTTGGCCGCCTTGCGGGCGCCCCCGTCGGGTCGGACGTTGAACCCGTAGACCACGGCCTCCGACGCCTCGGCGAGCATGATGTCGTTGGCGTTGATACCGCCGACCGCGCCGTGAATGACCTTGACCGCAGCGTCTTCCCGCGAGATCTTCGCCACGGCGTCTCGTATTGCCTCCAGGGAGCCGTGTGCATCCGCCTTGACGATGACACGCAGCTCGGCATGATCCGCGGTCCGAAGCGACTCCAACAGTTGACCGAGCCGCTCGGTCGCCGTCGGTACCACCAGCTCGGCAGCACGGAGCTCGGTGACACGGTCGTCTGCCATCGAACGGGCGATCTTCTCGTTGTCGACGACCTGGAACATGTCGCCGGCGGACGGGACGTCATCCCATCCCATGATGAGGACCGGGGCACTGGGGCCCGCCTCCTTGATCTGGTTGCCCCTCTCGTCGAACATCGCCCGCACCCGCCCGGCAACCGCTCCGGCGACGATGGCATCGCCACGTTTCAGCGTGCCACGCTGCACGACGACGGTTCCCAGAGGTCCCCGTCCCTTGTCGAGTTCGCTCTCGATGACGGTGCCCACCGCGGGCGCCGACGGATTGGCGGTCAGCTCTTCCACCTCGGCGACCAGACCGATCAGTTCGAGGAGGTGATCGACCCCGTCACCGGTGAGCGCCGACACTTCGGCATCGACCACCTCGCCGCCGAGCTCCTCGACCACCACACCGTGCTGGGTGAGAGCCGCACGCACCGCATACGGATCAGCGGTCTCGAGATCCATCTTGTTGATCGCCACGATCATCGGCACGCCGGCGGCCAGGGTGTGATTGATCGCCTCGACGGTCTGCGGCATGACGCCGTCGTCGGCCGCCACGACGAGGATCACGATGTCCGTGACGTTGGCTCCCCGAGCGCGCAGTGCCGTGAACGCCTCGTGACCCGGGGTGTCGATGAACGTGATGGTGGTGCCGTTCTGGGCGACTTGATAGGCGCCGATGTGCTGGGTGATGCCCCCCGCTTCACCGGCGACGACGTTGGCCTTGCGGATGGTGTCGAGCAACTGGGTCTTGCCATGGTCGACGTGGCCCATGACCGTCACCACAGCCGGCCTGGGCACCAGCGAGGCGGGATCGTCCTCGAACTCCACGGTGGCCGGCGCAGGTCCGGCCTCTTCTTCTTCTGGCGCCTCTTCGACGAGCACCTCGTAGCCGAACTGGGCACCGAGGTCTTCGAGGGCGTGGACGGGCACGGCGCCGCCGACGGGCACCATCTCTCCCATGGCGAGCAGCCGTTTGACCAGGTCGGCCGGGCGCTGGGCGACCAGGGTGGCGAAGTCCCCCACGCTGATCCCCTCTTGCACCATCAAGATCTTGTCGTCCTCGGGTGGCGCCGGTGGCTCGGGCACCGATTCGCGCTCGGGCTCCGGGGCGGGCTCGGGCTCCGGCTCCGGCTGCGGAGCGGGCACGGGCTCCGGCTCCGGGGCGGGCTCCGGCTCCGGCTCCGGGGCTGCCTGCTCTTCTTGATAGGCGAGCTTCAGCAGCTGCACGGCCTCGTCATCGAGGCCGGAGGACGCCGTCTTGACGGTGATGTCGAGGTCGGTGGCGCGCGCCAGCAGCTCCTTCGACTCGATCCCAAGTTCTCGTGCCAGTTCGTATACGCGCATCGGGCGATCAGCCCTCTTCGTCCGTCATCTCGTCACCGACGCGATCGTCGCTCGTCTCGCCGGGTTCGTCACCCGATTCTGGTGCCTCCGAGGTCGGCTCCTCGGACGCAGGCTCCTCCACGGCGGCCTCGGCCACCGGCTTCTCCGCCTCGGCCTCTGCAGCCGGCTCCTCCACTTCAGCCTCCGCAGCGACCGGCTCGACGGCCTCCACAGCGTCCTCAGCCGGCTCCTCCACTTCAGCCTCCGCAGCGACCGGCTCGACGGCCGCGGCATCTGCGGCGCCCGATGCTTCTTCCTCGGCCGCAGCCGTATCCGGCGCTCCGTCGGTGGCTTCAGCAGCGGCTTCCCCGGCGGCCTCCTCGGGTGCAGCCTCTCCTTCGGCCTCCGCTTCCTCGCCCTCGGGGAGCAGACCGAGATCTTCGCTCTCGGACTTGATGTCGACCTTGTATCCGGACAGACGCGCCGCCAGGCGGGCGTTCTGGCCCTCCTTGCCGATGGCCAGTGACAGCTGGTGATCGGGCACCACCACCGTTGCGACCATCTCCTCGTCGTCCAGCCGCACCTCTTTCACCCGGGCAGGGCTGAGCGCCTCGGCGATGAAGCTCTGGGCGTCAGGCTTCCACTCGACGATGTCGACCTTCTCGCCGCGTAACTCGTTTACCACCTGCCGCACCCGCGAGCCGCGTGCCCCGACGCAGGCACCCACGGGGTCGATGTTGGCGTCGTTCGAAGCGACAGCGATCTTCGTGCGATGTCCGGCCTCGCGAGCGATGGCCTTGATCTCGACGTCGCCGTCGACCAACTCCGGAACCTCCAGCTCGAAGAGCGAGCGGATGAACTCCGGATGGCTACGGCTGACCACGATCTGGGGACCCTTGCTCTCCTCGCGCACCTCCAGGATGTACGCCTTCACCCGATTGCCCCGGTCGAGCCGCTCGTAGGGAATCCGCTCCGACGCCGGCATGATCGCCTCGGCGTTGCCCAGGTCGAGGATCGCGTACCGGTGGTCGGACTGCTGGACGATGGCGGTGACCAGATCGCCCTCGCGCCCCTGGTAGAGATCGAACACCTGCTCCCGCTTGGCGTCCCGCAGGCGCTGCATGATGACTTGCTTGGCGGTCTGCGCCGCAATGCGACCGAAGTCCTCAGGGGTGTCTTCCCACTCCCGCGTGACGTTGCCGTCCTCGTCGAGGTCCTGGCCGTACACCGTGATGTCACCGGTATCGGCATCGATGGTGACCCGAGCCTCCTCAGCCGCTCCGGGCGTGCGCTTGTAGGCGGACACGAGCGCATTGGCGAGTGCATCGAGGATGGTCTCGGCAGGCACGCCCTTCTCGCGTTCGAGGAGATCGAGCGCATCGAGCAAGTTGTAGTCCATCAGTGCTCCTCGGGGCCGCGTGGTGCGGCACCCAATCTCTCACGGTCCGCCTCAGGACCGCTTCCCTGGCTTCGGCGACTTCTCCCAGACGAACACCGTCCGGGCGGAGTCGACCTCGCTGTACTTCAGGCGACGTCGGTGACCGTCCACCTCGATCGCAAACCCTTCGTCGTCTGCTTCGACCAACGCGCCGCGATGAGAGCGGGCACCGTCGACCGGTTCGATCGTCTTCACTTTCACTTCTCTGCCTACCGACTTGCGGTAGTGGCTGGGGCGGCGCAACGAGCGCTCCAGACCGGGCGAAGACACCTCCAAGGTGTACGAGCCGGCGAACGGTTCCTCGTCGTCGAGGAGCGCCGCCATGCCACGCGAGAGGGCGGCGATTCGGTCGACCCCGATGCCACCTTCGGCATCGACGATCACCCGCAGGGTCCGACCGTTGGAACGGCCCGTCGTCTCGATGTCATCGAGCTCGACGCCTTCTGCTGCGACGTACGAACTCAGCAGCTCCCAGAGCCGCTCAGGCTCGTGGCCCATCGCCCGTCGCCCTCCTCAAGAAAAGAGGTGGGCCCGGCCCACCTCAGACGCGTCTTCAGTTACAGCCGGAGACTATAGCAGCGACTCGGATCACGGAACCGGCAGGTGACGGGCTTTTTCGGCTCATCGCGCCCCGGTCACGGCAGCAGATCGACGACCTTGCCGACGACTTCGTCGAGGGCGACCGGCACGGTCTCCAGGCTGGATCGGTAAGTGAACTCCACCTTGCCGTCGGCGAGACCGCGAGGACCGACGGTCACCCGAAACGGAATGCCGATGAGCTCGGCATCCTTGAACTTCACCCCAGGACGCTCGTTGCGGTCGTCGAGCAGCACCTCGACGCCGGCGGCACGCAGCTCGTCGTACAACTGCTCCCCGGCCGCGACTGTGGCCTCGTCGTCCATCTTGAGCACCGTCACCACCACTGCGTACGGGGCGATGGAGAGCGGCCACACGATGCCGTGCTCGTCGCGGTGGGTCTCCACCACGGCCGCCATGTTCCGTTCCACCCCGATGCCGTAGGAACCCATGATGGGGACCTGCGTCTTTCCGTTCTCGTCGAGCACGCCCACCCCGAGATCCACCGAGTACTTGGTACCCAGCTTGAAGATGTGCGCCACCTCGATGGCCCGAAACTCCTCCAGAGGCGTGCCGCACTCGACGCAGGGCTCTCCCCCAGTGACGTGACGCAGATTGGCCCACTGGGAGACACTGATGTCCCTGTCGACGTCGACACCCCGCAGATGTCGATCGTCCACATTGGCGCCGGTCGTCATCGCTGTGCGTCCGGTGAGCGCCTCGTCGGCGATGACGCGCTGGTCGGTGACACCAACCGCCCCGAGCGAGCCGGGATCGGCACCCATCGCCTCCCTCACCTCCTCGGAATGGGCGGGCCGCAGATCGGTGGCGCCCGTGATGTCGCGCAGCTTCTGTTCGACCAGAGCGTGATCGCCGCGCAACAGGACCAGCACGAGTTCACCATCGATCACGTAGACGAGTGTCTTGATCTGTCGCTCGGGTGCGGCTCCTCCCTCCATCTCCGCCAGAGCCTGGATGGTCCTGATGCCGGGCGTGGGAAACTCCTCCGGAACGGTCAGACCTTCGCCATCGTCGATCGGCTCCAGCCGGCTGTCCGACTTCTCCTGGTTGGCCGAGTACCCGCAGTGGGGGCAGTGCAGCACGTCGTCCTCGCCGGCATCGGTGGGCACCATGAACTCCACGGAATCGGAACCTCCCATCGCCCCGGACGAGGCGGCCACCTCGAGGGTGTCGAGATCCAGTCGGGCGAAGATGTTGCGGTAGGCGTGGCGGTGCGCTTCGAAGGCACGATCCAGTCCGGCGGCGTCGAGATCGAAGCTGTAGGAGTCCTTCATCGAGAATTCCCGCACGCGCAGCAGTCCGGACTTTGGCCGCGGCTCGTCGCGGAACTTCACCTGGATCTGGTACCAGATCTGGGGAAGCTGCCGGTACGAGGTCAGCTCGGTGGCGAGGGTGGCGAAGATCTCCTCGTGCGTGAAACCGAGGACCAGGTCGGCCTCACGGCGGTCCTGCAGGCGAAAGAGCTCGTCGCCCACAATGTCCCATCTCCCGGTGGCCCTCCAGATCTCTGCGGGGTGCATGGCCGGCAGCAGGCACTCCTGACCACCGATCGCGTCCATCTCCTCGCGGATGATCTGCATGACCTTCAGCCGTACCCGTTGACCGAGCGGCAACAGGGAGTAGTGGCCGGCCATGAGCTGACGGATGAACCCGCCGCGTACCAGCAGCTTGTGGCTGGGAGCTTCGGCGTCCGCCGGATCGTCTCGCAGTGTTGGGATGTAGGCCTGGGACCAGCGCAATCGGCACCTCCGAACGTCGGCGAAGCTTAGGGGCTCGCCTCGCGATTGAGGTCCGCGCCGGCGCATGGAGCTTGCGGAAGCCTGCCGACGGCATTCAGACCAAGGCGACTGATGAGCGATGAACCGCAACACGCCATCGCCAAGCTGGGGACGGCCCCGCAATCCCACTACTCGCCGGTGGCCACCTCGGCGACCGCCCGCCGTCGGGCTGCGGCGTCGTTGGCGTCGCCTTGAAGCGTCTGCAGCTCGAGCGCAGTGTCCTGCGCTTCTGCGGCCGCAGATGCATCGGCGGCGGCGAGGCGAGCCTCGACACCCTCTGCCACCAGGCGACGGGCTTCGTCGAGGAGCGCCTCCACCATCTCCTCCTCGGGCACGACGCGGACCACTTGTCCCTTGATGAACAGGTGACCCTTGCCCCGACCGGCAGCGATGCCAATGTCCGCCTCACGAGCTTCTCCCGGTCCGTTGACCACGCACCCCATCACTGCGACCTGCACCGGGAGATCCTCCGCCTCCAGAGCAGCCCTCGCCTCCTCGGTCACTTTGATGACGTCGACCTCGGCGCGTCCGCAACTGGGGCATGCGATGAGGTCGAGGCTCGTACGCTCCCGCAGACCCAGGTACTCCAGCAGCTGCCTCCCGGCCTTGGCCTCCTCCACCGGATCGGCTGTCAGCGAGAATCGAATCGTGTCGCCGATACCTTCCAGGAGCAAGGTGGCGATGCCGGCCACGGACTTGATGAGCCCCCCTGGAGGGGGCCCCGCCTCCGTGACGCCGAGGTGCAGCGGATAGTCGACCCGGTCGGCAAGCAGTCGGTACGACTCCACCATCGACGGCACGTGGGAGTGCTTCACCGAGATCTTGATGTCGGTGAAGTCGACGTCCTCCAGGTAACGAATCTCGGTGAGCGCCGACTCGACGAGCGCCTCCGGTGCGGCGGTGCCGTACTTCGCCAGCAGGTCCTTGTCGAGCGACCCCGCGTTCACGCCCACTCTGATCGGGAGACCCGCCGACTTCGCAGCTCGAGCCACCTCCTTGATCTGGTCGGGATTGCGGATGTTGCCGGGGTTGAGCCTGAGGCCGGCGACACCGGCCTCCACCGCGGCGAGGGCGAGCCGGTACTGGAAGTGGATGTCGGCGATGATGGGCACCGGGGCGC
This sequence comes from Acidimicrobiia bacterium, assembly GCA_041581135.1. Classification (GTDB taxonomy): domain Bacteria; phylum Actinomycetota; class Acidimicrobiia; order Spongiisociales; family UBA5794; genus JBFGCM01. Next base: position 51,635 of record JBFGCM010000012.1, read on the forward strand.
GCGGCACGATCTCGGCGAGTGCTTCGGCGGCCGGCACGTCGTTACACGTGATCCGCACGATGTCGGCACCGGCGGCAGCCAGGGCGTAGACCTGGCTCAAGGTGCCATCGACGTCCGAGGTCTTCGTGGTGGTCATGGACTGCACGGTGATCGGGGCTTCACCGCCCACAGGGACGTCGCCGACGTGGAGGCGCTTGGTTCGTCGGCGCTCGATCATCGCTGGAGATCGAGCGGATTGACGATATCGAGGTACACGCCGATGAGGCCGAGCCCGACCACGAAGGCAATGACCACGGCGGCCACGGGGAGCAGCTTGCGCACATCCGGCGCCTGGCCCCGGATCTTCTCCCACAAGGCGACGGCGAAATGCCCACCGTCGAGCGGGTACAGCGGAACCAGATTCAGCAGCCCGACGAACACGTTCACGAAGGCGATCATCAGCAAGGCTGTCGGGAAGTCCACTTGGGTGCCGATCCGGGTGAGGCCGATGACGCTGATGGGCCGAACCTCTTCGAGCACCGTCTCATCACCGCCGCCGAAGGTCGCCGAGAGCACCTCGTCGATGCCGCTGATCATCTGCCACAGCCCCTGCAGATTGAGCCGCGTGAGATCCACGACGCCGATCGCTGCCTCGGGAACACCTGCGAAGACGGTGGCGCGCTCGACCTCTTCCTCCGGTATGACGCCTACATAGCCGATGGTCGTCGTCTCTCCGGTGTCCGGGTGCACGAATTGACGTGACGCCAGGGTGGCGGTCTCCGACACCAACTCACCGTCGCGCTCCAGCGTGATGGTGGTGGGGGTGTCCGGTCGCGCCCGGACGATCTCGACGAACTGGTTCCAGTCGGTGAGCTGGGCACCGTCAACAGCCACCAACTCATCACCTGGCAGGATCCCCAGATTCGCCGCCGGTGTGGCCACGATCTCACCGGTGGTCGTGTCCTCGAGCTCCAGCTCGACGCCCGCGATGGTCAGCGTGCCGCTGCCGGTCGGAGTCCCGAACACCACCACGACGACGTAGAGAAGGATGAAGGCGACCACGAAGTGGGAGAAGATACCGGCGAGCACCACCACGGACTTCATCCAGAATGGCTTCTCGCGATACGTCCGCCCTTCGTCTTCCGGAGCCACCTCTTCGAACATGTTCATGCCGGTGATCCGGACGTATCCGCCCAACGGGAGCGCCTTGACGCCGTACTCGGTCTCCCCGCGGGTCACGGACCACAGCTTGGGGCCGAACCCGAAGAACGCCTCGGTTGCCTTCATTCCGAGCGATTTGGCCGCGACGAAGTGCCCACCCTCATGGATGATGACCATGAGGATGACGCCGATGGCCATGACGAATGCGTTCACGTGATGGACTCCGTTGTGGTTCGCTTCAACGGTACCGGGGCGGTGGAACTACCTCGATCCACCGGCAACGATCGCAGCGGCCACGTTACGTGCCTCTGCATCGACCTCCAAGACCTCGTCTACCGTCCGCAGCTCGCGCCCATCCACCGCTTCGAGCGTGGCCTCGACGACCGCAGCGATGGTGAGGAACCCGATGCGACCCTCCAGGAACGCATGCACGGCGACTTCGTCGGCGGCATTCAGCACGGCCGGTGCCGATCCGCCGGCCCGGCCGGCCGCATACCCCAGGCGGAGCGCGGGAAAGGCTTCGAGATCGGGGGCGGTGAAGACGAGTTCGGTGTTCACGAGGTCGAGACGCTCCTTGTCGAGTGGGGCGCGGTCTGGATAGGTGAGTGCGTACTGGATCGGCCCGCGCATATCGGGTCTCCCCAACTCGGCCTTGAGCGATCCGTCGACGAACTCGACGAGCGAATGCACCTCGCTGGTCGGATGCACGACGACGTCGATCCGGTCGTAACCGACGCCGAACAGGTAGTGCGCCTCGATGACTTCGAACGCCTTGTTCATGAGCGTTGCGGAGTCGACGGTGATACGAGGGCCCATGTCCCAGGTCGGGTGGGCCAGCGCCTCGACCACTGTCACGTCGGCCAGCTCACCGATCGAGCGTCCCCGGAACGGACCACCGCTGGCGGTGAGGATCAGCCGGCGTACGGCTCCAGGTGGCTCTCCGACGAGACACTGCCACAACGCGGAGTGCTCGGAGTCGACCGGGATGAGCTCTCCCCCGCCCTCGGCCAGCGCTGCGGCGACGACCGGGCCTCCCGCGACGAGGCTCTCCTTGTTGGCGAGGCACAGCCGGTTACCGGCGCCCAACGCCGCCACCGAGGCGGGGAGCCCGGCGGCACCGACGATGCCGTTGACGACTGCGGCCTCGCTGGTCGTCGCCAGCTCCTCCATCGCGGAGGGACCGAACCTCACCCGATCGCCGAGAGCATCGGAGAAGGCGCGCCGCTCGGATTCGGTGGGTTCCGCCACCCCGATCGTCGCATCGGGATGAGCTGCAGCGATGCCCAAGAGCGCGTCGCTCCCCCGCCGGGCGCCGAGGCCGACGACAGGCATCTTGTGCGTCGCCGCTACGTCGAGGGTCTGCCTGCCGATTGAGCCTGTCGCTCCGAGGACGACGACAGGTCTCAGCCGAGGATCCCGGTCCAGTAGAACACCAACCACGCCGCCGGCACTGCGAAGAGGATGGCGTCGATACGGTCGAGAATGCCACCATGCCCGGGCAGCAGCACGCCGATGTCCTTCACGCCCAGGCCCCGCTTCAGCACCGACACCGCCAGATCGCCGAACGGTGCGGCCACCGCGATGGCGGCACCCAGCGCGAGGCCGGAGCCGAGGTCGAACGGACCCATGAAGCCGAAGGCGGCCCCGGTGACGATGGCGAAGAAGACTCCGAACACCAGGCCCTCGATGGTCTTCTTCGGTGAGACCGAAGGGGCCAGTGGATGACGCCCGAACGCCCTGCCACCGAAGTACGACGCCACGTCCATGATCGCAGCCACCAACACGGTGGCCAGCACCAACCAGCGGAAGTCGGGTGACTCGACGAATGCGATGGCAAAAGCACCCATCCCGCCGATCCAAGCCACACCGAGCAGTGTCACCGCACTGTTGGTGAGCGGGTCCACCCGGCCCGGAGCCATGGCGTAGACGAGCAGCACACCAACTGCGCTGAGCCCCAGCGCCGCAGGCACGGACTGCAAGCCCCACGCCGCGGTACCGGCCAGTGCCCCAATGGTCCCGAGCAACCCGACGATGGTCACCGGGTTGAACCCGGCTCGTTTCAGCGCCACGTACATCTCGCCGACGGCGAGGATCAGCACCACCGCCACGAGCATCTGCGTCGCCAGCGTCCCCCAGAACAGGGCGCCGAGGAAGAGCCCGAGCAGGCCGAGACCGGTGGCGATGCGGATCCCGAGATCGGAGGAACGCTCGAACACCGGGGTGTGGTCGAGCTCGTCGTGGTGCGCCTCGACCACGTCCTGCAGTCCGACCAGGCCGCTCTCCAGACCCGGGATGTCCGCCGAGAGTGCCAACAGCTCGGGTTGTTCTTCGGCCGCCTCCGCCATCGCTTCTGCGAGGCCCACGTGCTCACGGGTGGACGCCTGGAGATACTCCTCGGCGGTGAACTCCTCGAACGCCGCCAGCCAGGCATCGTCATCCACGTCCATGGCGTCGTCGAGTTCGGCGGTCGGTGTGTCCTCGCCGGGTGTGTCCGGATCGGAGGTGGCGTGATCGAGTTCGGCGGTCGGTGTGTCCTCGCCGGGTGTGTCCAAATCGGACATGGCGTCATCCGCAGGCAGGGTTGCCGCGACCGTCGGGTCGGCCGCCTCGCCGGTGACGTCAGCCTCGTCCGGCCGGAATGTCTCGCTGACGACAGCCTCATCCGACGACGCCTCGTCGCCTCCGTCCTGGGCGTCAGCTCCCGCTGCGACCAGTAGGGACTCGTCCAGTGGGGAGTCGTCGGTGATGACCGCGGCGGCCGCGTCTTCTGTCCCATCGTCGCCGGCAACATCGTCGCCGGAACGATCATCGGCTGTCCCCTCGTCGAACAGGGTCGCCTCGGGGGCCATGTCGGGCACCGGCCCGGCTTCGGGTTGCGAACGCTCCACTTCCGGGCTCGACAGCGCCGGCGGCTCCAGGTCGGTACCGAAATCCGTCGTGTCCGCGGTGGAGTCACCGTCTTCCCACCAGGAGTCGACGACGTCGTCGACGGGCTCGTCCGCCCTGCCCACCGTTTCGTCTGCTGAGTGCTCGATCATGTCGTCGTTCTGCTCGACGTCTTCCAGCGACGACACCAACTCGTCGTCCACTGTGAATGGCGGCCCCCCATCGGCGACCCCGGCGTCCGCCTGTGCAGCTTCCCCGGCGTCTTCGTCGAGATCATCGTCCCACACCCAGGAGTCGTCTGAGTCGTCAGACTCACTTTCGGCCCTGCCGCCGTCGCTGACCGCCTGCCAGGGCGCAGAGACCTCGGGCTCGATCACCTTGACCACGTCCAGAGTGGCAACCGGCGCCTGCACCGCGGTGTCGTCGGAGGCCGGCGATGACCGGCCCAACAAGCGACGCCACCACGACCCCGACACTGCCTTGCCTTCGTCGACGACCGGGGCGACCATCCAGTCGTGGAGCTCCTCGTCGATGGTTGCGGCATCCCGCAGGTCGACGACGAGCTCGGCGGCCACGGTCGCCTCATGTGACACTTCGTCGCCGGGACGGTCAGAGAGATCGGACGCATCCCGCGAGTGATCAGGTGCGTACAGGAGCGGCACCGTGGGGAACTCGGGCATGGACGAGACCTCGATCTCCTCGGCCGACGGAATCGATGCCACCGGGGGCGCCGGCTCGATCTCGTCGACGACTGCCGCAGGTGGCGCATCGGGCTCGACCATCGCCTCGGCACGCTTCCGGCGCCACCAGCGGCGCCGCCGCGGCTCGGACGGAGCCACAGGTTCGGCCGACTCCTCGTCCGCGTCCTCTGCCCACAACGCCTCGAACGCCGCCTCGGTCGACACCGCCGCGAGGTAGGCGGCTTCGTCGAAATCGGACTCGAGATCGTCTTCGGAGATGCCCGGCAGCGAAGCTGCACCGTCGGCGTCGACGGCAGCAGCGAGTGGCTCCGCCTCGACCTCGGCGTCGGCATCCTCCAACGCTTCGTCGTCGACCGGCGCCTGCTCGACCTCGGCCACCGCTTCCTCGACGACCACGACCGCGACCTCCGACGCGGCCTCAGCCTCCACGACCTCGGCCTCCACGCCCGCCTCAGACTCGACCACGTCCACCTCAGACGCAGACAGCGCCTCTACGACCTGGTCCATCGCCGCGACCTCAGACGCAGACTCGGCCACCACGCCCTCGGCCTCCACGACCGCCTCGGACTCGACCACCTCGACCGCTACCAACTCCTTCTCAGACGCAGACTCGGCCACCACGACCTCAGCCTCCACGCCCTCCTCGGACTCGACCACGTCCAGGTCAGACGCAGACTCGGCCACCGCCTCCACGACCTCGGCCTCCACGCCCGTCTCAGACTCGACCGCCTCGGACTCGACCACGTCCACCTCAGACGCAGCCTCGGCCACCACGACCGCCTCGGACTCGACCACCTCGACCGCCACCGACTCCGTCTCAGACGCAGACAGCGCC
>JBFGCM010000013.1:0-56404 GCA_041581135.1 Acidimicrobiia bacterium
GGCCGGTCCCTGGGATGGGTCTGGTCTGGCATCTGGAAGCGAGTCTTCGAGCGGTCTGGCATCTGCTCCGGCGCCGGCGGGGACCATACGCCACCCATGATCCTCCTGCTGGTCGCGGGAAGGTCCCTGCGGCAACGTGACGGTGGGCCGGTCCCTGGGATGGGTCTGGTCTGGCATCTGGAAGCGAGTCTTCGAGCGGTCTGGCATCTGCTCCGGCGCCGGCGGGGACCATACGCCACCCATGGTCCCCCTGCTGATCGGGGGAAGCGAGTCTTCGAGCGGTCGGGCATCTGCTCCCGGCGCCGGGTTGTTCGCCACGCATAGTCGCCCTGCTTGCAGGGGAGCTCTCTCTGGGCCCTTCCCCTACACTCCGCTGCCTATGGACGTCATCGGGATCTCCGGAAGCCTGCGAGAGGGCTCGTTCAACACGGCCCTGCTGCGCGCCGCGCAGGAGATGGCGCCGGGGGACGTCAAGGTCTCGATCTACTCGCTCGAGGACATCCCGTTCTACAACCGCGACGTCGAGCGGGAGATCGGGTTCCCCCCTCCGGTACAGGCGTTCCGTGACGCCATGGGCGCCGCCGATGCCATGCTCATCGCCAGTCCCGAATACAACTTCTCCGTGACGGGCGTCCTCAAGAACGCCATCGATTGGGCGTCGCGCATGCCCGACTCGCCCATGAACCACAAGCTCGCCGGCCTCATGGGGGCCGGCGGTGGGTTCGGGACGCTCCGTGCCCAGCTCCACCTGCGGGAGATTCTCGCCCACAACGAGGTCGAGGTGCTGCTGCGGCCGACGATCTACATCAAGATCCGAGACGGCGGCTTCGACGACGACGGCGAACTACAGGACGAGCGTGCCCGGGAGACGATCGCACAGCTGATGGCCGCGTTGCAGCGGCGTCACGTGGAGCGGAGCAGCCCCTAGGTCGTTGGAGCGCTCGGCGACGGGACCTTGGCCGACGCACTGGCCTTTCGCACCCGAGGGGGCTGCTCGGAGGACGTCACCGGAACAGGCGCCGGCGCCGGGGCCTCCACCGTCGCCGCACTGAGGGCGGCTTGCGGCACGACGGTGGTCTCCTCCAGCACGACCACCTCGACGCCGCCGACCAGGTCGGAGATGAGGTTGTAGAGCACGGCACCGAGCGTGAAGACGCCGGTCATGACGATGGCACCGATCACGGCCAGCAGGACGATCACCCGGAAGTACTGCTCGCCGTTGGCCTCGTAAGTGATGGTGAGGTTGTCGGCGATGTCCGACAGCCTCTCCGGGATGCCGGCCTGAATGATCAACGACCAGCTCACCCACGTTCCCAGCACGAACACCAACGCCGCGATGACGTTGATGACGAACGAGACCTTGAGAACGGTCCACGGGTCGATCTTTCGAATCACACGCCGAACGCGTCGTACCGGCATGAAAGCTCCTTGATGTGAAGCACGAGTGTACCCCACCAATCGGTTCTTGCTGCATCAACGCCGATGCGGCGCAATGGGTTCCGCAGAGCCGGCGACGACGTTCAGCCCACCTCGCCGTTCTCCTCCGGCACCAACGCCACTGCCGTGACCGTGGCCCCCTTCTCGAGGTTCATCACCTTCACCCCGGTGGCGGCCCGGCCCTGTCGACTCACTTTGTCCACGGTCTGGCGGATGACGATGCCATCGGACGACGTGACGAAGATCTCGTCGCCCTTGCTCACCGCACGGGCGGCCACCAGCTGTCCTCGCACCCGGGTCAGCTTGATCGCCTTGACCCCCATGCCGCCCCGTTTCTGCTTGGGGAAATCTGCCATCTTGGTGCGCTTGCCGTATCCGCCGGAGGTGACCAACAGAATGTCGTCACCCTCGTCCACGGTGGCGGCGGCCACCACGTGATCACCGTCGCGCAGCTTGATGCCCCGCACCCCTTGGGTGTCGCGGCCCATGGGGCGGGCGTCCTGTTCGGAGAAGCGGATGCCCTGGCCGTTGGTCGTGAACATGAGCACGTCGTTGGAGCCGTTGGTGGTGCGCACGGCCACCACCTCGTCGCCGCCCTGGAGCTTGATGGCGATGAGGGAGGACGTGCGCGAGTCGTAGTCGCTGAACCTGGTCTTCTTCACCTGGCCCGTCTTGGTGAACATGACCAGGAAGTTCGACGTCTCGTAGTCGCGAGTGTCGACGATGGCCTCGATCCGCTCGTCGGGTTCCAACGCCAAGACCGAGTGCACCAGCACACCCTTGGCCGTGCGGTCCTTGCGAGGCAACTCATGGGCGCGGATGCGGTAGACCTTGCCGCGGTTGGTGAAGAACAACAGGTAGGCGTGCGCCGACGTGTGCAGCAGGTGGGTCACCACGTCGTCTTCGCGCAGGTTCGCCCCCTTGACGCCACGGCCGCCGCGACCCTGGATGCGGTAGGTGCTGGCCAGCACGGACTTCACGTACCCGGCGGAGCTGACGGTGACGACCAGGTCGTCGTCGGCGATGAGATCCTCGAGCGACAGGTCACCCGAGTCGGGGATGATGCGACTCCGCCTGCGGTCGCCGAACTTCTCCTTGATCTCGGTCAGCTCGCCGGCGATCAGCTCCCGCTGCTTCTTGTCGCTCTTGAGGATCGCCTTGAACTCCTTGATCTTGGCGAGCAGCTCGGCGTGTTCCTCACGCAACTTGTCGGTCTCGAGGGCGGTGAGACGCCGCAACGGCATGTCGAGGATGTGATTCGCCTGCTCCTCGCTGAGCTCGAACCGCTCGATGAGCGATGCCCGGGCCTCGTCGGTGTCTGCGCTGCCCCGGATGATCCGCACCACCTCGTCGATGTTGTCGAGCGCGATGAGCAGACCCTCGACGATGTGGGCCCGGTTCTCCGCCTTCTGCAGGCGGATCTCAGTACGGCGCCGGATCACGTCGAGCTGGTGCTCGATGTAGTAGTGCACCATCTCGCCGAGATTGAGCGTGCGGGGCACGCCGTCCACCAGGGCGACGGCGTTGACGGCGAAGTTCTCTTCGAGCTGGGTGTGCTTGTAGAGCAGGTTCTCGATCACTTGCGGATTGGCATCTCGCTTCAGCTCGATGACGATCCTGATGCCCTCGCGGTTGGTCTCGTTGCGAATCTCGGAGATCCCGACGATGGTCTTCTCTTTCACCAGGTTGGCGATCTTCTGCATGATGCGGTCGATGGAGACCTGATAAGGGATCTCGGTCACGATGATCGCAATCCGCTTCTTCCTGAGCTCCACGACCTCGGTGACGGCACGCATCTTCACCGAACCCCGGCCGGTGAGGAGCGCATCCTTCAAGCCTCTTGTCCCCACGATGTAGGCGCCGGTCGGGAAATCCGGGCCCTTGACGAACTCCATGAGGTCTTCCGCCGTCGCCTTGGGGTTGGCGATGGCATGCAGCACGGCGTCGATGACCTCGGACAGGTTGTGGGGTGGGATGTTGGTGGCCATGCCCACTGCGATACCGGTGGAGCCGTTGACCAGCAGGTTGGGGAACCGAGCCGGTAGCACGACCGGCTCCTGGCGCTCCCCCGAGTAGTTGTCGTCGAAATCGACGACGGTGGTGTCGGGGGTGCGCTCGTCGATGCCTTCGAGCAGGTGGCCGGCGATGGAGGCGAGCCGGCACTCCGTGTACCGCATCGCGGCCGGCGGGTCGTCGACCGTGCCGAAGTTGCCCTGGGGCTGCACCAGTGGATACCGGGAAGAGAAGTCCTGGCCGAGGCGGACCAGCGCGTCGTAGATAGCGTCATTGGAATGTGGGTGGAACCAACCCATGACATCGCCGACGACGCGAGCACATTTGCGGTAAGGAGAGCCCGGTCGAATGCCGGAATCCCACATGGAGTACAGGATGCGGCGATGTACGGGCTTCAGCCCGTCGCGCACGTCCGGTAGGGCGCGGGCGACGATCACGGACATGGCGTACTCCAAGAAGGAGTCGCGCATCTCCTGTTCGATCTCGATGGACTGGATGTGACCTATCGGGTTGTCATCGGGCATGCATCACACCTGGGTTTCGCGGTCGGAATGGTTGCAAGAGAAGCTCACGACGTCAGATGTCCAAAAAGCGGACGTCCTTGGCGTTCTGCTGGATGAACGTGCGCCGGCTGTCGACATCGGTGCCCATGAGCGTGGAGAAGATGTGGTCGGCCTCCGCGGCGTCGACCAGCTGCACCTGCAGCATGGTCCGCTCGCCCGGGTCCATGGTGGTGTCCCACAGCTGGCCGGCGTTCATCTCGCCGAGCCCCTTGAAGCGCTGAATGGTGTACTTGCGGCCATTCAGCTCGGCCTTGAGCTCCTCCAGATGGGTGTCGTTGTACGCCCACTTGGTCTTGGAGCCGGCCTTGATGCTGTACAAGGGCGGCTGCGCGATGTACACGTATCCGGCTTCGATCAGCTGGCGCATGTGGCGGAACAAGAACGTCAGCAACAAGGTGCGGATGTGGGCGCCGTCGACGTCGGCGTCAGTGAGGATCACCACCCGGTGGTACCGCGACCTGGTGATGTCGAACTCGTCGCCGATGCCGGTGCCGATGGCGGTGATCAGCGACTGGATCTCGTTGTTCTGCAGCACCCGGTTGATGCGGTTTTTCTCGACGTTGATGATCTTGCCTCGAATCGGCAGGATCGCCTGAAACTCACTGTTCCGGGCCTGTTTGGCCGATCCTCCGGCCGAGTCGCCTTCCACGATGAACAGTTCGGACACCGCCGGGTCCTTGGACGAGCAGTCCGCCAGCTTGCCGGGGAGACCACTCGACTCGAGCAGGCTCTTGCGACGGGTGAGATCGCGCGCCTGGCGGGCCGCCATGCGTGCCTTGGCGGCATCCGCCGACTTCTGGGCGATCCGGCGCCCGTCACCGGGATGGCGCTCCAACCATTCCGGCAACGCCTTGTTGAGGGCGCGCTCGACGAAAGACCGCACCTCGGTGTTGCCCAGCTTGGTCTTGGTCTGGCCTTCGAATTGCGGCTGGCGCACCTTGGCGGACACGATGGCGGTGATGCCTTCGCGCACGTCTTCGCCCTGAAGGTTGTCGTCCTTCTCCTTGAGGATTCCCTTGGCCCGGGCGAAATCGTTGACGGCGCGGGTGAGGGCCTTGCGGAACCCCTCCTCGTGGGTACCGCCCTCGTGCGTGTTGATGTTGTTGGCGAAGCTGAGGACCGTCTCGGTGTAGGCGTTGGTCCACTGGATGGCCACGGCGACCTCGGCATCGTCTCCCAGCTCCTCGAAGTAGGCCACCTGCTTGTGGGCGGGCTCTCGGGTGGCGTTGAGGTACTGGATGAAGTCGACGAGACCACCCTTGTAGTGGAAGACCTCCTCGATGGGCTCCTCCGGACGCTCGTCGTGGAACCGGATCTCCAGGCCCTTGTTGAGGAATGCCATCTCGCGCAGCCGGGAGATGACGGTCTGGGGGTTGTAGTCGGTGGTCTCACTGAAGATCTCGGGGTCGGCCCAGAAGCGGATCTCCGTGCCGGTGCGCTTGGCGGCTTTGCCCTTCTTCAGGGCACCATTGGGCTTGCCGTACTCGTAGCTCTGCGACCACTGGAAGCCGTCCCGCACCACCTTGACGTCGAGCCTGGTGGACAGTGCGTTGACCACCGACACCCCCACCCCGTGGAGACCGCCGGAGACCGTGTAGGCGCCGGATTCGAACTTGCCGCCGGCGTGCAGGGTGGTGAGCACCGTGGTGAGCGCCGACTGCTTCGTCTTCGGGTGCTTCTCCACCGGAATGCCACGCCCGTTGTCCCGCACCCGAACCGAGCCGTCGGTGAGCAGGTCGACGTCGATACGGGTGCAGAAACCGGCCATCGCCTCGTCCACCGCGTTGTCGACAACCTCCCAGATGAGGTGATGGAGGCCCTTCGGCCCGGTGGATCCGATGTACATCGCCGGCCGTTTGCGGACGGCCTCGAGGCCTTCTAGGACGGTGATGTCCTTGGCGGCATACGACGCGTTCGACGCGCTCTTGCTCTTGCTCACAGAACTCCTTCGAAGCGACGCGGGGGGGCTGGCCGTACGCCGTGTTGACACTGGTGTAAGTATAGCCCAGATGCGCCAAAACCCCTTATTTGACGGACACTTTCGGGATGCCCGGACACCCTCGACAACGCCCGGAATCCGGGGGTTTCCGGGGTGCTCCCCGACGCGGCCCACCGCTGATCCGACATATTTCTCGACGGCATGTCGATCAGGCACCGGAAGCCACTCGAATGGCCACCGTGCTGACCACTCCGGGACCGAAGGCTGCGGCACAACGGTCGATCAGATCCAGGGCCTGGTACTTCAGGAGCGAGGCCGTGGCCCCGTCATCGACCTCCACCACCAGTTCACCTGCGGCGAGCTTCACCGGTCGGGCGCGGGTTGCCCAGGGCTCCCCCGCCAACGCCTCCCAGTCGGCCACGATGCGCGCCAGATCGGGGGCGCGCGCCGCACCGATGCGGGCGAGCACGGCGTCGAGCGTCTCCGACAGCGGTACCAGGTCGCGGCGGCGCTCGCCGGTCATGCGATGACGCTCATGTGGTCTCCCTGTCGCTTCGGGCTCGGTCGACGGCACCTGGAGTGACCTCCCACAACGTGCCTGCGGTCGGAACTTCATCATGGCGCGCAGATGTGACGAGAACCTGGCCCTGCGGCAGGAGCTCGACCACCACGGCCGCTCGATCCGGATCGAGCTCGGAGAACACGTCGTCCAACAACAGGATCGGCGGCTGGCCGTGCAGCTCCGTGAGCAACTCGTAGGCCGCCAAGCGCAGCGACAACGCCAGCGACCGCTGTTCGCCTTGGCTGGCCTGGGTGCGGGCGTCCCGCGCCCCATCGTTCGATCCGTGGAGATCGCCCCGGAGCAGGAAGGTGGGGTCGTCGCGGTGGGGACCCGCCGAGGTGGTGCGTTGCTCCATGTCGCGCCGGCGGCGCTCTCCCAACGTGGTCGCCAATGCGGCCGTCAGCTCCGCATCGCTGAGGTCACCGGGAGGAACGAGCGGGGTTCCTCCGGCGGCCCACCTGCTCTGATAGCGCGCATCGATCTCCGTCGTGCCGGCCGAGAGCCGCTGATACGCCGCTGTGACCGTCGGAAGGAGCCGGGCCAGTAGTCGAAGGCGGTGACCGGCGACGAGGCCGCCTGTGGCCGCTACACGCTCGTCCCAGACGTCGAGGGTGGCCGCATCTGCATGAGGACCGTCGGCCCGCAGCAGTGAGTTGCGCTGCCGGACCGCACGTTCGTACTCGGCGAGGTCGGCGCCGGCACTGGGTAGCAACTGGGCGGCCAGGTCGTCCACGTAGTCGCGACGCAGAGCCGGCCCGCGCTTGACCACGTCGAGGTCGTCCGGCAGGAACGTCACCATGGGGATCTCGGAGAGCAGATCGGAATGGCGGCGAGGACGCTTGCCATTGAGCAGCACGCGGCGCCTTCCCGACCGGGGCAGCTCAACCTCGACCCGCACTTCGCCGGACGCTCGCTCGAAACCACCCCGCATCACCGCCGCATCTGCGCCATCACGAATGAGCGCCTCGTCCGGTGCCCGGCGGAACGACTTGAGGCGCGACAGGTAGCTCATGGCCTCCAGGAGGTTGGTCTTGCCCACGCCGTTGGCACCGACGAGGACGTTGAGCCCGGGATCCGGGCGATACTCGAGAGCCCGGTACGAGCGGAAGTCGGTGACCTCGATCCAGGCCAGCCGCATCTACAGCCGGACGGGCATCAAGAGGTAGCGGAACTCCGATGACGCGCCCTGGGACAACAGCCCCGGCTTCAGTGGGTCGAGGGTCTCGAGGACGACCTCGTCACTCGTCATCACCGACAGCCCGTCCATGAGGTACTTCGTGTTGAAGGCGATGGTCATCTCCTCGCCCTCGTACGTGGCATCGATGTGCTCGGCCTCCTCGCCGACCTCCTGGCGAGTCACCGACAGCTCGACGCCCCCCTCGTGGAGGTTGAGGCGCACGGGGATGTGATCCTCCGCCACCAGTGAAGCGCGCCCCACCGCCTCGACGAGGGCCTCCCGGGCGATCGTGACGCGGTTGGGGTAGCCGTCCGGCAGCAGCTGGCGGTAGTTCGGGAAACTCCCTTCGATGAGCCGGACCGTGAGCTGGCCGCGCTCCGATGCGAACACGGCATCCCGCTCTCCCAGCGTGATCGACAGCTTGGAGTCGCCGATGGTGCGCCCGAGCTCTCGGAGGGCTCGATACGGAACCAGGCCGCTGAGATCACCCGGCACTCCGGGCAGATCGCGCACCGCCAGTCGATAGGAATCGGTGGCGACCAGTCGGAGATGGTCGGATTCGGTCTCAAACAGCACGCCGGTGAGGATGGGTCGGGCCTCGTCGGTGGAGGCGCCCACACCCACTTGCGCCAACGCCTCGATGAGGGCGGCACCGTCGAGATCCACTGCCCCGACCGCCCCTTCGTTGGACAGCTGGGGGAAGTCGTCGATGTTCAGCTCGCGGAGGCTGAAGCGGGGACCGTTGCCGGTGATCTCCACCCGTCCCTCGGACGCGTGCATGGAAACCGCACCGGCAGGCAGCTTGCGCACGGCTTCCGATGCCAGCTTGGCGGGGATCACGGTGCGCCCGTCTTCGAGCGCCTCGACGTCAAGCATGGTCCGGACCGTCACCTCGAGGTCGGTCCCGGTGACACGCAACCGTCCTCCTTCCACCTCGCACAGGATCCCTTGCAGGATGGGGAGATGGGAACGGGTGCCCACTGCACGGCTGGCACGCGCCAGCACGTCGGCTAGATCGTCTCGTTCGGCTCGGATGCGCACTGTCCGTGTTCCTCTGCTGTAGCTGATTGATTATTCAAAAACCGTAGTGGTAGTAGTAGGGCCTGTGGATGGTGGACAAGTCTCAAAACCCCAGGTCAAAAGGCTAGTTCGCTATCCACATCGGGTGTGGGCAGAGTGCAGGTTATCCCACCCCTCTGCGCCGGCCTGGGATCGTTGTGGATGACTCATGAGGTTTTCCTCAGCTTCTGGGACAACTTGTTCACTTGGTGGAAAACCTCGCGATCGCTCTGCATGAGCCGCTTCACCTTGTCGATCGCATGGATCACGGTGGTGTGGTCACGGCCGCCGAACAAGGCTCCGATCTTGGGCAACGACAGGTTCGTGAGCTCACGGCACAGGTACATGGCCACCTGGCGGTAGAGCGCCAGAGGTTGCTTGCGGCTCGGCCCCAGAAGATCGCTGATGTTGACGCTGTAGTACGCGGACGTGACGTTGATGATGTCTTCGGGGTTGAGCGGTCCGGTCTCGTGCTCGGGGACGATGTCCTGGAGCACCTCGTGGGCCATCTCGAGCGTGATGGGCTCCTGCGTGAGTGCGGCGAACGCGGTCACCCTGGTGAGGGCGCCTTCGAGCTCCCGAATGTTGTCCAGCACGTGGGCGGCGATGAAGTCGAGCACGTCCTTGCCCACGGGTGTGGGAGCGAACTCGGCGTTCTTGCGGAGAATGGCGAGCCGGGTCTCCACGTCAGGCGGTTGGATGTCGGTGAGGAGCCCCCACTCGAACCGGCTGCGCAGTCGATCCTCGAGGGAGGACAGGTGCTTCGGCGGTCGGTCGGAGCTGATCACGAGCTGCTTGCCCGCTTCGTAGAGGCTGTTGAACGTGTGGAAGAACTCTTCGAGGATCTGCTCCTTGCCTTCGAAGAACTGCACGTCGTCGAGGAGGAGGGTGTCGATGGTGCGATACCGCGCCTTGAACTCGTCCATCCGCTTGCGGCGGATGCCGTTGATGAACTCGTTGAAGAACTGCTCCGACGACACGTAGCGAACCACCGAGCGCGGTTCCAGCTCCAACGTGTGGTGGCCTACGGCGTGGAGCAGATGGGTCTTGCCCAACCCGGCGTGACCGTAGATGAAGAGCGGGTTGTAGTGGCTCCCCGGTTGCTCGGAGACCGCCATGGCCGCAGCGTGGGCGAACCGGTTGGACTGCCCGACGACGAAGTTGTCGAACACATACTTGGGAACGAGGCGGTGGTCGCCGCGGAGGGGTTGCTGAGAAGCTGCTGCGGGATCGACCAAGAGAGAGGGAGCGGTGTCCACGGCGTCGCCTTTCGTCGTCTCGTCGGTGGGTGAGGTGACCCCCCTCGGTGGAGATCCCGTCCCGCGACCGTTGGTCTCGGGTTTGTCCACAGGGGTCTCCAGGGCCACGTCCGGACTGTCGAAGAGGTCGGCACTGACCTCTGTGATGGCGGCGAGGTACCGGTCACGGACCCACCGCAGGTGAAAGTCCGACGGTGCCTCCAGGTGGAGCACCCCGCCTTCGAGACGGGGTTTGAGAGGCTCGATCCAGGTTTGCCAGGCGAGAGGATCGACTCGGGTTTGAATCTCTTGGTGGAACTGGTCCCAGGATTCTGCTGACGCCTGCGTTTCCACAGCGTGCCGCCCTTCCGCACTCACTTGTCGGCTACTCGTTCAGCCGGTTCTGCCACCTGTCCACACATCTGTCCACATATGTGGATTGTTGATGTGTCCGCACCGATCTCCGTAGAGAGCCGGTACGTCAGTCTCCGATCTGGTGGAGACCTTCTTCATCTCGAGGGAAGTGCGGGTGCGCCGCCCTTCGGCGAACAGCGAGTATATGGGCGGGGCCGACGGGGGATCAAGAGTGCCAAATCTCACGCTATCCGGGGTCGGCGCCGCCCGGCGAATCGGCCTATTCGCCGTTGACCAGGCAGTTTGATCTGGCAAAATATGGATCGACATGGCAAGTCCTGCAGGGTTCGGGCTCCGCGGGCCGTTGAACAAGATTTCGCGACACACGCCGATTTTTCGCGGTCGAACCCACGCCGCCACTACTTTGCAAATCAGGTCGGGTCTCCGTAATCTGTCGCCCGACCGCGACTTCTTCCGGGGATCTCTCTCTCATGAAGCGTACCTACCAGCCGAACGTGCGTCGGCGAAAGCGTAAGCACGGTTTCCGCGCCAGAATGAGAACGCGTGCCGGCCGTGCCATCATCAAGCGACGCCGTTCCAAGGGCCGTACCCGACTCTCGGCGTAGCGGGCGCGTCTACCGCTCGCTTCGAGGACGCTCCGACTTCAGAGAGGTCTACCGGAAGGGTGCACGGCGACGCGTGGATGGTGTCGTTGCGCTTCGCTTGCCGGGACGAGCCGGACCCCCCCGGGTCGGCATCGTGGCCGACAAAGGGGTCGGCAACGCGGTCAGGCGGAACCGAGCCAAACGGCGACTTCGCGAAGCCGTGGCCAGGGTGCCGCTCGACGACGGCGTGTCGTACGTGGTCATCGCCTCGGCCGAGGTGCTGACGGCCCCGTTCGAACGTCTCGTCGCATCCGTGCGGGCCGCCATGGCGGCAAAGGAGGACGTAGGTGACTGAGAACGAGAGGCTCCGGGTGTTCAACCTCAGCTGGTGGTTGACCCGCGGCATCCGTCTGTATCAGCGCGCGGTCTCGCCCTTCCTCGGCAAGAACTGCCGCTATCACCCCACCTGCTCCGCCTACGCCGTCGAGTCGATCGAGGTGTACGGAGCCGGGCGCGGCTCCTGGTTGGCGCTGCGTCGCCTCGGCCGCTGCCACCCGTGGCGCGCGGGTGGATACGACCCTGTACCCCGTTCTGATGCCAGGAGCGTGTAGTGAACCCACTTGAGGCCCTTTGGGGCGGCATACAGCGAATCTTGGGAGGCACCCTCGCCTTCTTCTACGACCTGGTCCCCAACTACGGCGTCGCCGTCATCCTGCTGACCATCGCCCTCGGCCTGCTGCTGTTCCCGGTGACGCTGAAGCAGACCCGGTCGATGCGCGCCATGCAGGAGATTCAACCTGAAGTCAAGCGCATCCAGAAGGAGCACAAGGGCGACCGCGAGGAGATGAACAAGCAGCTCATGGCGCTCTACCAGGAGCGAGGCGTGAATCCGGCCGCCGGTTGCCTTCCCCTCCTCATCCAGGGCCCGATCTGGTTCGCCCTCTTTCGCGTGCTCCAGGTGAATCGGGTCGACGGTGAGCCCCAGTTCCACAATGCCATCCCCCAGGACTCGGCGCTCATCGAAGCGCTGGAGCGGGGTGAGTCGACGTTCCTCGGCATGGACCTCTTCTTGACGCCGGGCGAAGCGATGTCGATCGACATCGCCACCGGCATCCCGTTCCTGCTCCTCATCTTGGTCGTGGTGGCCTCCGGCTTCTATCAGACCCACCAGATGATGCGCCGCCGCAAGTCCGAGGCCACCGCCGACACTCCCCAGTCGGCACAAGCGGAGAGCGTGCAACGCGCCATGCGGTTCATGCCGCTGCTGATCGGCGTCTTCGCCTGGGGCTTCCCCGGCGGTCTGGTGCTCTACTTTGCTGCCAGCAACTTGTTCCGTGTCGGACAGCAGGCGATCATCCTGCGTGATCACCAGGCGAATCCGCCGAAGGCCGCCCTCGTCGAGGAACCCGAACCTGTCGAAGAGGCCCCGAAGCCGAAGGCGCCGCATCCGAAGAGCAAAAAGAAGAAGAGGAAGAGGAAGTAGCCCGATGGACTGGGTAGAAGCAGAAGGCAAGACCGTCGAGGTTGCGGTCCAGGCGGCGCTCGATGAGCTGGGTGTCGAGAGTCGCGACGACGTGCAGATCGAGATCTTGCAGGAGCCGACGAAGGGGTTTCTCGGTATTGGGGGCCAGGACGCCATCGTGAAGGTGATTCCTCGCCCCAAGCGCAAGTCCCGTCGGCGCCGGGGACGTGGCAAGAAGGGGCAGCGCCAGGACGGCGCCGCTCGCTCCGGCGGTGGCGGTGCACAGGGCGGCACACGTGACGGGCAACGCAGCCAACAGGCCCGGAAGGACAAGCCCAAGTCGGGCCCCAACGGTGGCAAGAGCGGTCGCAGCAAGGCTGGACGCGGCGGCGATGGGGGCCGCCAACGAGGCAAGCAGCCCGCAGCACCGGGCTCGCGGAACAAGAAGGATGGCAGGATGGACGCAAGCTCTGAGGGCGCCGGCATCGAGGAGCAGGCGGACATCGCCAAGCAGTTCCTCACGGGACTCCTCGACGCATTCGGGCTCGAGGGCGCGGTGGCGACCCGCATCGAGGACGACGTGCTCTACATCGACGTCACCGGCGAGCAGACCGAAGCGTTGGTCGGCTCCCGTGGCGTCATCATGCAATCGGTCAATGAGCTCACCCGTACCGTGATTCAGCGCCGCACTCACGGTGCGCCGCGGATGCGACTCGACATCAGCGGCTACAACGAGCGGCGTCGTGAGGCGCTCAAGATCTATGCGGGCCGGCTCGCCGAGCAGATTCTCGACACCGGGGAAGAGGTGGCGCTGGAACCGATGCATGCCGCCGATCGCAAGGTGGTCCACGACGTCATCGCCGAGATCGAGGGCGTCGAGTCGTTCTCGGAGGGCGAAGAACCCAATCGGGCCGTAGTGATTTCTCTGGCCGACGGCCAACAACCCCGGAACCAGGGTGGAGCCGCCGACGAGGCGTCCGAGGGCGGCGACGATGCGTCCGAGGGCGGCGACGAGGCGTCCGAGGGCGGCGACGAGGCGTCCGAGGAGTCCTGAGCGCTCAGAGCGCGATCTCGTACCGTTCGCACATCTCGTGGAATCGGCCCGCTACATGGTCGTCGAGCAGGTCGAGGTGGCGGGCGATCAGCGGGGCGAGCTCGTCTCGTAGGAACCTCCCCCGCGCCATCCACTGGTAGTACGAGCGCCCCCCGTGGTGGTAGGGGCCGTAGAGCTTGCCGGCCGGCAGCCGCGACTCCAGCCAAAAGAACAACCCGGCGTGACGCGTGTGCATGCGAAGGGTGATCTGAGGCTGGCGCCCGTCGCCGCCGAAATGCCCTTCGCCGGCGAGGACCCCCAGGAGATAGCCGATCTCTCGATCCGTGAGGGGCTCCATGCGTGCGGTCCTGGTCGAGGTTGTTTCACCGTACGGTATCACGTGAAACATCGCAGCCGGGTTGTTTCACCGTTGAGTATCACGTGAAACATCGCAGCCGGGTTGTTTCACCGTCAAGTATCACGTGAAACGTCGGCTCGAAACCGGAGCTGCGGGGCCGGGCCGAGTAGGATCCGGCGGCGTGAGCACCCCCTCCGGTCATGACGCCGCTCGAGCCGCCGCCGACTGGGCGGGGGTGTCTCTGTCCGAGGCGGCGCTGGCTCGGCTCGACCGCTACGCACGGTGGCTGGTCGACGAGGCCATTCCGGCCGGCGGGCTGGGCCCGCGGGAAGCGGATCGGGTGTGGACCCGGCACCTGGCCGACTCGCTCCTCTTCGCCGCCGGATTGCCGTCGCGGCCCGACATCGTGGTGGACGTGGGTTCGGGCGTAGGGCTGCCCGGCATTCCGCTGGCGCTCGTCATGGAGGACACCCAGTTCTGGCTGGTCGACCGGGCGGGGCGCCGAACCCGTCTGCTCGATCGGGTGGCGAGGATCCTGGAGCTGCAGAACGTGCTGGTGCTCCACCGTGACGTGCACGACCTGTCCGGGACCTTCGCCGGCCTGACCTTCCGTGGCTCGATCCCCCGCCGCGAGCTGCCCGGCGTGGTACCCCGTTTGCTGTCGCCGGCGGGCAGCGCCGTGTTGGGGTTGTCGACCCGACCGGAGCTTCCCGAGGAGACGCCCGAGCTCCTGGAGGCCCTCGCCGGCGCCGGCCTGGTCGGCGAGCCGCTGCGGGTCCCGGACGAGGTCCTTGACGCTCCCGGCTGGCTCCTTAAGATAACCCACCGTGGATGAGCGCCGGGCCACCGTGGTGGCAATCGCAAATCAGAAGGGCGGCGTCGGCAAGTCCACGTCGGCGATCAACCTCGGCGCCGCGCTGGCGTTTCAGGGAGAACGGGTCCTCATCATCGACCTGGACCCCCAGGGGAACACCAGCTCAGGGCTCGGTGTCGATCGCGCCGCCATCGAGGACAGCACCTACCAGGTGCTCATCGACGAGACACCCATCGACGATGTGATGGAGCCGACCAGTGTGCGGGATCTGTTCGTGGTCCCGGCCACGATCGAGCTTGCCGGCGCCGAGATCGAGCTGGTGTCGCTGTACGCCCGGGAGACCCGGCTCCGCAACGCACTGAAACCGCAGCTCCAGGAGTTCGACTTCGTCCTCATCGACTGTCCCCCGTCGCTCGGGCTCCTCACGGTCAATGGATTGACCGCCGCCGACGAGGTCCTGGTTCCGATCCAGTGCGAGTACTACGCCCTCGAGGGCGTGAGCCAGCTGATGCGGAACATCTCCCTGGTGCAGCGCAACTTGAACCCGGAGTTGCGGGTCGAAGGCGTCATCCTCACCATGTTCGACGGCCGGACCACGCTCTCGTCCGACGTGGTGCAGCAGGTGCGCAGCCACTTCGAGGAGCAGACCTACCGCACGGTCATCCCACGCACGGTGCGACTGTCGGAGGCGCCGTCCTATGGGGAGCCGATCGAGGCCTTCGATCCGATGAGCCGGGGTGCGATCGCGTACCGGGAGCTGGGAAGAGAGTTCAGGAGGCGACATGGCCGCACGTAAGAGTGGGCTGGGCAGGGGTCTCGACGCCCTGATCCCGGTGGATCGACCGGAGTCCGGATTTGCCAGCATCCCGATCGACCACATCCGTCCCAATGCCCAGCAGCCTCGAGAGGTCTTCGACGATGAGGCGATCGAGTCGCTGGCGGCGTCGATTCGCGAGGTCGGGGTGTTGCAGCCGGTCGTGGTCCGGGCCGGCGCCGACGAGGGGCAGTACGTGTTGGTGGCGGGGGAGCGGCGCTGGCGAGCCGGCAAACGGGCCGGGCTCACCGAGATCCCGGCGGTGATCAGGCCGGATGCCGACCCGCAAACCAACCTGACCGAGGCTCTCATCGAGAACATCCATCGAGAGGATCTCAACCCGCTCGAGGAGGCGGCCGCTTACCGGCATCTCCTGGAAGATTTTGGATTGACCCATGAGGAGACGGCCAGCCGGGTCGGGAAGTCGAGGGTCACCATCACCAACACGTTGAGGCTGTTGCAGCTGCCCCCTGCGATCCAGGGCATGCTGGTACGCGGTGAGCTCACCGCCGGCCACGCCCGCGCCCTGCTTGGTCTCGAGGATCAGGCGTATGCCCGACATGTGGCGACCAAAGCAGTGGACGAGGGGTGGTCGGTCCGTCAGGTCGAGGAGGCGGTCCGGGCCCGCCGCGCACCCGAGCCGCCGGCGCCTCGGGCGCCCACGCCGCCGCGACCGGCCGCGGTCATCGAACTGGAGGAGCGGCTGGCCGAGCACCTCGGTAGCAAAGTGCGGATCGACTACCAAGGGAACTCGGGACGTCTCGTCGTCAGGTTCAACACGCTCGACGACCTGGAGCGGATCTACAAGCGGTTCATGTCCGGAGGATGAGGCCGTCGGACGCAGTGGCGAACAAGTCGACGATGCCGGCCACCACCTGCTCGACGCCCACCGGCTCGGCGATCGCCACGATCACTGCCGGATCCCGGGTCTCCTTCAGCATCGGAGTCGCCCGGCCCACCGGGCCGGTTCCCAGCTTGCGGGCGATCGCGGTGGCCAGCGCCTCGCCGGCGGCACTCGAGCTGTACTCCGAGGCGAAGTAGTAGACGCCGGGCACGTCGGCGAGGGGGAGCGAGAACGAGAGCACGAAGTCGATGCCGCGCCGGTTCGCCCGCTGCGCCCGGATGCGGTCGTTGGGCCGGGTATCCGCAGAGCGCGACAGCTCCGCGGCCGCACCCAGCTCCTGGAGGAGGCGGGCGGCGCGGGTGGCGGCCTCCCAGCAGGCCTGGTCCTCCTCGTCGGTACGGCAGAAGGCGTCGATGAACACGCGCTGACCGGCGACCGTCGGCGGCAACCCCAAGATCCACTGTCGTTCTCGGACGGCTTCCCGGCCGTGCTTCTGCGTGGCACGGTCGATGAGATCCAGTTCGGCGGCGAGCCCAGGACCGGCTATTCCATCTTCTGGAAGGCCACGATTCTGCTGGAACTCCAGCACCGCATGGAGGGTGTCGGGACCAAAGATGCCATCGACCTTCTTGGCGTCGAAGCCCAACGAGTTGAGCCGGCGTTGCAGCTCGGCGACGTCGTCCCCCCGCATCATTGGTATTTTATGGTAAAGCAGGCGATCGCCGAGACGGTGACCGGCCGCCACCAGGGCATTCCAGGTCTGTGGCCCGACGATGCCGTCGGGAGCCAGCCCCTTCGAGTCCTGGAAGGTCACCACGGCACGCTGGGTGGCTTCGCCGAAGACTCCGGGACGGTCGCGGTTGGCGGGGAAGAATCCGAGCGCGAACAACCGGTCCTGGATGTCGCGGACCGGCTCGCCCTGATCGTGAATTCGGAAGAGCCTCACGGCTCCATGGTGGCAGGTTTGGTCGCTACGCCAAGAATTCGGCGAGCTCAGATGCGAGCTGGCCCTTGGACCGTGCCCCGACGATGCGCTTCTTCTCGACGCCCTCCTTGAAGACGATCATCGTGGGGATGCCCATGACGTCGTGGGAGATGGCAGCCTGCTGGTTGTCGTCGACGTTGAGCTTGGCCACAGTGAGCTTGTCACCATGCTCGGCGGCGATCTCTTCCAGGATGGGGCCGATCATCTTGCACGGCCCGCACCACTCCGCCCAGAAATCGACGAGCACCGGCTGCTCCCCGGCGATCAGGTCGCTCAGGTTCTGGTCTGTTGCAGTAATCGTGTTGTCACCCATCAGCGTGGCCCGGGGGCCGCCACCTCCTGTCATGTGTCCTGTATCGGTGGGGAAACCAGGTCGGACGACCCGGCATTCCCGGCGTTCAGTGCTGGGATTCGAGCCAGCGCTCGGCGTCGATGGCCGCCTGACAGCCCATGCCGGCGGCCGTGACCGCCTGACGATATATCTTGTCTACGACATCTCCGCCGGCGAACACACCCTCGACCGAAGTCCTGGTCCCGTCGGCGATGATGTAGCCCTGCTCGTCCAGCTCCAGTTGGTCCTTGAAGATGCCGGTGTTGGGGATGTGCCCGATGGCCACGAACACGCCGTCGACCGACACGTCCGATGCTTCGTCGGTCACGACATTGCGCAGCCGTACCCCCTCGACGGTGGTCTCGCCCGTGATCTCCTCCACCACGGAGTTCCACATGACCTCGATCTTGGGATGCTCCAGCGCCCGCCGCGCCATGATCTTGGAGGCGCGGAACTCGTCACGGCGGTGCACGATGGTCACTGTGGAGGCGAATTTGGTGAGGAAGATCGCCTCTTCCATCGCCGAGTCGCCGCCGCCGACCACGATGAGCTGCTTGTCGCGGAAGAAGAACCCATCACACGTGGCGCACGACGACACGCCGTAGCCACGAAGCCGATCCTCGCCCGGCACGCCGAGCCAGCGGGCCGAAGCACCGGTGGAGATGATGATGCTGTCGGCCGCGTATTCGTCCTCTCCGACCCACACCTTGAACGGCCGCGACGACAAGTCGACCTGGTCGACGTTGGAGCTGACGATGCGCGTGCCGAAGCGCTCGGCCTGTTTGCGGAACTGCTCCATCAGCTCGGGGCCCATGATGCCGTCGGGGAACCCTGGGTAGTTCTCCACGTCGGTCGTCAGCATGAGCTGCCCGCCGGCCTCGAGACCCTCGATCATCAGAGGGGACAAGTCGGCGCGGGCCGTGTAGATCGCCGCGGTCAGCCCTGCCGGGCCCGATCCGATGATGATCACCTTCTCCGCCATGAATCAGCTCTCTTCCTTTGCTATCCGCTTACTCCACAGGAACGCGCCGAGGAGGAGGAATAGTCCGCCGAAGATGGCGTAGGCGATGGTGGCGCTCCCCACCAGCTCCGCGACGGCGCGAAAGAGGGCGATGAGGAAGAAGACCACCAGCACGAATCCCATCATCGCCAGCACGATGCCGACGGCCGTCCACATGGCCCAACCGGCCGCCCGGTCGACCGTGGTGTTACGGATCCTGGTGGCCACCGACTCGAGCATGTCGGCGATACGTTGCGGGAAGTCGTTCACGATGCAGAGAGACTAGTGACACCGGCGCCACCCCGTGCCGACGGCGAGCCACCTCACTGCAGCTGGAAAACGACCTCACAGGTGTCGAAGTCGAGGAGGGCGAGGACCGGCTCCCCATCGACCACATAGCGGATGCCGACCACCTCGTCGTCGAACAGCACGCCGACGAACCAGGGTCGTACCTCATCGTCCGGAGCGAGATCAGCCACCGCCGCCTCGTAGCACTGGGGCAACACCACCTCGACCTCGACGCCCCGGCTGAACTCCGGATTCACCCGGAGCTGGTTCAACGTGTCCAGGTCGAGCGACTCGTCGCTCACGTCGATGTCCCCCAGGTCCCGCAGCGAGAACAACTGTCCGTCGGCCGAGAGATCCTCGACGGCACCACCGCTGTCCGCGGCCGGTGCCTCTGCGGCCGGCGTCGTCGTGGTCTCGGGCGCCACCTCCTCGAGGTCCGAATCGGCGCTCTCGGCCGTGGCATGCTCGCCGAGGCTTCGGGCGGCTTCCGTCGTGGTGACGTCGGCGGCCACCGTGGCCGCATCGTCCGATCCGCCCAGGTTGTTCAGCACCGGCCCGGCCACCACGATGCTCAGGAACACCGCCGCGACGGCGGCGGCGGCCATCCACGGGCGGAACCGGCGCGGTTGGAGCACCGTTGGTCGGACCGTTTCGGGGGCATGGTCCACCGACTCCCACACGACGCGCCGCAGACTCGCACGCTCGATGTCGTTGAGCTGCGGAGCGGGCGCCGCCGCCATGGCTTCCAGCGCCATGCGGTTCAGTGCGAGGTCGTCGCGGCACTCGGCGCACCCGGCGATGGAGCGCTCGGCGGCGGCGGCCTCCGCGTCGGGCAGGGTGCCCTCGGCCAGCGCCATGATGAGGTCGTGATCGTGCTTATGCATTGGTCTCATCCCTATGAGGGCGCGGCGGGGGTCTGAGGTTCCCGAGATGTGACGCCAGCAGCTTCCGGCCGCGGAAGACCCGCGACTTCACCGTTCCCACCGGCACGCCGAGGATCTCCCCGGCTCTCTCCAGCGACAGGCCTTCGAGGTCGACGAGCACTACTGCGGACCGGAACTCGTCGGAGAGCTGCTGCAGTGCGGCCTCGATGTCGGGGCGCACATCCGCCGCATCGAAGTCGTCGCGAGCCGACGTGTCGGCGGGGTCGTAGCCCTCGGGGATCTCAGCGGCCTGATGCCGCTTCGCCCTGCGGAGCTGGTCGTAACACGTGTTGACCGCCACCCGGTACAGCCACGTGCTGAATGCCGCCTTCGCCTGGTACCGGTCGGCCTTGCGGAACACCGTGAGGAAGGTCTCCTGGGTGGCGTCGAGGGCTGCGCTTCGATCGCGCAGCATCCTCAGGCAGATGGCGAACACTCGATCCTCGTGGGCCGCCATCAATTCGTTGAACGCGCTGCGATCGCCGGCGAGGTAACGGTCGATGAGCTCGACGTCGAGTGCTGCCCGGTCCGTCATTCCAGAAAACGTACTTCGTAGACCCACGAGTAGAAGTATTCACCTGACTCCTGACTAGCGAGGTCGGTGAGCCACAACAGCCATACCCCGCCGGACCTCGTGGGCAGATCGACACTGGTTCTGCCCGAGACGATCTCCCCGTCGGCGGCGTCTTCCCACGCGGCGAAGTCGGTGGATGGGGATTCAGCCCATGCCACCCGGAAGCGCGTGCCCGGGGAAGCGGTCAGTTCCATGACGGACGGAGCGCCGTCGACGTCGAACACCACGCCCACGCCCGGTTTCAGGTCGGGGAGGGGATCGAAGTAGCGCTCGGTCCTCCAGCCCGTCTCGGGATCGGCGTCGCTCAGCTCGGCGAGCCGCTCGTCGAGCTCGGTGCCATCACCGAACGGATCGTGCACGGCAGCGACGAAGCTGAGCGGCGCCGGTCCGTCTGTGACGGTGGTCGTCGTGGCAATCGTCGTCGGCGGGGGAGTGGTGGTGGTGGGGCTCGCCTGCGGCGTCGCCGGGAACAGCAGGGGAGAGTCCGGATCGATGTTCAGTGCCAGTCCGATGCCGGCCAGCAGTAGCGCGGCGGCGAACAGTCCAGCGGCCACCCACAGCCAGCGCCAGGAGGGCGGAGGAGACTCCGGAGGTGCTTCGAGGCTCGGCGCGGCTTGGAAGGCAGCCACCAGGCCGGCGGCGCTGATGGACCCTTCGCGGGCGGCGGCGAGGGCGTCGTCGACACCGGGACTGATGCCTTCGGTGAGCTGGGACAGCGGTACTTCGGAGTCGGTGGAGCCGGTGATGGCGAAGGTGAGCACTTTGGTCAGCCCGGTGACGTCGTCTGTGATCGAGGCGTGCCGCACCGGACGCCCGTACGCACCGAGCTTGGCGGGATGGGCCGAGGAGTATTGGACGGCAGAGGGACTCACCGAGCCGTGGACGACACCGGCATTGTGCAGTGTGTCGAGGGCAGCGGCGAGCCCGGCGGCGTTGGGCAGGTACTCCTCGACAGGCATCGTGTCCCCGGCGGCGACCCGGTCCGCCAGCGTCATGCCGCCGCACCACTCCATGACGGCAAAGGTGCCGGATTCGTTCTGGCCGACAGCGTAGACCTCGGCGAGGTGCACATGTGTCGTGCCGGCGGCACCCCGCATCGCATCCAGGAACGCAGCTGCTCTCGTCTCGTCGGCCTCCGGGCCGAGGAAGCGCACCAGTACCGGGCGGTCGAGACCGGTGTCGGCGGCCAACCACTCTTCGACATCGTGATCCCGGCCCAGGCGGATCCGCAGTTCGTATCGCTCAGGGAGCCTCGGAGCCACACCACTCCTTCTAAGTGCCCGGTCAGTATGGCCGGAGTCGGTAGGGAGGCGGGTCGCTCAGGCGGCCACGCGCAGCAGCGCCAGCGGGTCCGGCAACACCGTGAAGCCCTCTGACCGGTACAGGGAGATGGCGCGCTCGTTGTCGAACTGGGTATTGAGCAATATGGCGCGGGCCCCGGACGCCTGGGCCCGACGCATGACGGCCCGCACCAGTGAGCGCCCCATGCCGTTGCCTTGCCACTCCGGTGACACCGCCGCCCGCTGGAGGTATGAGATGGCATGTCCGAAGCCGATCACCGCGTAGGCGATCGCACGGCCCTCGGACCCGCGAATCACATAGATCTCGGACCGGCCGGTGGCTTCCACGGCCTCCATGAGTCCCAAGCGGTCGAACTGCCAGAACTCGTCGAACGCCGCCTGGTCGATGTCCAGCATGTCGTCCAATTCCTCCACCGTCGCCTGGACGACGAGGTGGTCGGTGGTCGGAATCCTGTCCTCGAGCGTCGCCCGCATCAATGCCAGCTCGGTGTGCACCGTGAACCCGGCGGTCTTCCACACGCGCTGCGTGGACTCTGGAAGGGGCGGCGAGAGCACGGAGGGGGCCCCGAGCGACAGCAGCGTATGTGCGCAGGCTTCGAGGAACACGGCCCCGCCGCGAACCAGGCGCAAGCTGGCGTCGGCGTTGGTTTCGTTCCACCGGCGCGCCTCGGCCCGGGCCCAGCCTCGACGCAACGTCGCCGGCTCCGGCCATTCGCCGCGCACCACGACCCTGGGGGCTCCGTCGGCTAGCGCCATGGGAAACGCCATCCGTCACTCGCGGCGAACTCGGAGCCGAGCTGCGAAGGGGCATGGGCGGTGGGGAAGGCGGGCATGGGGGCGACAGGGTACTTCCTCGCGACGGCGCTGCTTCCGGTGGCGGCTCGTGCGAGAGTACGGGCATGCGAGTGCTGCTCTACAGCCACGAGTCCTGTTGGCGCCACGATGCCGGTCCGTTCCATCCGGAGCGACCGGATCGGCTGACGGCGGCGGTCGCCGGGGTGCGCCGCAGCGGCTTGGAAGTCGTCGAACGGGAACCTCCGGAGGCGTCGGTGGCAGAGCTGGCAGTGGTCCACGACTCGCACTACATCGAGGGGATTCGCGCGCACTGCGCCCGTGGCGGGGGACCGCTCGACCCGGACACGGCGGCGGTCGAGGACTCGTGGGAGGCGGCGTTGCGCTCGGCCGGCGCCGGCCTCGCCGCCGTGGAAGACCTGCGGGCGGGCACGGGCGACTTCGCGTTCCTCGCGGTGCGTCCGCCTGGGCACCACGCCCTGGCTGGACGCGCCATGGGCTTCTGTCTGTTCAACAACATCGCGGTGACGGCACAGTCGTTGGCATCCCGTGGTGAACGTGTCGCGATCGTCGACTGGGACGTCCACCACGGCAACGGGACCCAAGAGATGTTCTATGCCGACGGTGCGGTGCTGTACGTGTCGGCGCACGAGTTTCCGGCATACCCCGGCAGCGGTTGGGTGGACGAGCGCGGCACCGGAGAGGGCAAGGGCACCACCATCAATCTGCCGTTTCCGGCGGCGACCCACGGCGACGTCTATCGGGCCGCCTTTCGCCGCGTGGTGCGGCCTGTACTGGAGGAGTTCCGTCCCGACTGGATCCTGGTCTCCGCCGGCTACGACGCCCACACCTCGGATCCACTCGCCGGGATTCGCCTCGTCGAAGCGGATTACGCAGACATGGCGGAACAGATCTCGGGTATCGCCCCGGAGCGCCGGCTCGTCTTCTTCCTCGAGGGTGGGTACGACCTCGAGGCGATCGAGGGTTCGGTGGCGGCGACCCTCCAGGGGTGTGCCGGCATCGCCACGTCGGGCCCTCCCGGCGGCACCACTCCGCAGAGCCATCCGGCGTGGGCGGTGCTGGCCGCGGTCGAGAGTGAGGTGCAGGAACGGTGGAAAGTCCGTAAAGACCGCCCCTGAGGCGACCGATAACAGCCACGGACCCTTGCAGGAGGAGAGACCGTGGCTGAAGAACTTCCCTCGCTCGACGAGCTGCTGGCCAAGCTCATGTCGGTCAACGGTTCCGATCTGCACTTGAAGGTGGGTTCGCCGCCCGCCTACCGAATCGACGGATCGCTGCATCTGTCGAATCTCCCCAAGCTCACCGCAGAGGACACAGAGGCCTTCGCCGAGTCTTTGGTCCCGGACCGGATTCGGCAGGCGTTCCACGACACCAACGAGGCCGACTTCGCCTACGGGCAGCAGAGCCTCGGCCGCTTTCGGGTCAACTGCTACCGGCAGCGCGGATCGGTGAACCTCGTGTTCCGCGCCGTGAATCCGGCGTCGAAGAACTTCGACGAGCTCGGGCTCCCCGACGTCGTCGGCACCTTGTGTCAGGAGCGACGCGGTCTGATCCTGGTGACCGGGCCGACCGGGTCGGGGAAGTCGACGACGCTCGGCGCCATGATCGACTACATCAACAGCAACCGGCGTGAGAACATCATCACGCTCGAGGATCCCATCGAGATCCTGCACCCCGACAAGCTCTCGATCGTCAGCCAGCGCGAGGTGGGTGTCGACACCATGTCCTTCAGCGAGGGTCTGCGACGAGTCCTGCGGCAGGACCCCGATGTGATTCTCATCGGCGAGATGCGTGACGCCGAGACCATGGAGGCGGCGCTCCAGGCTGCAGAGACGGGCCACCTGGTGCTCTCTACGTTGCACACCATCGACGCATCCGAGACCGTCAACCGCATCGTCGACATGTTCCCGCCGGAGCATCAGAAGCACCTTCGGTTCACGTTGGCGGGGTCGTTGCGGGGCATTCTCAGCCAGCGTTTGGTACCTCGGTCCGACGGCAAGGGCCGCATCCCGGCTCTCGAGGTCCTGGTCAACAACGAGCGGGTGTTCGACCGCATCATCGACCCGGAGCAGACCTCGACATTGATCGAGGTGATATCCGACAGCGAGTTCTACGGCATGCAGTCCTTCGACCAAGCGCTCATCAAGCTGTACCAGCACGGGATGGTGACCTTCAACGACGCACTCACCCATTCGACGAATCCGGCCGATTTCAAGCTCAAGGTGCAAAACCTCGGATTGATGTCTGCTTGACCCTCGGAGCAGAGCCTGCGGGGTCGGCTCTCCTCCGTGCAAGGGATCAGGGGTGGCATAGCCGCCCCTGATCCGCGTCTGTGTTGGTCCCTCCGGGAGGCGTTCAAGCCACGCAGGCTCGCTGGCGCCCTGTTGCGATGGTCAGACGGGTGTGCCGTTGCCGAGATTCGGCTCGTTCCTCGCCGAACGTGCTGCGAGGCCGTTCCCGTGGCGAAGCGATCCGGCATCTTCGTCCCAAGGCTCAGGGTTTGCGGTCTGTGTTGGTCCCTCCGGGAGGCGTTCAAGCCACGCAGGCTCGCTGGCGCCCTGTTGCGATGGTCAGACGGGTGTGCCGTTGCCGAGATCCGGCTCGTTCCTCGCCGAACGTGCTGCGAGGCCGTTCCCGTGGCGAAGCGATCCGGCATCGGGAAGCGAGTCTTCGAGCGATCCGGCGTCTGGCATCTCAGACGCGACGGAGGGGCGACGTGGTCGCCCCTCTCGATCGGTTCCGGTCTTCGTCCCAAGGCTCAGGGTTTGAGACCGACGTCTGCGAGCCTAGAGGATCGTCTATCGCGTTTGCGAGCAACTTGCGACGTCCACCCGCGACAGGGCGGGCCCATCGGTATGAGCCCGCCCTCTTCGTCAGGCCAGGCCGGTCATGTTGGGCCGGACGGCAACGCAGTTGTCGGATGTCAGACATCCCGTGGCGAGCCTGTGTGTTCCCGGCGGAATGCGAGGTCCTCGTCCGCTCTGGCATCTGGCATCCTTCAGCTGGCTTCTGGTATCTCGCGTCCAAGTCCGGACTCTCTACCCTTACGCAATGCTCCCTCCTCGTCTCGAGCCGTTGCTGCAGCGCGATGCCGACCCGGTGGTGCTCGCCACGGTGTTCGCAGATGCCGGACACTCGCTGTACCTCGTCGGCGGCAGTGTGCGGGACGCGCTACTCGATCGTGCGGTCGAGGATCTCGATTTCGCCACCGACGCCCGGCCCGAGGTCATCAAGCGCATCGTCTCGAGATGGGCCGATGACATGTACACCATGGGGGAGACCTTCGGCACCATCGGCGCCATCAAGGACGACCGGGTCTACGAGATCACGACGTTCCGCAGCGAGGTCTACCGCGACGACAGCCGAAAACCGCGCGTGGAGTTCTCCGACGACATCGCCACCGACCTGTCCCGGCGCGACTTCACGGTGAACGCGATGGCGCTGCGCCTGCCCGGGGACGCTGGAGACGAGCCGGAGATGGTGGATCCGCACCGCGGACTCGACGATCTGGTGGCGCAACGACTGCGCACGCCGCTCGATCCTCACATCTCGTTCGGTGACGACCCCCTGCGCATGCTGCGGTTGTACCGATTCGTTTCGACGCTCGGCTTCGCCGCGGATCGTGCCGCGGTCACGGCCGTCACCGAGATGATCGATCGCATCGAGATCGTGTCGGCCGAGCGCATCCGGGACGAGCTGAACAAACTGCTGCTGGGAGACAATGTCGAGACGGCTCTCTGGGGCATCGTCAACTCGGGGCTGGCCAAGGCGTTCCTCCCCGAGTTGACGGCCTTGGCGTTGCAGCAGGATCCCCAGCATCGCCACAAGGACGTGCTCGCCCACACGATCGCCGTGGTCGGCAAGTGTCGCCAGCAGTTGGAGGTCCGCCTCGCCGCCCTGCTTCACGACATCGGCACGCCCGCCACCCGGGAGTTCGGGCCCGGAGGCGTGTCGTTCCACCACCACGAGGTGGTGGGCGCCCGGATGGCACGCAAGCGGCTGCGAGAGCTGCGGTACCCGAAGCAGGCCGTCGAGGACGTCTCTTCGTTGGTGTTTCTCCACATGCGTCCCCACACCTACAAGATGGGGTGGACCGACCGGGCGGTGCGCCGCTACGTGCGCGACGCCGGGGGGCTGCTGTCGGAGCTCAACGAGCTGGTGCGGTGCGACGTCACCACCCGCAACGAGAAGCGGGCGGCTGCAATCGCCCGACGCATCGATGAGCTGGAAGCGCGTATCGAGGAGCTGGCGGCCAAAGAGGAGTTGGACAAGATCCGCCCTCCGATCGACGGCAATCAGGTGATGCAGCACCTCGGCCTCGAGCCCGGACCCGTCATCGGCGAGGCGATGAGCATGTTGTTGGAGCATCGCCTCGACGAGGGCCCGTACTCCGAAGAAGAAGCCTATGCCCTGCTCGACAGATGGTGGGTGTCGCGCGTTTGAGCGAAGCCGTACTGGTCAGTGCAGGCAGAACTCGTTGCCCTCGGGGTCCTGCATGACCACCCAGTACTCGTCGCGCTGGGAGAACGGTTCGATCTTCGTGGCTCCGGCGGCGACCAGCCGTTCGACCTCGGCGTCGATTGCGGCGCGACGCTCCTCCAGGGGAGTTCCGCGGCCCCCGCTGACGCTGATGTCGAGATGGACACGGTTCTTGGCCGTCTTCGGTTCGGGGACCTTCTGGATGAAGAGGCGCGGCCCCGCTCCGTCAGGGTCCACCAAGGCTCGGGCGTCGTTCCAGTTCTCGCGCGGGATCTCCATGTCGACGGCCCAGTCATCCCAAGAGTCGTAGCCCTCCGGGGGCGGCTGCACGATGTAGCCCAGCGCATCAGCCCAGAACGCGCCGAGCGCGGCCGGGTCGGCCGAATCGAACACCACCTGCATGCCGCGGGCCATCGTCACTGCCTCCTTCGCTCGACGATACAGAACTCGTTGCCTTCCGGGTCCTGAAGCACCGCCCAACGGCTGGTCTCCTTGTGGCGTGCCAGCTCAGCGGCCCCCAAGGCCACCGCCCTGGCGACGTCCTCGTCGAGGTTCGCCGTGTGGAGGTCGGGATGGAACCGGTTCTTCGCCCGCTTCGGCTCCGGAACCCTCAAGAACATCAAGGGCACACCCTCGCCGTCGGGCGGCACGACACGCACTTCGCCCAGATCGGGCCCGGGTTCCGTATTCCAGCCGAGCAGCTCCGCCCACCACGCCGCCAGGCCATGGGCATCGGCGGCGTCGAAGGTGAGCTGACCGAGGTGCATCACTCGGCCGATGCCTCGTCCATCGTCGCCGCCTCCTCTTGGGACCGCTTCTTGGCGCGTTTCTCCGCCCACCGCACGGCGAGCAGAGCCAGCACCACGGGAACCGCGAAGAGCGCGATCTCGTCCCAGCCGCCTTGGTGCGCCAGCACGTACCGCATCATCCGGCGAGCACGAGGAGACCGAGTGAGGTGAGTGCCACCATCAACGCGAGCATCGCGTACTGAGTCCGTACTGCGTAGTCCGGCTTGAAATCCGCCAGGGCCCGATCGTGGGCGAGGACCACCCCGGCGACGTGACCGGCGACGATGGCGGCCACCTGCACGTACCACACCACCTCGGGGCTCAGGAAGAAGTTCACACGCCACCCGGCCGTTCCGAACAGGTCCCAGCCGCGGGCAAAGGGGTCTGAGAGCGCGGCCACGATCTGCTGGCCTTCGAGCAGAATCAGCGTGAAGTAGTGGGCGAACGCGTATGCCAGTGCAATGTGCACCAGCGTGTGCGCGAAGTCGGCCGCGATCTCGCCGGGCGACTTCGACGACTGGCCGAGCCGCTGGGCGCCGAACGCGGCGATCCAGTAGGCGAGGCCGATGACCGCCACGAAGGCCAACATCGCGACGGTTCCGAACCACATCTCTCTTGATGTGGAGCCGAACCAGTCCTCCCACGTCTCGGTCCCGGACAAGCCGTCATAGGTGACCGTGGCGATCGCCACCACCACGAAGGCCGCCATTCCCGGTAGCGGCTCCAGCTGGGGGAGTTGCCGAAGCCACTTGCCGATGGCGATTCCCTCATCATCGATGCGCACCGGAGAGATCGAGGCGATGAACCGGTTGTACGGCGTGAAGGCGTCGAACGCAGCGATACCCGTCTCTCGACCGGCCCACGCCATGGCGCCCAGCAGGTAGGCCGTGTAGATGAGAGCGGCGACCGCCAACGTGCTCGGAGCGCCCGAATCGGGAGAGACCAGCTCGAGCCAGGTGAAGGCGAACAACGCCACCGTGGCGGGCCAGATGCCGAGGGAATGGGTCCGCTCGGGGCGCTCCTCGTTGCCGATGTCGAACCATCGACCCAACGTCCGCCACGGGTTGATCGCGTGCCAGATGTTGCCGACGAGTGCGGAGATGAAGGGAATCACCAGCCAGAAGCCGATCCACACCAACAGTGGGGCGGGATGGAGCGTGGCGTCGCCTCCGTCGAGCACGCCGGTGAGCACCACGCCGGCGAGGCCCAAGACTCCGATGGCGGCCCCAATGCGGGCGGCGATGCTCACCCAGCGGCCGGCGACTCGCCGTTGCTCCACCGGTTCCTGCATCCTGGGCTCGGGCCACAGCACGGCGAGGGCCACGAACGAGATGATCAGCACCACCCCGGCGCCGACGATGAAGTACGAGGTCGGCACCGGCAGGTCGGCGCGGCCTCCGACGCCGTGGGCCAGCACGGGCGTGGTCGCGGCGAACGACCCGACGAGCAGACTTCCGAACACGGCGATCCGACGCATCGTCGGGAGACTAACGAGACCGGTACCCTGTCCAATTCCGGGCTTGGATTGAATATGCGCATATGCGTATGATCTGCGCGGGATCGGAGTTTGGAGGAGCTGTCCGTGGGAATGAGCACCGCCATCTATGGAGCATCCGGGTATTCCGGCGGCGAGCTGATACGGCTCGTCGACGGCCACCCGGAGTTCGACGTGGCGTACCTGGGCGCGCATGCCACTGCCGGCTCCGAGTTGGGCGAGGTCCACCCTCATCTACCGGGGGGAGACCGGCGGCTGGGGACATTGGATCCAGACGCCGCTAGTGGGGTGGACCTCGCCTTCATCGCCCTGCCGCCCGGCGCCTCGGCCGAGCTCGCCGTCCGCTTGCTCCGTGCCGGAGTGGCCGTGGTCGACCTCGGCAGCGATTTCCGCATGGACACACCCGCCCGCTACGAATCGGCCTATCCCGATCCTCATCCGCACCCCGAGGAGCTGGGCACGTGGGCATATGGACTCCCCGAGCTGTTCCGTTCACAGATCGCGGTGACCCGGAAGACGGCGGCACCTGGGTGCTACCCCACATCCGTGGTGCTCGCCCTGGCACCGCTCCTTCGCGCCGGAGTGGTGGCGCCGGACGGCATCGTGGTGAACTCGGTCTCCGGGGTGTCGGGCGCGGGACGTTCGGTGAAGGCCAGCCTGACGTTCGGGGCGGTGGCCGAGAGCGTGCGGCCCTACGGGATCAACACCCACCGGCATCGTCCCGAGATGGAGCGGGCGCTCGAGGCCGCCACCGGGATCGCCGCTTCCATCGTGTTCACCCCCCACCTGGTCCCCATGCAGCGCGGCCTGCTGTCGACGATCACTGCTCGACTCACCGGGTCGGGCGCAGCCGCCGTCACCGCCCTGCGCGGCGCGTACACCGGGGAGGCATTCGTCGACGTCGTCGACGAACCGCCGCAGACCCGGTGGACCATCGGCTCCAACCGCTGCCTCATCTCGGTGCATCCGGACGAACGCAGCGGCACCGTGGTGGTGGTTGCGACTCTCGACAACCTCGTCAAGGGGGCCGCCGGCCAAGCCGTGCAGTGCGCCAATCTCATGAT
This sequence comes from Acidimicrobiia bacterium, assembly GCA_041581135.1. Taxonomy (GTDB): domain Bacteria; phylum Actinomycetota; class Acidimicrobiia; order Spongiisociales; family UBA5794; genus JBFGCM01. Next base: position 30,314 of record JBFGCM010000013.1, read on the forward strand.
GGGACTGGCGGAGACGTCCGGCCTCGGTGCCGCCGGTTGGATGCCATGATGCGTGCCAAGGGGACGTGAGGAGGGGGAGATGAGCACGGGTCATTCTGCGCCGAATCCGGCCAAGCTGCGCATCGCGTCGACCATGGGCAAGGCGAGGATCTTCTCGGCTGCCATGCCGTACATCCGCGCCTACCGCGGGCAGGTGGTCGTCATCAAGTACGGCGGCTCGGCCATGGTGGACAAAGGGCTCCGCAACACGTTCGCCGACGACGTCGCCATGCTCCACTACGTCGGTATCAAGCCGGTCATCGTCCACGGCGGTGGCCCCCAGATCACGCGGGCGATGGGCCAAGCCGGCGTCGAGCCGCAGTGGCGCGACGGTCTGCGAGTGACCGACGCAGAGACTCTGCGCATCGTGCAGGCCACGCTCGCCGGTGAGATCAACCCCGACATCGTCCGGCTCGTGAACGCCCACGGTTCGCTCGCCGCCGGTCTCAACGGCCTGGACGGCAACCTGTTCGTGGCCAAGCCTCACGACGCCGAAATCGGTTTCGTCGGCGAGGTGACCGCCGTGAACCCGAGCCTCATCCACACGTTGCTGAACGAGGGATACGTGCCCGTGGTGGCTCCGATGGCACGGGGAGAGGACGGCGGCGCGTACAACCTCAACGCCGACACGGCGGCGGGTGCCCTGGCGAGTGCCTTGGGCGCGATCAAGCTCGTGTACCTCACCGATGTCGAGGGCGTGTATCGCGACATGAACGATCACGACTCGCTGATCGCCCGCATCACCGCCGACGAGCTGCGGGAGCTCATCGAGTCGGGCTCGGCGTCGGCCGGCATGCTCCCCAAGCTGGAGTCGTGCATCGACGCCATCGAGCGGGGGGTGGAACGCGCCCACATCCTGGACGGACGCATTCAACACTCCGTTCTCTTGGAGATATTCACGGACGAAGGAATCGGAACCATGATCAGTCGCTATCCAGTGGAGCCACTCCCATGACCACGACAGTTGCCTCCCGCCGCCGAGAATTGCGCCGTCTCATCACTGACGAGGTCGTGTCCAACCAGCACGAACTCGTGGAACGTCTCGCCGATCGCGGCTTCGACGTCACGCAGCCGACCGTGTCTCGCGACCTCGAGGCCATCGGAGCCGTTCGAGCCAACGAGAACGGGGGGGTGCGGTACGTGATCGGTGACCCACCCGAGTCCGGTGAGGCCGAGCTTGCCCGTGTCTTTGGGGAGTTCGTCCTGTGGGTCGAGCCCACCGGCAATCTCGTGGTGCTGCGCACGCCGCCCGGAGCGGCGCACCTCGTGGCGTCCGCCATCGACACCGCCGCCGTGAGCGGCGTCGTCGGTACCGTCGCCGGTGATGACACGGTCTTCGTCGCTGCAGCTGAGGACCTCGGCGGCGCCGCCCTCGCCGGCAAGCTCGACGAACTGGGCGCACCATGAGCCTCTCCGACATGAAGAAGCCAGACATCAAGAAGGTCGTGCTCGCCTACTCCGGCGGGCTCGACACGTCCGTCATCCTGCGTTGGATTCAGGAGGAGTATGGCGCTGAGGTGGTGGCGTACACCGCCGACGTGGGCCAGGGCGAAGAGGTCGAAGAGGCCCGAACCAAGGCGTTCGAGACCGGTGCGGTCGATGCCATCACCGAAGATCTACGCGAGGAGTTCGTGCGCGACTTCGTCTTCCCGGCGCTTCGGGCCAACGCCATCTACGAGGGGTACTACCTGCTCGGCACGTCGTTGGCGCGGCCCATCATCGGCAAGGGCTTGGTGAAGGCGGCCGAGCAGGTGGGTGCCGACGCCATCGCCCATGGCGCCACGGGCAAGGGCAATGACCAGGTGCGCTTCGAGCTGGCTGCTTACGCACTCAAGCCGGATCTGCGGGTGATCGCTCCGTGGCGAGAGTGGGATCTCAGGGGCCGGGCCGACTGTGTGGCGTACGCCGAGTCGCACGGCATTCCGGTGCCGGTGACTCCGGAGCGGCCGTACTCGATGGACGCCAACCTCATGCACATCTCCTACGAGGGCGGCGTCCTCGAGGACCCGTGGACCGCACCTCCGGCGGACATGTTCCGCATGACCACCGATCCCGAGGAAGCTCCCGACGAGCCCGAGTACGTCACCATCACCTACCACGAAGGCACCCCGGTCGCGGTGAACGGGGAGCAGCTCGGTCCCGTGCCGCTGTTGACGAAGCTCAACGAGCTGGGTGGTCGCCACGGCGTGGGCCGGGTCGACATCGTCGAGAACCGGTTCGTCGGCATCAAGAGCCGCGGCGTCTACGAGACGCCGGGCGCCACGCTCATCTACCACGGGCATCGGGCCGTGGAGTCACTCACCCTGGATCGGGAGGTGGCGCACCTGCGAGACGAGCTGGTGAGCCGGTATGCGGAGATGGTGTACAACGGCTTCTGGTTCTCTCCCGAGCGCGAGGCACTGCAGGCCTTCATGGACAACGTCCAGCTCCGTGTGAACGGGGATGCCCGGCTCAAGCTGTACAAGGGTCAAGCGATCGTTCAGGGCCGGCGCTCCGACGGACACACGCTCTACGACGCGGAGACGGCCACGTTCGAGGCCGACGATGTGTACCGGCAGGCCGATGCGGAGGGCTTCATCCGCCTCCAGTCGCTGCGCCTCCGCACCTTTGCAGAGAAGCGGCTCGGGGAAGGCGAGTGACGCTCTGGTCCGGGCGGTTCCGGCAAGAGCCGGCCCAGGCGTTGTGGGACTTCACGACGGACCCCAGCGACCGTCGGCTGCTGACCCACGACGTGCGCGGCTCCATCGCTCATGTCGAGATGCTGGGCGCCGTCGGCCTGCTCCCTGATGAAGACGTGGCAACGCTGCTCGACGGCCTGTCCTCGATTCTCCGGGAGGCGGAGGCCGATGAGTTCGAGTTCCGCGACACCGACGAGGATGTGCACACCGCGGTGGAGCGCCGTCTCGGTGAGATCGTGGGTGACGTCGCCGGCAAGCTCCACACCGGACGGTCGCGTAACGACCAGGTGTGCCTCGACTTGCGGTTGTATCTGCGGTCGGCCGCCGTCGACCGCATCGCGCAGCTCGAGTCGTTCGTCCGGGCCTTGGCCGATGCCGCCGAAGAGGTCGGTGACACCGTCGTACCGTCGTACACCCACCTCCAGCAGGCCCAGGCCGTGCCGCTGGCCCACCACTTGTTGGCCTACGGCTGGATGCTGGTGCGCGACGTCGACCGGTTTCGGCGTGTCGCCGAGAGGATGTCGGTGTCGCCGCTGGGCGCCGGGGCGGCTGCCGGCAGCTCTCTGCCGCTGGACCCGTCCCGCACCGCACGCGGCTTGGGGTTCGACGTCGTGTTCGCCAATTCGCTCGACGCCGTCGGATCGCGTGACTTCGTCGCCGACTACGCGTTCTGCTGTGCTCAGGCCATGACGCACCTGTCGCGCCTCGCCGAGGATCTCATCCTGTGGTCCACCACCGAATTCGGGTGGGCGACATACGGCGACGCGTTCACCACCGGTTCGTCGGCGCTCCCCCACAAGAAGAACCCCGACATCGCCGAACTGGCGCGAGGTAAGGCGGCCACCGTCATCGGCGATGTCACCGCCCTGCTGACGTTGCAGAAGGGGCTGCCACTGGCCTACAACCGCGATCTGCAGGAAGACAAACGGGCGGTGTTCCACGCCGACGACAGCCTCCGCCTGGGGTTGTCGGCCATGGAGGGCCTCGTCGGGTCGGCCACGTTCCACCCACCCCCGCCGTCGTCCTGGGTGACCGCACTCGATCTGGCCGAAGCGCTGGTGGAGCGCGGCGTGCCCTTCCGCGAAGCCCATGAGGCGGTCGGCCGGCTGGTGCATGAGCTGGCGGCGGCGGGTCGGGAGTTGTCCTCGGCCACCGCCGGCGAGCTGGAGGCCGCCCACGTGCAACTCGTCCCCGAGGATCTGGTCCGCCTCGATCCGGTGGCCTCGGTGGAGCGACGCACGGTCGCCGGCGGCGGCTCGTTCGACTCGGTGCTGCGCCAAGTCGACGCGCTACGTGCCCTGGCAGGGGGCGGCTGACTCGTGTGTCACGCGGGGCCGGAGGCAAGCGTCGGGCGCGCCTGCGCCGGACCCCGGCGACCGCACAGCTCCGGAGGACCTACGTCAGCTTCACCGTGGTCGAGTGCTCGTTGATGACGACCGCGCCGTCGAACACCTTGATGGTGATGGCATGGTCACCCGAGGCCGACTTCGGTGTCTTCAGGCTGAACTCGAACCGGTTCGGGCCCGACTTGTAGTCCACGCAATTGGGCACCGGGTCGCCCGCCGTGAAGAAGATCTGCACGTCGCACGCTGCCGCCAGCGCACCCGCTTCGGTGTCCGGGATGGGGACGTCGTTGAAATCGGTGAGCCGGAACTTCACCGGAATCGACGACCCGGCCTGAGCCTTGGCCTGGGGCAACGGCGAGAGGAACCCACCGAACTTGTACGACACGATGTACGGGCAGTCCACTGTCGTGGAGTTGCCGGCGTTGTCCATGCCGGTGACCACCGCGGTGTGTGCGCCGGCCACCGAAGTGTCCACCGGTGCATCCACCGAACCGTCGACCGGTCCAGACGTGGCGTCGCTGACCGTTGCCGTGACCTCACCGCCCGGCCCGTTGAGGACGAACGTGGGTGTCGCGTCGCAGATCACCGTCGGCGCCGTGGCGTCGATCATGACGGTGGCGGTGTTCATCGAGTTCGCCGATGCGCCGGTGTTGGCAGGTGTCATGCCGTCGGTCGCCTCGCATTCGATGTCATGCGTTCCGTCGCTGACCAAGCCAAATGAGCCGGTCCGTGGATCGTTCCCCATCTGGCCGCTCACGGCGACTGCATTGCCGTTGTCGGTGCAGAGCAGGTCCGTCACGCCGGAGTCATCGGTCGCGGACACATTGACATCTATGGCGCCACCGTTGGCGGCCAGGTCGGCGGCGTTGAAATAGCCGGCTTGCCCGGCCGGAACTGTCGCCGGAGTGGTGGACACGGTGACGTCCGGTGGGTAGCAGGCGCCCCACCCCGCCAGGGCGGCCTCCATCTGCTCCCGGAGTGGCTCGGCGGCGCCGTTGCCGAGGGCCATCCCCGCCGGGGTCACATACGCCATGTTGTTCGGCTGGTTGTTGTTGTCGATGGCGCCGTGGATGAAGATTCCCCAGACGTAGCTCTGCGAGCCGAAGGTCTGGTTCTCACACGTCGGGAACTCGGCCCAGCCGGCGAAGCTCAACCACTGCTCCAAGGAAGTGCAGCCGTTGTTGAGGCATTTGCCGTACCCGCCACCCTTGTGGTTGGCGGTCATGAGGGCTTTGAAGTCGTCCTTCAGCGCCGTGGGCATGCCGGGGGGCGCCTCGGCATCCACCATCGCCACCAGCTTCGGCCAGATGCCGGTGAAGTCGAATCCGAAGTCCTCGAACTGCTCGCGGCCCGACATCAGGTCGAAGAACGACTGCCGGATGGTGCCGCTGATGAGCGAGCTGTCGGCGACGCCCTCGTAGAAGATGCCGAGGTCGGTGAGGCTGGTGGTGTTGTCGTCGACGGTGGGGCTGTTGGGTACTTGGCACCCGATGATGTTCTGGAGGTCGGTCTGGTTGGCACCAAGGGTGGCCGTGAAGTCATTGAGCGTCATCAGCCCCCAGAGCTCGAACTGCGCACGTGTGGCCGGGTTGTCCGAGACCCGCATCATCTTCCCGAGGGAGGACGACAAGTCCTCGGTGCCCAGCACCATGGCGTTCGCCGGGCAGCCCAATGCCTCGTACAGCGTGACTTGGTCGGTGAAGGCGGCATTGCCGTCCTGCACCTGGATGTGGGCGTACAGGTGTGGGATCACCTTGACGGTGCTCGCCGGTTCGAACGCAAACGTCTCGTTCTCGGCGGCGATCACCGATCCGCCGACCTCCTTGACGTACATGCCGACTGTGCCGCCGGCATCATCGATGATGTCGATCACCCGATCGGTGATCGGTCCCGGCACGTCGGCCCGTGCCGGGGTGGCGAGCAGGCCGGTGATCAACATGGCGGTGAGCAGGAGTGCCGAAGCACGGATCGGACTGCGTGACATGGAACCCCCTTCGGCAGTCGATTCGAGGCGCGGTCGCGTCACGGTGTGACGACGGGAGTCGCCCACGACCGGTCACTCTCGACCGTACCCGCGCGATCGGCTCCTGCGGACTCGACTTGGTGGACGGCGGAGCCGACCAACACGTGCCGAGCCGGCACACGTCACAGGCTCGGGCTGATCGCCGGCAACGCCCCCGCCAGGAGGACGAACGGCAGCCCGGTGGCGATGATCATCGGCAGAGCCGTCCGGGAGGCAAGCCGCCGCTGCCGCCAGTCGACGACGCCCACGATGGTGGCGATGGCGATGCCCACCGGGGCGGAGAGGATCAGAAACCCGAGCGTGAGGAATCTGGCGTCCGGCGTACAGCCCCAGCCGATGCCGAAGCAGGTCGGTGGATGGGCGGCCTGTTCGGCGGCGGAGAGCGCGTAGAAGGCGCCCGCACCGATCAACCACCACGCCGTGAGGACGAGGTAGGGAGCAGCGAACCGCAACGATGACTTCATGCCGACATCGTCGGCCCTCGGGCGCCGATTCGTCACCAGGCAAGACCCCGAATCCGCCTCAGGGATGCATCGGGCGCCGGCAACGCACACGAGTTCCCGCCGCGGCTCCGGCGTTCAGCCGGCGGTTCGGGCGGCGCTTGAAGCGTGTTCCTCCATCAGCTCGACCAGGCGTTCGAGGTGGCGTCGCTCGGTCGACTCGACGCCGATCGACACCCGGGCCATCCACCCTCCGTCGAGTAGCGATGGGGAGAGGAATGCCTGGCCAGAGGTATTCAGCGATTGGACCCATCGGAGGTTGTGCGCGCTGAGCGCGGCGGGCTCCCCCTGGAGGTGGCGCGGCGAGTGCCGGACGCACACCGTCTGAAGCCGAACCGGTGCGACGACCTCCCAGCCGTCGCGACCGCCGATCTCCGCGGCGAACCATGCAGCGTTGTCGAGATCGCGCCGTAGCCGCTCCCGGATGGCCTCTACGCCGTCGATGCGCAGCTGGTACCACAGCTTCAGTGCGCGAAAGCGCCGGCCCAGCGGGATCCCCCAGTCGCGGTACTGGGTGGCCTCGCCTCCTGCGGTGGAGCGGAGGAAGCTGGGGTTGGTGGACATCACGCGGATGAGATGATCTGGATCACGGAGGTAGAGCAGGGACGTGTCGAGGATCGTGCCCATCCACTTGTGCGGGTTCCACGACAGCGAATCGGCGAGCTCGACGCCCTCGAACATGGTGCGGCGCTCCGGCAGCAGCAGGGCGGCGCCCGCCATGGCCGCATCGACGTGGACCCAGGCTCCGTGGTGGGCGGCGATGTCGACGATCTGGGGCAACGGGTCGAACGCGGTCACGGCAGTCGACCCGAGTGAGGCCACGACCATGGCGGGGATGCCGCCGGCGGTGGCATCGGCCGACATGAGCTCGGCGAGATGGTCCGCACGCATGTCCCGTGAGAACGGATCGACGTCGACCAGCCGGACGTGATCGGCGGCGAAGCCGGCGAGCAGCGCGGCCTTCCGCACCGACGAGTGTGCCTCCGCGGTGGTGTACACGTGGAGCGGTTTCCCGAAACCGACCAACCCGGTCCTTGCCTGGGCGTGGTCGGTCGCCCGCTCTCTGGCAGCGATCATGGCGACCAGGCACGCCGTTGATGCGGTGTCCTGGATCACCCCTGACCACTCCTCGCTCAACCCGGTGAGCTGCCGGAGCCAGTCGACGACGACTTCCTCCACCTCGGTGAGACTCGGCGAGGACTCCCAGGAGATACCGAGCGATGCCAGCCCCGACGAGGCGAAGTCTCCGAGGATGGACGACAGGCTGGCGTTTGCCGGAAACCACCCGAAGTGCATCGGGTGTTGGACCTCGGTGATGCCCGGGGCCACGATCGAGTCGAGGTCGGCGAGCACCGCCGTCGCGCTCTCCGCACCGTCGGGAGGCGCCGCTGGAAGCTTGGCGGCGATGTCTCCCGGCTCGACGTCGGGTCGCACCGGCCGCTGTTCGACGCTGGATCGACGGTCGGCGATCCAGTCGACCAACTCGTGGGCGGCCCTACGGAACTCCTCGGGTGTCATCGTCTGTGCCTCGGGGTGCGGGCACGCCAATCTACCGGGCCGGCACTGCCTATCCCCGTCCGGCGTGGTCGGCCTCGTTCTCAGGCCCTCACTCGGCGACGGCGTTGTCGGCGAAGCAGAAGATCCAGTCCTCGCCGGGTTCGCGGCTGGTGATCACGGAGTGTTCGGTGTGATACCAGTGGGCCCGGGCGTGGCGGTTCTTCGAGTTGTCACAGCACCCGACATGGCCGCAGGTGAGGCACATCCTCAGGTGCACCCACGTGTCGCCCTTTGCCAGGCAGTCCGAGCATCCGTCGGCGTCAGGCGCTGCCGTCGGGTCGATTTGATCGGCGTGTTCGCAGTCGAGCGTCGGCATGACCCGAGACTACGCGTGGACGCATCGGTGAGGGGCCGTCCCGAGCGTTCATACGCTTCACGCGACTAGCTTCATCCCATGGGTACCAGATACTTCACACCGAAGTTGTTCGCGTTTCTCAACGACCTCGAGGACAACAACAAGCGGGAGTGGTTCAAGACGCACCAAGATGCCTATGAGGCTCACATCCGGGAGCCGGCGCTCGACTTCATCAACGACTTCGCCGGGCCGCTCGCCAAGATCTCGAAGCACTTCGTCGCCGACTCCCGCACCGTCGGCGGCTCCCTGTTCCGTATCCAGCGGGATACCCGGTTCTCCAAGGACAAGACCCCGTACAAGACCAATACCGGCATGCACTTCCGCCACGAGCTGGCCAAAGACGTGCATGCGCCCGGTTTCTACCTGCATCTCGAGCCGGCCGGGTGCTACATGGGAGTGGGTATCTGGCGTCCGGAGACGAAGGTGGCGTACCGGATCCGGGAGGCGATCGACGAGAATCCGCAGGCCTGGCGGAAGGCGGTCCGCAACAAGCGCTTCAGCGACGTCTTCAGATTGGGCGGGGACACGCTGGCCCGTCCCCCGCGCGGCTACGACGAGGAGCACCCGCTGATCAGTGATCTCCGGCGCAAGGATTTCATCGCTTCGACCCGCCTCACTCAGAAGACGGTGACTTCTGCCGACTTCATGACGGTGTTCACCGACAACTGCAAGCGAGCGGTGCCGTTCATGAAGTTCCTCTGCGACGCCGTGGGCGTGCCTTTCTGAGATTGCGTCCGGTCAGGCGTCGCCGGCGAGGTCCGAGGTGTCGGTGGGTGTCGTCGTGTCGCCGGGAGTCGCCGTGTCGATGATGAAGCGGATCGGCGCCAACGTGAGGTGAGCGAACGCACCCAGCCCCTTGCCGACCACGCGGTCCACCCGGGGGAGTTTGGGCCCGCCGATGAACCCGCGCCGCGCGAAGTACGTCCACAGGCCGATGGCGGTGAGCGCCATGAAGCTCAGCACCGCGAAGTAGGCCCAGCGCCATTCGAGCTCGGGCATGTTGACGAAGTTCATTCCGTAGATCCCGGCGATCAAGCCCAACGGCAGCACGATGGCACTGAACACGGTCAACACCTTCATCACGTCGTTCATCCGCTCGGCGACCGTGGCGCGATACGTGTCGAGCACCGATCCGAGCAACGATCTGGCCGTGTCGAGGGAGTCGGCGAGTTGGGCGTAGTCACCGTGGGCGCCGGCGAGGCCGTGGAGGGCGTCCAGCGACATCAGCCCCCCGGCCTCCCGGTGCAGATCGCGATAAGCGTCTCGCTGCCGAACCACGAGGCTGCGAAGACGGGTGGTGTCGCGGCGCAACGCCTGGACCCGAAGCGGCACCGATGGATCCCCCACGATGGCCGATTCCTCCAGAGCGTCGATCTCGCGATCGAGCCCGTCGATCAGGGGCAAGGTGCGCCGGGCGAAGAGGTCGGTCAGCGTCGAGAAGGCCTGGTCGGGCCCGGTCATCGGTTGGCGCTGCGCCAGTGAGATGACGGCGCCGACCCCGCGCGAGGCTTCGCGCCGGAACGTCGCCAGCACCCGATCGGCCAGCACGATGTCGACCTCCACCATGCGGAGTCGTTGCTCATCGGCACTCGGCGTATAGGCGACGAGGAACGCGTAGGAGTCCCGACGCTCGGTACGGGGCAGCTCCGTGGGTAGGCCGATGTCCTCGAGATCGAGACGATGCAAGCCCAGCGTCGCCGGGAGGTCGCCGAGGTCCCGGAGGTCTTCCTGCACGACGTCGACCCACACCCAGCCGGGTTGCTCCAGGGCGGTGGCGAGGTCCAGCGAGGTGACCTCCAGACTGCCGCCGGGGGCGGCCCGCATCACGGTGATTCCTGACGGCATCGGTTGCGCACCTCCTCGACCGGCATGATGTCAGACGGCAGCCCGATCGCCGTGTCATCCAAGGAGTGGGGTCAGGCGGATCGAGACCGGCGATACTCCTTCAACCACATGTCCCATGTGGGGGAGCCCACCGCCTTGTTGTCGGTGAGCAGCGCGCCGGACCGGAATGCGGCGCCCGTTCGTCCCGGAATGCGGAATCGCACCCGGGGTCGGCGCAAGCCCTTCACGGCGTAGTAGTCCCGCAGCCGGGACTCGAGGGTGGCTACTTCGGGACCTCCGATGTCGGGCACGCGTCCCGAGGCGCCGGTCTCCACCAGCTCGGCGAGACGCGCCGCCGCGGTCCCGGTGTCCAGCGTCTGCAGCGGTACGTCCCCGGGAAGCAGGGCGACTGGCGATTTGGTCAGCATGTCGCCCAGCACCGGTATCAGGTCGTGGAACTGGGTGGTGCGCAGGATGGAGTAGAGCAGGTCGCTCTCCTCGATCGCCTGCTCCGCCGCCGCCTTCGCCCGGTAGTACGGGTACGGGTGGTCGTCGATGCCGACGATGGAGATGTAGATCAGATGGGTCGAATCGAGGTGCCGGGCGGCGGCGATCAGCGCCCGGGTGCCTTCGACGTCCACTCGCCGGGACCGGTACGGATCGGTGGCGGCGTGGACGATGACGTCGCGCCCATTGACGGCGGCGACCATGGAGTCCGGATCGCGCAGGTCCAACGCCACTTCTTCGGCGCCGTCGGCGCGTGCTTTGGGCTTGCGGCTGGCGACGATCACACGGTGTCCGTCCGCAAGCAACAGAGGGACCAGGCGCCGGCCCAAGACTCCGTTGCCACCGGTGACCAGAACACTCGTCATCGTGCCTCCCCGCCTCCTTTCAATACCGCAGTATGGCCGTTACGGGCAGGTGATCGGACGTGCCTTTCGTGGTCTTGCGGCTGAACGGGCGGGGACGTCCGCCCGAGGTGGCCACGATCCGTTCACGGAAGATGTCCACGCTGTCCAGATCGAGCGTCAATCCGTTGCCGCTGAGCAGGCCGCGGCTGGCAACGATCTGGTCGAGCACCTGAAACCGGTTGGCGAAGCGCTCACCGCTGCGGAGCCCCTCGATGAAGTACGTGCCAACTTTGGGCATCGGGGCGAACGGCCACATGGCGTTGAACAGGAATGTATCGGAGCCGCGGTACTCACCGGTCTCGGATTCGAAGCCGTCGATGTCGTTGGTCTCGCCGATCACGCGGTCCAGGTCGTGGCCGGCTTGCAGGTGGTCGACGACCGATCGGTCGCCGGGCTCGTCGTTGAAGTCGCCGAGCAACAGCACATTGCTCTCCCATCGAGCTTGGACGGCCTGGAGATCGCCGGCGCTGCGTGCCGTCTCATACTCCACCGGATCGAGACGCACCCGGTCCCGCACCAGGAACGCGATGTTCTCGGCCAGCGCGATGCGGAGCCCCTCAGTGCGGAACCGGCCGAGACGGCGGCTCGGCCAGTGGCTGGCGATGACGGTGACCCGTTCGCCGGTCTCCTTCACCTCGAACATGACCTCGAAGATGTCGCGTGTGGCATACCGCAGGCTGACCACGTGGCTGGTCTTGTCGATCACCTTGAGCTTGCGGTTGTCGTAGCCGACTGCGACGTCGATGCCCCGAAGGTCGCTGGTGCCCGAGATGTCCTTGACGACCTTGAGATGCTGATTGCCCATCAGGGCGAAGAGGTCCTCGAGGATGGAGTCCTTCTCCACCTCGCAGACGGCCAGCAGCTCCGGGCCCTCACCGTCGAACAGTGCCGACAGCGCAGTGGCGACGTTCGTCTTCTTGGCGGCGAACACGTCCGGCGTCCACCCTTGGGCTGTGGTGAACTCGAAGTCGCGCGAGATCGGATCGTCGTCGGTGTCGAACAGGTTCTGCAGATTCCAGAACGCCGTTCGTATCGATCCGGGCACTGCGCCTCCTCGTCGCCGGTGACCTGTGTCACCCTAGGAGCAGGCCCTCTCCCGTCTCAGCTCAGCAGTGCCTCCGCAAGCGTCACCAAGGCGATCAACAGGAACAACCACCCGAGTCCGCGGATGAGCGTGCGCTCCGGCAGCCGCTTCACCACTTGGGGGCCGAGCTGGCCGCCAATGATGACTCCCGGCACGGTGAAGATGGCGATGTTGCGAATCGTCTCCAAGGCATCACCCCCTTCTTGCACGAAGTCGATGAGGTGCGTGACGCTGGCGGCGAGTGCCGTCACCGCCACGACCACGACGCCCGTGGCCACCGAGATGCGTGTGGGCACACGACAACGTTTCACCAACACGTAGGCGTCAGCCTCGCCGAGCCCGGTCGAGATGAGCCCGACGAACAGGCCGCCGATCCCGGCGAACAACCTGCCCTCACCGCGCCGGCACACCCGGTACTCGTACACCTTGCCGTCCCTGGTGGTCACCGAGCGTCGCATTGCCGGCTCGACCACTCCCTCGCCCCGGGCAATGGCGACATCCTCGGTCGCCGGGTCGTGGTGGAAGATGAAGGCCAGCGCCACACCGATGAGCCCGATGCCGAGGAGCAGCTTGAGGGTTACGCCGGGGACGCGGCCACCTACCAGCGAGCCGACGATCGCCGCCGGGACAGCGGTGGTCAACAAGAGCAGCGCCATCTTCCAGTCGATGGCTCGCATCCTGGCGTGTGCCACCACGCCGGAGGCGAAACCGAACACCTCTGTGATGAGGGCGGTCCCGATCGCCACCTGGGGCTGGAGCCGCAACACCAACAGGAAGAGCGGCGAGAAGAAGGTGGCGCCGCCGACTCCGGCTCCGTTGGCGATGGACGCGATGACGATGGCGGCCGGAAACAGGTACCAGTATTGGAGATCCATGGCGGCGAAGGCTAGGTCCGATGGGGTTACGGCGTGGCAGCGAACGTCGTGAATCCGACCGGAGACCGCGAAAACAAAAGAGTCTTTCGCCCCTGGTGCCCCTTACGCCGCCACCGACAGCATCGAAGACAAGCGAAGAGGGGTGAGGAGTGCGATCGCAATTGCACTCGCGTCAGATCTGGGCACGCGTCCAGAGGGTGATGCGGGTCATCGCGCTCGGCACCGCCGCCACCCTCCTCGCGTACATCGTGCACCAATGGAGCGACGGTCTGCTCTCGGCGGCCGCGCTGCTTCTCACGTGGTTCATGGCGACGGTCACGGTGGGCGGCGCTGTCGCCGCGGCCGTCAACACGTCCCAGCGGTACTCGCCGGTGCCTCGATCCGTCGGCTCGCGGAACTCGTCCGGATGCACCTGGTGCGGTTCGCCGTTCATATCGCTCAGCGATACGAACGTGTGTTCGATCTGCGACTGCCTCCCGCTCGACCAGCGGTCCCGGCGCCAAGTCTGGACCTAGGGCCCCACATCACGCCTGGACCTCGTCGGCCCGGACGCCCCGCTGCCTACCCGGAAGGCCCGTCAGCCAATCGCGCCAGGAACCGTACCGACTCGACCACCATGCCGAGGACGGTCGCCACCATCACGAGGATCAAGACCACCCGGGTGGTCGCCTCCCACGGGAAGTCGTAGGCGGCGTAGTCGAAGGGGAACACGTCATAGAGTCGGATCGTTGCCACGAGGGCAAATCCTGCGGTTACCACCTGGGTGAGCGACTTGAACCACCCTCTGTCGTACCCGACATAGATGGCGGTGGCCACCATGGTCGCCACGATCGACGCATTGATGTAGGGCAACGCATCGGTGAACGCTTCGGTGAGGAAGGGCGGCCACTCCCACTCGAGCAGGTTGTTGCAGATGAACAGCAGCACCGCGTTGACCACGATGCCAACGAGGTAGCCGACCCGGCGCGCCTGCCGTTCGCGGCGCTCGGTCGGGGGCAGATCCAGGGCGGGCTCGACGTCGAAATCGAGCTCGAGATCGGCGATCGGGTGTGCGGGCTTGGTCGACGTCATCGGACTCCTCCCGTCCGTCACCTCCACGCGATCACGCCCAACCTCCGACGACCAGGGCCGGACGGTCCTGTTCGTGTGCCGGCGGCGGAACGGCTGAACACTCGAGCCGGGCGGTGCTCGGCATCCGGAGACGGGTATCAGGCCGCCAGCGGCAGGGGTGCGCTCGTGGAGCAGACCGGGCAGACGGGTTCAGGGCACTGGTCGACCGGCTCGAAATCGAGCCCGGCGTCGATGAGCCACTGCTCGAGGTCGGTCATTGCGTCGCAAGGGGTGGGGGCATGTGTCGTTTCCATACTTCGTACCGTACGAAGTGGGTGTGACACGTTTCCGACCGCAAGGGCTACACGCTCGACATCTCGGCCGGCGACGGGAACTCGGGGCGTCGCAGCTCTCTCCCGGCGCGGCGTCCCAGGTCGGCGACGAGGTCGATGGCTGCGGCGTGCAGTTGCTGCCCGACCTCCTCTCTGTCGGTTGCCACGCAGAGCCGCGCCATCGAGGTGACGACGGCGGCTACGCCCCACTCATAGGCAGCCGCGGAGAAGGCGTCGAGAGCCCAGATCAGATCCGCACACGCCCGGTCCATGTTCCCCATCCGCTGATGAGCCTCGCCTCGCCTCCAGTGCCCCACCCCGGCGCCGATGCGGTCGCCGACGTCCGAAAACTGGGTGAGGCACCGGGTCAGCTCGTCGACCGCTTGCGCATGATTCCCCTTGTCGGATTCTGCCCACGCCTCGAAGGTCGACACCCACCGCTGACCACGGCGGTCGCCGAGCTTGGTGAATCGGCGGGTCGCCTCTCCGAACCGGTGGGATGCGAGTGCGATGTCTCCACGCTGCACGTCGGTGACGCCGGCCACGAAATAGGCCCACGCCGCACCTCGCTCCTCCCCGGCGTTCTGGAACAGCGTGAGGCTGCGCTGCGCCTCGGCGTCCGCCGCGTCGAGGTCGGCGAGACCACGGGCCAGACGGGCCCGGGTCAGCCCCGTCCAGGCCGGTCCCACTTCGTCGCCGAGCGACTCGAATTGCGCCTCTGCCTCGTCGAGGGTGGCGGCGGCGAGCTGGGCATCTCCAAGTAGCCACTCCACCTCGCCAAGGAACCGCAGTGTCCGTGCGTGGTTGTAGTGGGTGCCGATCGTGCGGTGCAGCTCGCGCGCCTGCATCAACCAACGCCGCGCCTCGCGCAGATCGCCGTGATCACGCGCCACCACACCGAGACCGGTGAGTGCACGTGCTTCGAGAACTCGGTCTCCCAACTGGCGGGACATGGCGAGAGCTTCGGTGATGCTGGCGCCGCTCTGGTCGAATCGGCCCAGGATGTCGGCGAACAGCCCCACCGAGAAGAGCAGGCGAGCGGCCAGACGAGAATTGCCCGCCGGCAGCGACTCGAGCGTGGCTTCGGTCACGGCCAGTGCGTCGCTGAAGTAGCCGGCGGCGTGCCAGAACCACGTGAGGGCGAGGGCGATGCGGGCCGCGGTGTGGGCGTCACCGGCGGCAAGCGAGTTGTCGATGGCGGTACGCAAGTTGGGCATCTCCAACGCCGCCTCTGCCCTGGCCTGCCGGTCACGCGCGGTCTCCAGGCCGGGTTCCAGGCGTTCGGCCAGCGCCGAGTAGTAGGCGGCATGCGCGGCTGAGATCGCCGGTTCCTCCCTGGACTCCCGCAGCTGCTGTCCGGCGAACTGAGCGACGGCGAACAGGAGGCGGTAGCGCACCACGTCTGCGGACGGGTCGGTGGCGGCCAGCGAGATGTGCACGAGCTCGAGCACGGCGTCGAACACTTCGTCGGCGCTCAGGTCGTCGCCTACCGCGATCGATTGAGCTGCATCCATGGTGAAGCCGCCGCTGAACACCGACAGGCGACGGAGCACCGTTTGTGCTCGTTCCGACGCCAGGTCGTAACTCCACCGGATCGCGGCATCCATGGTGCGTTGGCGGTGAGGCGCCATGCGGGTGCCCGTGGTGAGCGCCCCCATGCGGTGCACCAGTTCGGCGGCGACGGTTGCAGGCGAGAGCGCCTCGAGTGCTGACGCCGCCAGTTCGAGACCCAGTGGAATGCCGTCCACGCGACGGCAGATCTCGGCGACGACCGGCGCGTTCTCGTCCGTCAACACGAAGTCGGACCTGGCGGCGGTGGCGCGTTCGACGAACAGCTGCACGGCGTCGGACGCGTTCACATCGATGACCGTTGTCGCCTCCTGCCCCGGTGCGGGAAGCGAGGGAACGCGCCATGTCACCTCGCCTTCCAGGCCAAGCGGCTCGCGGCTCGTCGCCAGCACGGTGGTGTCCGCACTCGAAGCCAGGAGCCGGTCGATCAGCTCCGAAGCCGACTCGATCACGTGCTCGCAGTTGTCGAATACCACGAGCCACGGCTTCCCAGTGAGAGCTTCTTCGATGCTTGCCGAGAGGTCGTCGCCGGGTTGTTCGGTCACTCCGAGGGCGGTTGCGGAGGCGGTGATGACCTGGGGGCCGTCGGAGACGGCCTGCAAGTCCACGAACACGACCTCGTCACCGGTCATCTGTACCCGGGCACCTGCGGTGGCGATGGCGAGCCTGGTCTTGCCGCAACCCGCCACTCCCGTGAGGGTGACCAACCGGTTCTTCATGCTGAGGCCCAGCACATCGTCGACAGCGTCGGCCCTTCCGACCAGGCTGGTCCGCGGTGACGGCAACGCCGCTCGCTCCCCGGGGTCGGTCGCCGACGACGTCCGCAACGTGGCGTCATGGGTCAGTATGCGGCCCTCCAGCTCCCGCAGCTCTTCAGACGGCTCCAACCCGATCTCAGCGAGCTCCGCCGACAAGCGCCGGTATTCGGCAAGCGCTTCCTGTTGCCGGCCGGAGCGGTACAGAGCTCGCATCAGTTGCGCGCAGAGTCGTTCGCTCGTGGGGAACTGGGCGACGAGACTCTCGAGCTCTCCGATCAGCTCCCGATGCCGGCCCAGCCGGAGCTCGGCCTCGATGCGGTCTTCGAGCACCGTGCGGCGGAGTCCTTCGAAGCGTCGGATGGTGGGCTGGGCGAAGTCTTCGTAACGGAAGTCCACCAGGGCCGGGCCTCGCCAGAGCGCCAGGGCGCCCTGGAGCAGACGCAGGGCGTGCTCCACCCTGATGTTCAGCTCTCGCTCCGCGGTGGCGGCGAGGCGTTCGAACTCTTTCAGGTCGAGGGTGTGCCCATCCAGCTCCAGGCGGTAGCCCGGGCCTTCCGTGCGAATCACGTCTTTGCCGATGTCGGGTCCCAACGCATCGCGCAGTTTCCACACGTGGAACTGCAGGTTCTTGCGGGCACGCGGCGTCGGTTCCGGACCCCACAGCCAATCGATGATGTGGTCGGCGGGGACCACCGAGCCGGCGTTGATGAGCAGCAACGCCAGCAGCGCACGCTGCTTCGGTGCCGCTACCTCGACTCGCACTCCGGTGTGGACCACTTCGAGTGGTCCCAGCAGTCGAAACTCCATGGACGGTGACCCACTTGCGGGCTACCCAAGGGTACGCGGCCCAGAAGGTGGTGAGTGGCCAAATAGTGGCAAGCCCTCTCAGGCCGGGAACCCACCGCCAGGGCCCTAACGTCTCTATGTCATGCACCGGTTCATGCAATGGCGAGTTGCACTCGTAGGCGTGCTGATGGCGGCGGCGGCGTGTGCCAGTCCAGCGGACGATCCGGCCACGCCGTCTACGGTGGCGCCGCCCCCCAGCACGGTCGCGACCGGCGATACCGTCGCCATTCCTCGCTGCATCGACCTCGAAACGCCGCCGGAAGTGGATGGTCCGCTCTCCGACGATCCCGACATCGCCGCCGCCCAGGTGGACCGGGCCTCGCTGGGTTTGGCGAGCGACATCGCTTCCGTCGAGGAGTTGTTCGCCGCAGGTGAGCTGGAATCCGGATTTCCGGCCAGCTTCGACGAGCTGCTGGCGCTGGAGGCGCGCGGCAACATCGACGTCGACGCCATCAATCAGTACGGGTTTCGATTCCCCGGGCAGTTCGGCGGCCTCTGGCTGGACAACGCTCGTGGGGTCGTGACCGTGGCGTTCACCGATGACATCGACGTGCATGAGGCCGCCATCGCCGAGTTGGCACCCGACGATGCGGTGGTGGAGGTCGTGCAGGTGGAGCACAGCTACGCCGAGCTGGTGGCGATCACCGACCAGATCAACGCCCTCGCCGCCGAGCTGGGCATCGAAGGTGGCGGCATCCGCACGCCGCTCAACCGGGTGTCGCTGTTCCTGGGCTACATCGACCCCGACGAGGTGCAGGCGGTGTCGGAGCTCTTCGACCCTGAGATGGTGTGTATCGAGGGCACCGACGAACCCCCGGCGCCCGAGGGTCCCCAGCCCACAGAAGGGGACGGGTGGCGGCTTCTCGCCGACCAGACCGTGGGCATTCCGTACTACGTGTCGGCGGCGACCGGCCAGGCCGGCCTGGACCGCATGTGGAGCCGATTCGAGTTCAGCGGCGACGTGCCGGTGGTCGACTTCGAGAACGAGTTCGTCGTGCTGTTCACCGCCGCAGTGAGCGGCTCGTGTCCGCAGATCCGCCTCGATGACGTGGTCACCGACGCGCAACTCGTCTACGGCGTGTTCTCCCATCCGGGTGTGGAGGGCGCCTGCACCTCGGACGCCAACCCGCACTCCTATGTGGTGGCGGTGGAACGTGGGGCCATCGAGGGCGACGTGGTGACCATCTCTCTGGAGGCAGAGGACGCCTGCGGGGGCTGTGAGGATGACATCCGCACTGTCGACCTCGCAGATCCGACGTTGGATGCCCAGCTGTGGGGCGGCGGCCGCATCTTGGTGGTGCGCACGGGCCAAGGCCTCTCGGACTTCCCGGCCGTCACTTCGGTCACCGTCACCGGCGTCGGCACCGCTCCCGAGGAGCGCCTCTACGACAACGTGCCGGAACTGGGGGACCCGCTGCTGCTGTTCTGGATCGAACCGGCCGTCGGTTCCTATACGCTCGAGGCATGGGAAGCGTCGTGTGCTGCCGATGGCTGCGGCGACTTCGGAGACGACCCGAGCGCAGTGCTCGCTCCGGAGGCTACGTGCACGGTCGAGGTGGAGGCCGCCGAGTTCGCCGATCGATACGCCGTGGTGACCTTCGAACCGGGCGGGTGCTCATGGGAGATCCACGCAGAGTACGAGCTGGCGGAGAGGGAACCCGAAGGATGAGGCGCCGGCTGCTCCCGGTGAGGCTGGCCGCGCTGGCTCTTCTGGCGGCTTCGTGTGGCGCGGCCGATACGGGGTCGTCCTCGACGACCTCCAGCGCGGTGCCGCCCAGCGCCCCCGTCGACGACGCCACTGCACATCTGGCAACGGCGCGCGCCTCGTGGGCGGAAGCCGGGAGCGACGCCTACCGCTACACATTCACCGACCGGTGCGGTGAGTGCGGCCCGGAGGCAAGGACGCCGTATGAGGTGAACGTCCACGAAGGTCGGGCGTTGCCAGGCGCCGGTACGGGCCGCACGGTGGAGGCGCTGTTCGATGCCATCGGCGATGCCATCGGTGAGGGACTCACCACGATCGTCGAGTACGACCAGGACCTGGGGGTGCCCATCCACGTCGTGATCGACCCGGAGTCGTTCCCGGTCGACGGCGGTACGGAGTGGATCATCACGGACTTC
The DNA here is from genome assembly GCA_041581135.1 of Acidimicrobiia bacterium. Classification (GTDB taxonomy): domain Bacteria; phylum Actinomycetota; class Acidimicrobiia; order Spongiisociales; family UBA5794; genus JBFGCM01. The sequence continues at coordinate 50,182 of JBFGCM010000013.1, forward strand.
GTGATGGGAGAGCCCGGCACGAAGCTCACCGACGTCGAGATCGAAGAGGCGGTGGCGCAGTGGGGGAGGTTCGGCTTCACCGAGTACTCGTTCACGGAACACATCTACTGCGATTGCGCCGATGCCGGGTCGACACCGTTGACCGTCGTCGGGGATTCCATCCTCGAAGCCGGCGCGTACTCGGACCGTGAGCTGTTCCCGATCACATTCGACGAGCTGCTGGAAGGGCTGGTGCTGTTCAACGAGGAGGCCGACGAGCTGGAGACGGTGTCGCTCGACTATCTGGTGCGGCTCGATCCGGTGCACGGCTACGTGTCCTGGATCTGGGTCGATGCGGAGCTGGACGACGGCGAGCGCATCGAATTCGTCATGCGCTTCACCGACTTTGCGCCCGGTCCGAGCCCCAGTCCGACGGTGTCAACGCTGGCAGAGGAGGAGTACCTCGCCGCCCTGGATGACTGGCGACGCCTCGGCATCACGGACTACCGGTACACCCTGTCGGTGGGGTGCTTCTGCCCCGAGGAATTCCGTGGTCCCTTCGAAGTGACGGTCGAAGACGATGAGATCACGTCGGTCACTCGCAACGGCGAGGTGGTGGACCCGGGTCTCGGCTACACCATCACCCAGATCTACGACCTCATCGCCGAGCACCTGGCCAAGGGAGTCCGCAACAGCGTCACGTACGACGAGCAGGGTGTCCCGATGTCGGTGCAGCTCGACCTCGATGCCATGGCAGTGGACGGCGGGACGTCGCTCGACGTCTCGGACTTCACGCCGCTGGGCAACGAGCAAGTGGCCGCAGCGCTGAAGCTCGCTCAGACGCAGTGGGAGGCGGCCGGCATCGACACCTACACCGTGTACTACCTCTTCGCGTGCGAGTGCCCAGGCGGCAACATCAGCGTGGAGGTGGTCGACGGCGTGGTGGAGTCGGCGACGTTCTCCGACGCTTCCGCCGACGACGAGGTCCTGGACGGGCTGCTCTATCCGATCCACCGCATGTTCGGCGCCATCGCCGGAGCCATCGATCGGGGCGCTCACTCCATCGACGCGGAGTTTCACCCCACCCTCGGCCATCCCACGTCGATCATCATCGATTACGACCGCGACACCGCCGACGAGGAGCTGATCATTCTGGACATTCGAGTGGAGCCCGCGTAGGTCCTGCCGGCATCACCCCGCGTGCATCAGCATGGCCAGCCGATCCAACCCGATTCCGCTCGTGACCAATCGCTCCTTGCGGTCGCTCAGCAGCCGTTGTGTCCAATCGACCGGACCGCCGTCCGCCAGGTCGTACCCGATGCCGGCCCGCGTCGCATACACGGTGAACCTCAGGCCTTCGTAGTAAGCGGCACCGTCGCGGCGATCCGGCCACGGCTCCACCGCCGCCTGGTCGCCGACCTGGTCCCTCACTGCATCGATCACGGCGCCGAGCCTTGCCTCGTAGTCCGTCATGCGCACTCGAACCGAGTCGGCGACGGAGGCCAGCGCCGCCACGAAGAAGCCCACGTGATCGGCGAAGGTCTCCCGCTCGAACCGGAGATTCCCGGTGTCTCGACCCGCCGTCACGAGGCCGAACACCTCGAAGTGGGCGTACGCCATCGGGCCATCGAAGGGCTGGGCGCGGGTGATCCGTTGCGAGGCGGCGAGGTGCACCGGGGTCGTGCGGTCGCGCCGCCGGCGCACGGTTGCCTCGAGGGCCATGCCGGCCGTGTTGTCGGCGGCGACCTCTGAGCCCCGCACGGTGCTCAGCACGTTGTTCTGGTCGACACCGCCGAGAGCAGCATGGGTGCCGATCGGTGCCACCGGGGCCAGGGTGATGCGCTCGAAGCGGTCGGGTAGGCCATCGATGAGCAGCGCCCGGGCCGCATCGAGGTCGGCCGGCGGTACGGCGCCGGGCGCGGAGAACCGATCCGTTGTGTAGCGGTGCAGCACATCGGCCTCGGTCGAGCCGGCGACGTGGGTGCGCATCACCGCGAGCAGCAGCGAGGTGAGATCGGCGCCGGGCAGCGCTCCCAGTCGATCGGCCAAGTCGGGGTCGCCGAGCCCGGCGAGGATCCGTCGCAGCGCGTCGTCCGCCATGGGCGGAGCCTACGGCAGGGCCGATCGGCAGGTGATCGGGACTACCCATCGCACCCTGGCGGCGCGACCATGGAACGGAAGAGGTCAGGACATGCATATTCGTACCCTCTTCGTGGCGGTCATCGTCCTCGCGCTCGTGGCGGCCGCGTGTGGCGGCAGCGCGCCACTCGCTCCGACGTCCACGGCCGAGTCGCCGACCACGGTGGCGCCGTCGGGTGTCACGACCACGGTCGCGCCGGAGCCAGCCACGACACTGCAACCCCCATCGACGGCCACGACGACAACCGTTGGGCCGTCCGATACGACACCCCCCGCGCTCCGGATCTCGCTGCCTGGGTCCGGCGAGCGTGTCGACCATCGGTGGTGCCCGTTCGCCGGTACCACCGAGCCGGGCGTCACCCTGCTCGCCGCAGGGCGCTATCCCGTCGAGGTGGCCGCGGACGGATCGTGGTCGACCGTGCTGAGCCTGAATCCGGGTGGAAACGTGGCCACGTTCACGGCCACCGACGCCGCCGGCAACATCACCGAGCAGCAGGTAGCCGTGTACTACGACCCGCCGCTGGTGCTGCGCGCCGATGGCCTCGGCGACTTCGACTTCTTCGAGGAGATGGACGTGGTGATGGCGGGACTCACCGACTTGCTCGGTCCGCCGGTCTCCGACCGCGAAGTGACCCCGGAGAACGTGGAGTTCGACGTGGACGTCCTGTTCGGCATCGTGGCCTACCCAGCGGTCGGGTACTTCCGCACCGTGCACTGGCCGTCGCTGGGACTGGAGGTGATGTTCAGCGACTACGAGCCCGCGGATTGGCCATTTGCCGCCGGGCCTGTGGTGTTCAATGGCTGGATCGTGCGTGATCCGGGCGACTACGGGTCGCACCTGTACACCGCGGCCGGTGCCACGGTCGGCACCTTGCTCACCGAGCTGGACGCGATGTACGGCGAAGCGCTGCGCTGGTATCCGGACGTCGACGAGTTCACCGGTGACTGGCACTTCCTCATCGATTCCGGCATGCCCTCATGGGACGAGGACGGGAGTTTCGACTGGTACGGCCGGTTCGACGGTGATCCGATCCGCCCACCCACCCACGTGGCGCAACTCCAGGCCGGCTTCGGCTACGACGAGTGCTGAGGTCGTTTCCCGCTCAGCCGGGTCCCAGGATGCCGAGATTGGGGATGAACGGGCCCACGTCGGCGCGATAGCGGCTGGAGATGCCCGCCAGTGCCTGGGCGATGTGGTTGAGGTCATGGACCGTCCACGTGGCGAGGATCTGGTCGACGGTTACCGGTCCCAGCGCCGGATGGATACCGGTCTCGGTGCGCAGATCCAGCTCGGCGAGCCGGGCCAGGTTGGTGCGCCGCAGTGCCTCGAAGCGGTCGAGCATCTCGTCGACGTTGCGGGTCGGGTCCGGCCCACCCCGATCGATCGGCGGCAGCTGCGTACCGGGATGATCGAGGGCGTGCTCGATACGTTGCACCCAGGCGTGATCCTCCACGTTCAACAGGTGCACCATCACTGCGTGCGCCGACCACTCGCCCGGGTCGGCGGCGTGCAGCCACTCCTCGGGCAGGTCCGTGTACAGATCCCGGAGCACGGACGGTGCCCGTTCCAGTAGGGCCCTGGCGTCGGCAACATCGACCATGCTCCGAAGCTAGCCCGTGCGCTCGCTCGTGGCTGCCAGCTGTATAGCCCCTATGGCGCCCTCGACCGCGCGGTTGAGCGGCTCGCTGACGTCGGACCAATCGACCTCCCAGTCCTCGACTCGAGCCATGTCACTGACCACCACGATGCCCGACGCCTGCATGTCGAGTGCGGCGGCTGCGGCGAAGATCGTGGCGATCTCCATCTCGACCGTCTCGGCGCCGTCGGCCCGCGCCACCGCCAGCTCGGCGGCGGTCTGGCGATACGGCAGCGCCACCGACCACGTGCGCACCCGTTGAACATCACCGCCCAGGCTCTCGACGAGGGCACCCGAGAGCGCGGCACTGCCGTCCACGATCCGAGCCGGCGGGAGGTAGCGGTCCGAGAGCAGCTCGTCACGCAGCGCCGATTCGACAACCGCAGCGTCTCCGAACTGGTAGCCGGGAACGAGTGCGCCGGCCGTACCGACCACGGAGACGTACCGCGTGGTGTCTCCCAGGAAGCGGAGGTGTTCGAGCTGGGTAGCAGCCGACGCCGCGCCGGGATTGAGACACGCGATGAGCACCGGCGGCTCCTGGCCCGTGGTCATGAACGTCCGTGCGTTGGCGATGGTGAGCTCGGCATTCGGGGCGAACCGATCCGGCGCACTCTCCAGGTATCGAGCCACCGACGCCTGGAACGTGTGGACCACGCCGACGGGGAGCGCACTCGGGCGCCAGCCCGACGACAACGCCCAACCGAGAAAGTGCTGTGGCGTGTAGTGGAAGTCATCCCACGGTGTCGACATCGGGCCTCCCTCGTCGCCGATCAGCCAGTCTCGCGAGCTTGGGCCAGCTCGCGGAACTCGTCAGGCACCCACCCGTCCCCGCCGAGCATCACCGACGCCCGGCCCACGCTCTTCGAGCCGAACTTCTCCCGCAGCTCGTCGACGGCGCGATCCAGGTCGTAGCGCTGGATGGATGCGGCGGTTCCAGGGCGGATGAGCGTGTCGCCGAGGCCGAGGTCGAACTCGAGCTGCTGCGGCGCCGCCACCCGCAGCTTCGTGGTGCGGATGCCGAGCAGGCTGAGGCCGCGCCCCTCGCTCGCCTCTGACACCGCAGTGAGCATGAGGCCGCGCGCCACGGCGAACAGTCCGTCCGTGGTGGCGATGGGCGCCGACAGGGTCCGGGCGCGAGTGACCGATTGCATGTCCGAGAAGCGGACCCGGGTGGTGATGGTGGCGGCGGAGCGATCCTTCTCTCGAAGCCGGCGTGAGACCCGATCGGCGACGCCGAGCAGGATGCGGTCCCACCTGGCGCGGTCGTGTACGTCCCCGCCGAACGCACTCTGCGAGCCCACCGACCTGGCACGGTGGGTGGTCTTCACCTGCCGGGCGTCCCTGGCGACGGCCAGGTCCTGGAGGTGCGGGCCCAGGTACGGACCGAACCACCCGGCCAGCGTGGCCCGGGGCATCGCCGCCAGGTCGGCGACCGATTCCACCCCATAGCGAGCCAACCGCTCCTTGGTGGCGGCCCCGATGCCCCAGATGGCGTCGACCGGCAGCGGATCGAGGAACTCTCGTTCCCGATCGGGGGGCACCACGACTATGCCGTCGGGCTTGGCCACCTTGCTGGCGATCTTGGCGAGGAACTTCGAGCGGGCCACACCGATGGACACCGTGAGCCGGGTCTCGGTGAGGGTGAGCGCCTTGAGGTCGTGGGCGATCTGCTCCGCCGGCCCGAAGAGATGCTCGGACCCGGACACGTCGAGGAACGCCTCGTCGATCGACATCTGCTCGATCACCGGCGTGAAGCGACGGCAGATCTCGAACACGTCGTCGCTGGCGCTGCGGTAGTCCTCGAATGTGCCCTTGACGATGATGATCTGTGGGCACAACTCCCGGGCCCGCCGGGCCCCCATGCCGGAGCGGACCCCGTACCGGCGCGCCTCGTACGAGGCCGACAACACCACGCCACCCCCGACGGCAAACGCTTTGCCGTGCAGCGCCGGGTTGCGCCGCTCCTCGACCGATGCGTAGAACGCATCCAGATCCACGTGCAGGATCGACGCCCTCATTGGTCGAGTATCGCGCCGGGGTGTGACGGTTTTCCTTGTGGAGAATGCTCCGCATTCTCCAACCGACCGGCGGAGCCGGTCGGCGTGGCCAGGCTCCGGCCGCGCGTTCCTCCTTCGCGGGTTGCGTTCGGCCCGGCCACGATGCTGCCGCTTTGGGGCGAGGCCTCGCGGGCGCCGGCTGCGCTGCAAGCCGCCCGCTGTTCATGCTGGCGATGCAGCTGAGTGTTCGGTACCGCCGGTTGCGAGCGGTCCCGTTACCCGCCGTCCGTCACCGCGCGTCGAACCGCCACAGGCCGGCGTCTCGGGCGGCGGCAAAGGCTCCACGCATCTCGGCCCGCTCGGGCGTCCGGTCGATGTCCTGGTACCGGTCGCTCCCCTGCACCCGGTGTTCCGGCCGGTACTGGCCCATGACGTTGACATACGTGTCCGGCGACAGCTCCTCCGCCAGCC